>NZ_CP039292.1:3300325-3600355 GCF_004798665.1 Actinomyces procaprae
CCACGCCGCGCGTGACCTCACCCAGGCGCAGGACGGCGGCTGCGGCGGCGGCCAGCGCGGCGGGGGAGACGACCCCGGCGCCGACCGGGCCCGCGCCGGCCGCCACCACGGCGATGGGTCCCGCCAGTACCAGCAGCTGCCCGGCGCCCCGGCGCAGCGCTCCGGCCGCGGCCGGCGGGCGGCCGGCCGCGGCCAGGTCGTCGTCGTGCAGGCGTGTGCGCTCCAGGCGCTCGGCACCGCGCCCGTAGCCGACCACCTCCGCCAGTCCCTGCACGGAGTCGGTCACGTGCTGGGTCAGCTCCGCCCGGGCGGCGAGCACGCGCCGGGAGCCGACCGCGGTCATCCTTCTGCCGAGTAGCGGGACGCACCCGACCGCCGCCGCCAGCACGGCGGCGCCCGCGGCGGCAACCGGCCAGGTGGTGGCGCCCCCGATGGCCGCCAGTACCGCCAGTGGCACGAGCAGGGCGCTGACGACGGGGGCGAAGGTGTGGGCGAAGAACACCTCGATGCGGTCCACGTCCTTGGTGGCGCGGGCCAGCAGGTCGCCGGAGCGGGCGGTGGTCAGTACCCGTGGGGCACGGCGGGCCAGGGACCGGAACAGCTCGGCGCGCAGCAGCTCCAGGGAGGTGAAGGCGACCGTGTGCCCGAGCAGTTGCTCCCCGTAGCGCAGCGCCGCCTTCAGCAGTGACAGGGCCGCCATGGCGCCGGCCACCGGCCCGAGCGGGGGGACGGTGCCGCCTGCGGCGAGGCGGAGGGCGGCGTCGACCACGGCGTGGGCGGCCAGGGCGAGCAGCGCCACGCCCGCCAGCTGGTCGGCGACGCGGCAGGCGGCGGAGCCCAGCAGCGGCGGCAGCACGGGCCTGGTCACGGAGAGCAGCCAGCCGGCCAGTGCGCGGCGGCCGCCCGGGCGGGGCGAGGGCGTGGTACTCATCGCAGGCCGCCCCCTTCGACGCGGACCACCCGGTCGGCGGCGGTCAGCGCCCCGGAGCGGTGCGAGACGGTGATGACCGTGCGGCCCACGGACAGCCGCTCGATGGCGTCGAGGATCGCGGCCTCGGCGTCCAGGTCCACCTGGCTGGTGGGCTCGTCCAGGAGCAGCAGGGGCCGGTCGGCGAGGAAGGCCCGCGCCAGGGACAGCCGCTGCGCCTGCCCTCCGGACAGCCGGGAGCCGCGCTCACCGACGTCGGTGTGCAGCCCCTCCGGCAGGGCGCGCACCTCGCTGGCGAGGTTGGCGGCCGCGAGCGCCTGCCACATGCGCTCATCGGTGGCGGTGGGGTCGGCCAGGCGGAGGTTGTCGGCGATCGTGCCGGTGAACAG
Organism: Actinomyces procaprae; assembly: GCF_004798665.1. NCBI lineage: Bacteria > Bacillati > Actinomycetota > Actinomycetes > Actinomycetales > Actinomycetaceae > Actinomyces > Actinomyces procaprae. Next base: position 3,301,643 of record NZ_CP039292.1, read on the forward strand.
CCAGGTGGACTGGGTGACCACCGCGCTGGCGGCACGAATGGCGTCCTGGGTGGTGGCGGTGGCGGCGGTGCCGGCCACGCGCACGGTCCCGGCGGCGGGCAGCAGGTCACCGGCGATCAGGGAGATGAGGGTGGACTTGCCCGCACCGGAGGGGCCGACGACGGCCAGGTGCTCGCCGGGGGCAACCTCTAGGTTTACGTCGGCCAGCACGGTGACCGGGGCGGGTGGCTCGGGCCGCGGGTGGGCGGCTGATCCGGGATGCCCGCCGGGGCCGGAGGGCTCGCCGGGGCGCGGTTCCCAGGCGGCGGTGACGCCGCGCAGCGAGACCATGGGCGCGGCGGTGTGCGCAGCCGTGCTCGGGCCTGCCGGGTCGTCGGGGTCGGGCTGCGGCGCTGCGCCGGCCGGGCGGCGTCGGGCCAGGACCCGGCGCAGCGCCCGCTGGTTGGCCATGCCGCCCATGCCCACGTAGAAGAAGCTGCCGACGCGCCCCAGGGGCTGAAGCAGGATGAAGGAGATCAGCACCAGGGCGATGGCGCCGTCGAGCCCGATCGCCCCGGAGGCCAGGCGGATCAGGGCGAGCACCGCTGCGGCGGTGACCAGGAACAGGGAGAACAGGCCGTCGGTGATGAGGATGACCAGCTGGTTGCCGGCGAGCAGCCGCATCACCGCCCGGCGGTTGGCCTCCCCGAAGGCCTCCAGGTCGGTGGCGCGGCGCTCGGCGGCGCGGGCGAGCACGAGGGTGGTCAGTCCCTGGATGGCGTCCAGGTATTCGGCGCTCAGCCGCATGCGCTGGGCGCGGGACGCGGCGGAGGAGCGGCGCAGCCTCCGGTGCAGGACGACGACGAGGGCCGGCACGGCGATGAAGGCCGCGGCGAGCACCCCCGCGGACAGGGGGTCGACCGCCGTCCCGACCAGTGCCAGCACCAGCAGCGGGGAGGCGATTGCGGCCGTGGTGGGCACGAGGAAGGTCTGCCGGTAGGCGGCCACCCGCTCGGCACCGTCCGTCAGCAGGGTGACCGTGGCGCCGGAGCGGTCCGCGGCGCGGGCCGGGCCGAGCTCGAACAGGTGGGCCAGCACCTGGCGGCGCAGGGCGCCCTCCTCGGTGGCGGCACTGACCTGGGCGATGTACTGGGTGGCGGCCGCGCACAGCGCGGAGACGAGCGCCGCCGCCGTGGCCGCGGCGAGGTGGCGCCCCCACTCACCGGGGGCGGAGGCGCCGGCGTGTTCGGCTACGGCCGGAACGGCGGCGGGCGCCAGACGGGCGAGCGCACGGGCAACTGCGATCAGGGCACAGGCGTCGGCCAGTGCGCCGGCGCCGGTCAGCAGGGCGGCCGCCGCGTTGGCGCGGACACCGGCGCGCGTACCGAGCCGCGCCTTTGCAGCAACGACGGCCGCCGTCAGCTCGGGGCCGGGACGGGCGGCGGGCAGCGTCTTCGTCATGCACTTATGATTGCCTAAGTCATGGGCCACACGCCCGTCACGGTTGCACCGGTGCCCGGGGCCGCGTGCCCGGAGGCACCGACAGCTCACCCCCTTCTTAGCGACTAGTCAGCGGGTTCCACGCAACTCACCCGGTGAGTGCGCGGGCGTGGGCCGTTAGCATGACACCATGACCACACCCACGTATCTTCTTGTGGACGGGGAGAACATCGACGCCACCCTCGGCATGAGCGTGCTCGGGCGCCGCCCGGAGCCCGACGAGCGTCCCCGGTGGGACCGCGTGCTGTCCTTCTGCGACGATCTCGCCAACGAGAAGTCCGACGGCGCGGAGACCCGCGCCCTGTTCTTCCTCAACGCCACCTCCGGCCACATGCCCATGGGCTTCGTCCAGGCGCTGCTGGCCATGGACTACCGCCCCATCCCACTGGCGGGCTCCGGCAACCAGGAGGAGAAGGTCGTCGACATCGGTATTCAGCGGACCCTGGAGGCGCTGGCCGAGCGCGTCGAGGGCGGCGAGGACGTGCACGTCCTGCTCGGCTCGCACGACGGCGACTACGTCCCCCAGGTCGAGCGCCTCCTGGATGCGGGAGCCCAGGTGGACGTGCTGTGCTTCCGGGAGTTCCTCAACACCCACCTCGCCTCCCTGGAGTCGCGCGGCCTGACCGTCTACGACCTGGAGACCGACGTGGACGCCTTCACCATCGCGCTGCCGCGCGTCCGCATCATCCCGCTGACCGAGTTCGACCCGCTCAAGTTCATCTGACCGAGTTCGACCCGCCCCGCCCTCCTCCCCGGTGCGGCCGACCGCACCGGGGAGACCCCGGCCCCGGCCCCGGGGGCCGTGATCGCGGATGGAGAAACACCTCCGGAAAACACATTCCCCACTCCCATTCAGCATCCAGGCGACTCCCAGACTCACCGTGCACAGTGGCGGCATGGACCGAATCCACGACTCTCAGCAGGCATCTCATGAGGCACGTCTCCTAGTTGTCGACGACGAGCCGAATATTCGCGACCTGCTCGCATCATCGCTGCGCTTCGCCGGCTTTGAGGTGCTTACGGCGGCGGATGGGAACGGCGCCCTGCGCGGCGCCGAGGACGCCGACCCCGACCTGATCGTGCTGGACGTCATGCTGCCGGACATGGACGGCTTCACCGTAGCCCGCCGCCTGCGCGAGCGTGACGTGACCATCCCGATCCTGTTCCTGACCGCCCGCGACGACATGGCGGACAAGGTGCAGGGCCTGACCGTCGGCGGTGACGACTACGTCACCAAGCCCTTCGGCCTGGAGGAGGTCGTGGCGCGCATCCGCGCCATTCTGCGTCGCACCCGTGCACTGGAGGGGGAGGACGACGGCGTCGTGCGCGTAGCCGACCTGGTTCTGGACGAGGACGCCCACGAGGTCCACCGGGCCGGCGTCGAGGTGGACCTGTCCCCCACCGAGTTCAAGCTGCTGCGCTACCTCATGCTCAACGCGGGCCGCGTCGTATCCAAGTCCCAGATCCTGGACCACGTGTGGGAGTACGACTGGAACGGTGATGCCGCCATCGTCGAGTCCTACATCTCCTACCTGCGCCGCAAGGTCGACCAGATCTCCGGAGCGGACGGAACCCCGGTCGCCCCGCTGATTCAGACGCGCCGCGGCGTCGGCTACATGCTGCGCGAGCCCAAGGCGAGCTGAGCGTGCGCGCCACCGTGAGGAACACGGTGCGCCGCCCACCCCGGGGACGCCAGTACCGGCCGGTGAAACGCGGGCGCTGGCACCTGCTGACCGCATGGAGACGGGCGTGGCGCGCACAGCCGCTGCGCACCCGCCTGGCCCTGCTGACCACCGGCCTACTGACCGTCGGGCTGTTCGCCTCATCACTGTCCGTCACCTCGCTGCTCGAGAACCAGCTGGTGGGTCAGGTCGATGCCCAGCTGCGCGCCACGGCGCAGGCCATCGGCACTCAGGGGGTGACCGCGCTCAGCTCCAGCCGTATCAACAGCTCCGACCCCGACTCCTCCATGCCCTCCACCTACTACGTGGAGGCGCAGTACCTGGACGGCAATAGCGGCCAGATGCTCTCCCCGGACACCGCCGACAAGTACGGGGTCCCCACCATCCGGATGCTGTCGGTGGACGAGGCGGTGGCGCAGGCCTCCGACCCCAAGCTGTTCACGGTGGACTCCGATCAGCTGAACCACCAGTGGCGGGTCATCATCCTGCCTATCGACGACCGCACCAGCGGCGAGCACATTGGCGTAGTCGCCATTGCGCTGCCTCTCAGAGACGTGATGGAGACGGTTGAGCGGACCCGGCTCGAGGTCGCCCTGACCGACTTCTCCCTGATCCTGCTGGGCTCCATGGCCGCCGCCTACCTGGTGCGACGCTCCTTCCGCACGCTGCGGCAGATCGAGGGCGTGGCCGGGCAGATCGCCAGCGGCGACCTGTCCGCCCGCGTCCCCGTCACCGAGCCGCCGACGACGGAGGTCGGCTCCCTGCAGCGGGCGCTGAACACGATGCTGCAGCAGAACGAGCAGGCCTTCGACGTCCAGGTGGTCGCCCAGGAGCGCATGACCCGTTTCGTCTCCGACGCCTCGCATGAGCTGCGCACTCCCCTGTCCGCCATCCGCGGCTATGGCGAGCTGTACCGCATGGGTGGCGTGCCGCCGGAGCGCACGGCGGAGGTGATGGGCCGGATCGAGTCCGAGGCCTCACGCATGGGCCGGCTGGTGGACGACCTGCTGCAGCTGGCCCGCATGGATGAGGGCCGGGAGATGTCCATGGCCCCGGTGAACCTGACGCAGATCGCCGCCGGGGCACTGACGGACATGATGGTGCTCGCCCCCGACCGCGACTGCGCCCTGATCCCGCTCGACGACGCCGATAGCGAGGCCCGGCCGGTCATGGTGCTGGGCGATCGGGACCGCCTGTCGCAGGTGCTGACGAATCTGCTGGGCAACGTCACCCGGCACACGCCCGAGGGGTCCCCGGTGGAGATCGCCGTCGGCACCGTGCCGCACGGTTCCGACGGCACCGGCGCGCCGACCGTCGTCGTCGAGGTGCGCGACCACGGTCCGGGCGTGGCGCAGGCGGATGCGGAGAAGGTCTTCCAGCGCTTCTACCGGGCCGACACCTCCCGCAACCGCCAGACCGGCGGCTCCGGCCTGGGGCTGTCGATCGTGTCGGCCATCATCACCCGGCACGGCGGCACCGTCCGCATGGACCAGACGCCGGGGGGCGGCGCCACCGTGCATATCGAGCTGCCCGCCCTGGTCACCCCGCAGTAACCCCACCGAGATCGGTAGATCTTACGTACCGAGATCGGTAGTTGTTACGTACCGAGGTCGGTAGTTGTTACGTACCGAGGTCGGTAGTTGTTGCATGCCGAGGTCGGTCGGCGCGGTGACGACCGCGACACGCGCGCACAAAAGGTGGCGGGTAGAACACCCCTGGGGGTTCAAGTTCCCGGCCAACGGTCCTACCATGGCTGCGTTTCATCTCATCTCGGAGGCTTTCTCATGAGCCATATGGACGCGATCGACGCCCCCCAGTGGCTGCTGTCCGCCTTCGTCCGCTGCGCGAAGGCGGTCGGTGCCACGGCACCGGTCGAGCAGATCCGCTCCACCGGAGAGGATCTCGTCGCCTGCTGGACGAGCCCGGACCGGCACTTCCACGATCTCAAGCACGTCATCAACATGCTGGCGCGCGTCGACGAGCTTGCCGACGAGTCCCACAACCCTGACGTCATGCGCCTGGCCACCTGGTACCACGGCTGCGTCTTCTCCACTGCGAGCGAGTCCACCTACCGGCGCAACGGCGGGGAGGACGAACTCGCCTCCGCCGCCTACGCGGCCAAGAGCCTGCAGACGCTCGGCGTGCCCGACCAGACCGTAGACCGCGTATGCGCCCTCATCCTGAACCTCAAGCGCCACAACCTCGCCAAGAACGACATTGACGCCCAGGCCCTCAGTGACGCGGACCTGGGCGCACTCGCCGTCGAGCCGCAGCAGTACAAGAGCTACCGGACGGCTGTGCGCGAGGAGTACGCACATATCCCCCTGGAGGACTACCTGCGGGCACGCCTGGCGATCATCACCCGGCTGCTGGACCGCGAGTCGCTGTTCTCCTCCCCGCTGGGCGCCCGCTGGGAGCTGCCCGCGCGGGAGAACCTGGAGGCGGAAAGGCGGCACCTGCAGGACAAGCTCGCGAAGCTCCCGCCGGCCGAGGGCGCCAAGTGCGCACCCTGTCAGCCCGCGCAGGTCGGCGCTCCCGAAGCCGAGGCACCCACGGCGTCGGCAGCACCGGCGGAGGCCGCCACGACGAACAGCCCTGTGCCTGAACCGGAGGCGACCGACGGCGTCGTCGAGCCCCGGCAGTCGCGCGCCGGGGCCGCCGATCCCCGCCTCGGCGGCCTGGAGACCGCCGGCGACGACGACGTCGTGCACGCGGCTCCGCCCGCGGTGCGCAGCACACCGGCGTCAGCGCCCACACCCCCTGAGGCTCCGCGTGCGCACCGGTCCCGGCCGGTCGGAGACTCCAGCAAGGAGCACACCACCTCCCTGGAGTCCTGCGCCGATGACTTGGACCAGTTGCTGGCCAAGCCGCGTCCAGGCGAAGAGGCCGCTGCAGACCGGGCCAGCCTGGCGGAGGCCGAGCGCGCCAAGCTGGCCGAGAAACTGCGCGCCAAGCGTGAGGAGGCCAAGGCGCTGCGAGAGGCGCGCACGGGCGAATTCGCCGCCATCACCGAGCCGATCGTCGGCTCGTCGGCCGACTGACGCGGCCTACTGTCTGAGATCGGCACAAACGACGCCGCGCGCGCTTCACGCTGATTTCACGTTGGCGTAATTCCAACGTTTTGCGCCGGGCAGGCTGACGCCCACGGCGCGTTTGTGCCGATCTGCGACACTTCCTGCTGCGCGATTGCGGGTGGCCAGGAGTTGGTGGATCTCGGCTCCTACGCGACCAAGCTCCACGTCTTTGCGCGTGAAGCGAGCCACCCGGTAGCCCTGCCTGACCAGCTCTCGATCGCGAGTGCGGTCGCGGGCGAATTGGAACTCGTCCTCGTGGTAGGTATAGCCGTCCAGTTCCAGGACCAGCCAGTCATCGACGAGCAGGTCGACCTCCCCCACATATGGAATGTCCACGCCGTCGGCGAACGGGATCCCGGCGTCATGCAGTTGCAGGCGGGCCAGGGTCTCCAGCGGCGAGCGCGTCCGCGGACTGGTCAGGGCCAGGCGCTGCCGAGCCTGCCGCGAGCCCGGGCCGCGCAGCAGCGCCGCGACGGCGTCCGTGTCGGTGTGCCCCTGGTGGAGCGCTGCGTCACAGGCCATCAACGGCCCCTCCCTGCGGGGGTCGCAGCGCAGATAGCGGGCCAGCATGAGCGGAACCGGTGCCACCGGGAACTCGGTCGGAGGTGGCAGTTCGAGGGAGCGCTCGACATGCAATACCTCTCCGCGGACCGGTGCCCGATCCGCACTGTGAGGGACGGCCAGGTGCACCGGCGGCCATAGACGCGGGCGCGGGTAACCGTAGTACGCGGCCGCATGTAGGCAGGTGATCACTCCACCGTGGATTCGTGCGAGAATCAGATCCCAACCCACGCCGGGAAGACTCACTACCCCATGGGGGTGTGCTATCAGCGCATGAGTCTCGACCAGTTTCTGGACGTGGCGGTACTCAGTGCGGTCGAGTTCCAGGTCCCGGAGCCGAACCGCACCATGGCAGGACTTCACCCACGCCAGAAGGCCGTCGTCGCATCGTCGCATGGGCCGAGGATGTCCGCAGCCGGCAACACCACGCCACCGCCCCCGGCGATCTCTGTGGACTGCCCCCGCACGAACCCCACCTGTGGGAACCGGCAGACTGTCTGAGATCGGCACAAACAACGCTGCGCGCGCTTCACGCCGGTTTCACGTTGGCGTAATTCCAACGTTTTGCGCCGGGCAGGCTGACGCCCACGGCGCGTTTGTGCCGATCTGCGACACTCTGCCCCCAGGCTCACCGCCATCCACAGGCACGGTTCGTGCAGGGTCAATCCACAGGGCTCGACGGCGGTGGATGCGGGCGGGTCCGCTCGGTCTCTACGGTCGGGGCAAGCGTCGCAGCCGCGGCGCCGCCCGCAGGCCGAGCCCGAAGCGCCCCGGCCAGTCTCACCGAAAGGCCCTCGTCATGCCCGTATTCGCCGTCGACACCCAGGCCGTCTCCGACACGGCCACCCGCGCCCGCACCCGGATCTCCACCATCCAAACCGAAGTGGACGGGATGAAGGGAGACATCTCCCTGCTCCAGTCATCGTGGACCGGTGGCGCCTCCGACTCCATGGCCGCCTGCGCCGCCGACTGGCACGTGACCGCCCTGCAAGTGCAGGCGAGCCTTGATTCGATCAGCCAGGCACTGGACCAGTCGGCCGTCTCCTATGACGACGCCGAGTCCGCCAACTCCGGCCGCTTCAGCTACCAGGCCCCGCCTGCCTGAGCGGCGCGCCCACCGGAGCGTCATCGCCGCACGTATACGCGGGCCGCCCTCCTGCCTGAGCGGGGGGACGGCCCGCCGTCAGCGTGGTGGGGTCGGTCGACTGCCGCGTCGGACGGCGACGCGGCAGCTACACGCCCCGCAAGAAGTTGAGCTCACGGCGTCGCACGGGCTGCGGACCGTCGGGGTAGCGCCAGCACCGCCGGGCAACGCACACCGCCAGGAACAGGGCCAGCAATGCCAACCCACCGGTGAAGGCCCCCCAATTGCCGAACAGGACCAGCAGCGCGATCACCGACAGGCGCCCCAGGTTGTTGACCCGGACCCCGCCGGTGTCACCCGCGCCGCGAATTCTCGCCAGTGCCAGCACCTGCCACAGCACTCCGCCAAGAACCAAAAGGCCGACCACCCACACAGAGAGCCCAGATACGCGCAGCATCCCACCGACGCCCACCAGCAGAAAGGGCGGGGTCTCCACGAACGCTCGCCCGGCGAAGGAACTGGCGGCTATCTGGCCCATATGGCCATCCAACACCACGTCGGTCTCCCCAGCAAGGGTACGCAACCGCCGATCCAGCACTGAACACCCCGTTGTCCAGGTTGAAGTGCAATGCCTGAGGCCAGTAACCCAGTGCTCGAACAGATGCTGCGCAGGGGGCCGTTAGGGCGTGTTGCGTTAGTCGGGTGGGGTGGTCGGCGTGGTGTGCGGGATGGGGTGAGGCCTTTGGGGTATCACGGGTGGTGTGAGAACAAACCGTGACACTGCCAAAGGCCTCGACCGTTGAGTATAGACGCTGCCGCTCGTCATGACCTGACCGATGCTCAGTGGGGGCTGCTCGAGCCCCTGCTGCCCGCCCCGCCTGTTCGTGGCAGGCCGCGCGTGTATCCGCTGCGGGACATGATCAACGCCGTACGGTGGAGAACCCGGGTCGGTGCGCCCTGGCGTGACGTACCGGCCCGCTACGGGCCGTGGTGGAGGGCCCTGCGCCCTGTACCGGGCCTGGCAGACCGATGGGGTGTGGGAGCGCATCGAGTCCGCCCTTGTCGCCCAGGCCGACGCCGCCGGCAAGATCGGCTGGCGGGTGTCGGTGGATTCGACCACCTGTCGGGCGCATGTGCATGCCGCTGGGGCGCGCAAGGACAGTCCCCAGCTGGTGGAGGGGGAGCCCGAGGATCACGCCCTGGGGACCTCTCGGGGTGGCTGGTCGACCAAGGTTCACGCCGCCGTGGACGCCGCCTGCGGCATGCTGGCCGGGGTGCTGACCGCCGGACAGGTCGCGGACTGCCCGATGATGATCCCCGTCCTAGACAAGATATGTGTCCAGCGTCCTGCCGGTGGACGGCCCCGCACCAGGCCGCAGATGGTGCTGGCCGACAAGGCCTACTCCTCAAAGGGGAACCGGGACTGGCTGCGCAACCACCACATCAAGGCCACCATCCCTATCAAGGCAGACCAGGCCGACAACCGCCGCCGACGCGGCAGCGCCGGGGGCAGACCGCCCGCCTTCGACCCCGTGGCCTACAAGGACCGCAACGCCGTGGAGCGGTGCTTCGGCCAGCTCAAGCAGAACCGCGCCATGGCCACCAGGTACGACAAGCTCGCCGTCCGCTACCAAGCCACCACCCACATCGCCAGCATCGACCACTGGCTCAAACGACTTACATAACACGCCCTAGCGGGCTGTTCGTGTTTGGGTGTGTGGTGGTTGGTGGTGCGGGTCTTTGCGACGCCGCGGTCAGGGAGATACTGGGGCTGCGGGGTGTGTTGGCTACGCCCCCGCCCCTGGGCACGGCCCCGGTCCCCACGCGACAACTTGTATACGACGGCGGGCCGCCCTCCTGCCCGAGCAGGGGGACGGCCCGCCGTCGTCGCGATCGGGCCGGGGCCCGCCGACGGCGGCGCGGAACGCGCGCCTACCGGCGAACCACTCCGGCCGAGCCGGTCAAACCGACCGGGCAGTCGATCAGTACATGCCGCCCATCTCGTCACCGGCGCCCGCGCCGGCGGCCGGGGCCGGGGGCTCGGGCTTGTCGGCGACGACGGCCTCGGTGGTCAGGAACAGGCCCGCGATGGACGCGGCGTTCTGCAGCGCGGAGCGGGTGACCTTGACCGGGTCGGCGATGCCGGCGGCCAGCAGGTTGGTGTACTCACCGGTCTGGGCGTTCAGGCCCTCACCGGTGGGCAGGTTGCGCACGCGCTCGGCCACGACGCCGCCCTCAAGGCCGGCGTTGATGGCGATCTGCTTGAGCGGGGCCTCCAGGGCGACGCGCACGATGGCGGCGCCGGTGGCCTCGTCGTCGGACAGGTCGAGGCCGTCCAGGGCGGATGCGGCCTGCAGCAGCGACACACCACCACCGGCGACGATGCCCTCCTCGACGGCGGCCTTGGCGTTGCGCACGGCGTCCTCAATGCGGTGCTTGCGCTCCTTGAGCTCGACCTCGGTGGCGGCACCGGACTTCAGAACGGCGACGCCGCCGGCCAGCTTGGCCAGGCGCTCGGACAGCTTCTCGCGGTCGTACTCGGAGTCGGAGCCCTCGATCTCATTGCGGATCTGGGTGACGCGGGCCTCAATGGCGTCCTTGTCACCGGCGCCGTCGACGATCGTGGTCTCGTCCTTGGTGACGACGACCTTGCGGGCCTGGCCGAGGTCCTCCAGGGTGGCGTTCTCCAGCTTCAGGCCAACGGTCTCGGAGATGACGGTACCGCCGGTCAGGATCGCCATGTCCTGCAGCATCGCCTTACGGCGGTCGCCGAAGCCCGGAGCCTTGACGGCCACGGACTTGAAGGTGCCGCGGATACGGTTGACCACGAGGGTGGCCAGGGCCTCGGCCTCGACGTCCTCGGCGACGATCGCCAGCGGCTTGCCGGACTGCATGACCTTCTCCAGCAGGGGCAGCAGGTCCTTGACGTTGGAGATCTTGGACTCGACCAGCAGGATGTAGGCGTCCTCCAGGACGGCCTCCTGGCGGTCGGCGTCGGTGACGAAGTAGGGGGAGATGAAGCCCTTGTCGAAGCGCATGCCCTCGGTGACCTCGAGCTCGAGGCCGAAGGTGTTGGACTCCTCCACGGTGATGACGCCGTCGTGGCCGACCTTCTCCAGGGCCTCGGCGATCATGGCGCCGATCTGCTCGTCAGCGGCGGAGATGGAGGCGGTGGCCGCGATCTCGTCCTGAGTCTCGACCTCCTTGGCGTCGGCCAGCAGGCGCTCGACGATGGCGGCGACGGCCTTGTCGATGCCGCGGCGCACGGCGATCGGGTTCGCGCCGGCGGCCACGTTGCGCAGGCCCTCACGCACCAGCGCCTGAGCCAGGACGGTGGCGGTGGTGGTGCCGTCACCGGCGACGTCGTCGGTCTTCTTGGCGACCTCCTTGACCAGCTCGGCGCCGATCTTCTCGTAGGGGTCCTCGAGCTCGATCTCCTTGGCGATGGTCACGCCGTCGTTGGTGATGGTCGGGGCGCCCCACTTCTTGTCGAGGACGACGTTGCGGCCCTTGGGGCCGAGGGTGACCTTGACGGTGTCGGCGAGGGTGTTCAGGCCCCGCTCCATTCCGCGGCGGGCTTCCTCGTCGAAAGCGATGATCTTGGGCATTGCTGCTCCTGTATCGGGTGGTGGCCGGCTGGTGCCCGCGACGGACGGGGCGGCGCCCGACGTTCATGTCCCGCCCGACGCCGACCCTCACCTGCCGGCCTGGGTCGTTCACCGGACCCGGGGAGCGGCTTTGTCACTCTCCGGGTCCGAGTGCTAACCGCAATGCTGGCACTCTCGACCCTTGAGTGCAAGACGCTCAGGTTCGCCGTCGGCCCGAAACGGGGTGTGAAAGAGCTCTCCGCGGGCCGTTCGCGTGGACCCCGGCGTGTCACTTGTGCCGGTCTCAGCAGCCATATCAACCGACCTCGGCACGTAAGATCTACCGACCTCGGCACGTAACAACTACCGATCTCGGCACGTAAGATCTACCGATCTCGGCGAGGAGGGGTCACTCCTGGTAGTCGCTGCGCAGAACCACGACAATCGGGTTGGACTGGGCCTCCTCGGCGGACTCGACCACCTCACCAGCCCCGAGCACGTCGGCGACCGCCTGCGCGGTGGCCGCCAGATCGGCGGACGCGTAGTAGACGGTCGTGTCGGCCGGCTCCTCCAGGGAGTACACGCCCTGCGAGACGGTGACCGCGGTGAAGCCGGCGTTTTGCAGCTTGTCTCCGGTACGGGTGGCCAGGCCGGTGGTGTCGGTGCCGTTGTGCACCGTGATGCCGGTCGTGTAGTCGGCGCTGCCCGCGGGCTCGGCCGTCGCCTCCGCGGTCGCCTCCCCGGTGGCCTGCTGCCCGGAGTCGGAGGCCTGTGCGGTCGCGGTGTCCTCCGCGGGCGCCGTCGCCGCGGTTGATCCCCCGCCCCCGGTCGAGTGCCGCCCGAGCAGCCCTACGGCGCCCCAGGCCAGCAACGGCACGATGATGAGGATGGCGAGCAGCGGAATCCAGCTGCGCCAGGCGGGAACTTGGGCGCGATGAACCCCGACGGGCACCGGACCGTCGGTTTCGGCGTCGAACTCGTCGTCGGGGTAGTCGTAGCGGCTCACCCTGCGAGAATACCGGCAGCTCGCCGCCATGGGGGCAGATGCGCGCCGACACCCCGACGCCGCTGCGCGCACACTAGGCTCGGAACGTGACCGAGCCGAAGCCCCTGTCCGAGATCATCCACCCCTCCTGGGCCGCGGCCCTCGCGCCGGTGGAGCCCACCATCCACGAAATCGGCGCGAGGCTGCGTGAGGAGGTGGCGGCCGGGCGCGGCTACCTGCCTGCGGGCACCGACGTGCTGCGCGCCTTCACCTATCCGCTCGACGACGTCAAGGTACTCATCGTCGGCCAGGACCCCTATCCGACGCCGGGCCACCCGATGGGGCTGAGCTTCTCGGTGCAGCCGGGAGTGCGCCCGCCGCGGAGCCTGGAGAACATCTACACCGAGCTGGTCAGCGACCTGGGCGTGACACGCCCCACCTCCGGCGACCTGACCCCGTGGTCACTGCAGGGCGTCATGCTGCTCAACCGGGTCCTGACCGTGCGGCCGGGCGCGCCGGCGTCGCACCGGGGCTGGGGCTGGGAGACGGTCACCCAGCGCGCCATCGAGGCACTGGTGGCGCGGCGCCGGCCGCTGGTGGCGATCCTGTGGGGCCGGCCGGCGCAGTCCCTGTCCCCCATGCTCGGCTCGACGCCGATCATCGCCTCCCCGCATCCCTCGCCGTTGAGCGCCTCCCGCGGCTTCTTCGGATCGCGCCCCTTCTCACGGGCGAATACTGAGCTGGAGCGCCTGGGGGCGACGCCGGTCGACTGGCGCCTGCCCTGAGCCCCCACGCCGGGGCCGACCGGTCACTCCCCGACGGCGTGCAGGTGCATGCGCGTGCCGGGGCCGATTTCATCGCGGGCGCCGAGCTCCTCCAGGTCGACGCCGTCGCGCACTGCGGGCGCGGGCACGAAACCGGTGACGGTGGCGACCCCGAGGTCCAGGAACAGCGGGTGCATGGGGGTGGAGGGGCCCACCAGCACCGTATGCGCCCCGCCGCCGACGGCCAGGTCGATCAGCCGCGGCATGGTCTTGTTGACCAGGCTCGAGGAGGAGATGAATACGTAGTCGGACTCCGGGAGCAGGTACTCGCAGGCGGAGTCCGGGTAGTCGCCGGGCCGCGGGTCGCGTTCCATGATCCACAGCTCGCCCGCCCGCCACAGGGCGCGGCCGGCGAAGGGGAAGTGCCCGATGATCGCCACTTTCCGGTCGGCGACGGCGTCGCGGTACGGATCGAAGACCTGGCCCCAGGTCAGTCCCGCCCCGGTGGGGACGAAGCCGTGGGAGGCGGCGACGTCGCGCCGGGAGTACCAGGAGTTGATCGCGGCAAGCCCCACGCTCGCCTCGGCCAGGTTCCAGCTCTTGGCCAGGGCGGCGACGTCACGCAGGGGCCGACCGCCGTCGGGGACGTCGGCGGAGGCGGCCGGGCGAGTGGTGGCGGCCAGCGACCAGGCGGAGCCCAGGCCGCCGGCGGAGTTGAGCACGCGAGTCCAGCGCGGGCCGCGGTGGGAGGCGACGACGGTGACGTCGTCGGGAAGGTCGTCGATGAGTGCTTCGTAGATCTCCCAGGGGCTGACCACCACGGCTCTCCTCACGACTGGGCTGAAGGGCCGGCCACACCAACCCCATTCACAGGCGAGCCTCACCTTACGTGTACACGCAGTGAGCAGTCACGGGGATCTCAACAGGCGGCACGATCCGCCCGCGCCGAGCAAGTGGAGCCGCGTGTCGGACTCGAACCGACGACCTGCTGTTTACAAGACAGCCGCTCTACCCCTACCCTGACCATGCGGGGTGCCGCAAAACGGCGGAACTCCAACGAAAAACAGCCGCTCACACTACGCCCGCATGCGCGCGCATACGCCCGAGGTGGCTAGCACGATGGCTATCATCGGGCGTGGGAGACCGGCCAGGGAGGAGCAGACGATGGCATACGGCGACGGCACAGGCCCATACCAGGTCAAGGGCGGACGGTGGGTCGGCGCCGTCGACGTCGGGTGGACCGAGCGAGGCACCCGACGCCGCCGCACCGTCTCCGCCAAGACCAGGGCCGAGTGCGCCCGCAAACTCCGGGACCTCAAGCGTCAGGTCAACGCCGCCGTCGGGCAGGCCCCCGCCGCGTCGCACGCCACCGTCAAGAGGTGGGCCGACGAGTGGCTGCCGATCCAGGCCGGCCGACTCCGCCCCAAGGCCTACGCCACCACCGAGGGCATGATCCGCAAGTGGATCATCCCCACCATCGGCAACCGGCGCCTATCGGATCTCACCGCCCACGACGCCCGCCGCCTCGACCAGGCCATCCTCGACGCCGGCCGGTCGTCGACGACGGCCCGCACATGCCGGGCCACGCTCTCCCGCATGCTGCGCGACGCCCGCCGCGAGGGCCACCCGGTACCGCAGGCGATCCTCGACGCCGAGCCACCCAAGCGCGCCGCCAACAGCCGCCGGGCGATCCCCGCCGACGACGCGATACGCCTCCTGCGCGCCGCCGCCTCACGCGACCAGTGGCCCCCACTACCCGCCAGCGTGACCGGCCGGGCGAGGCAGGCCCACCGCCTCGCCTCCGAGGTCGACCCCTCCCGGTGGGTCGCCGCACTCCTCCAGGGCATGAGGCAGGGCGAGTGCCTAGGACTCACCTGGGACCGCGTAGACCTCGACGCGGGGACGATCACCGTGGACCGGCAACTACAGTCCGTCCCTCTCCGTGCCAGGGAGGCCGGGGTGGCAGATGCCGGCTGGTATGCCGCCGAGCACCTGGCCGGCGCCTACTACCTGGTGCCCGTCAAGTCGGCGGCGGGTAGGCGGGTGATCCCGCTGGTGCCGTGGATGACGGCGGCGCTCACCACGTGGCGTGAGCAGTGCCCGCCGTCGCCGTGGGGGCTGGTGTGGCCGCGCCTGGCCGGCGGCCCGTGGTCGAGCGGTGACGACCGGCGCGCCTGGCACGCCCTCCAGGAGGTGGCGGGGGTGTCCCGGCCGGACGGGCGCCCGTACACGGTCCACGAGGCGCGTCACTCGGCGGCGACGCTGCTCATGGCGCTGCAGGTGCCCGCGCCGGTGCAGGTGGCGATCATGGGGCACTCGAGTATCGCGGTGACGCAGGGCTACCAGCATGCGGATCTGGAGGGTGCGCGGCGTGCGCTGGAGGGCGTGGCGGGGCTGCTCCAGATCGAGGCGTGACCGTTCCGCAACCCCCATAGTGTCGCCCAGGGTTGCACTCCTCGCCGAGGTCGAGGACCGCCTGCGCGGCGCCTGCCTGGCCGCCATGGCCGCCGGCGTCCCGGTAGCGCACATCGCCGACGCCGCCGGACAGTACGCGCTCGGCGACCTCACCATCCAGGCCGCCGCCGACGACGGCCGCCCAGTCGCCGACCTGGCCGCCACCTGGCAGCTATCCGCCACCCGGATACGCCAGATCCTCCAGTGAGCACACGAAAAGGCCGCCCCGCACCCAAACGGGTGCGGGGCGGCCCCTCGTGCATACAGAGCTGGGATCTCAGCGGCGGTCAGATTAGCGGACCGGCTGCGGCGCGCAGCGGGCGCAGTGACAGTGCTGCCGCAGCTCCGTCCCCGCTGGCCGTCACCACACGGCCCGTGATAGTCGCAGTCATGACTGCTCCTCCCCCTCGCTGTCGTCGTCGTCACCGGCCAGCAGGTTGCGGATCGGCCTCTCCCCAGGCCCCAGGGGCAGGTCCGCCAGCGGCGCCCCGTAGTCGATCGCCACCGCGCGGCTCACGCGGGCCACCGTCTCCCACTCGTTCGCGCGCCGCCGCTCACGGGCAAGCGCCGTCTCATGCGAGTGACGCAACCGCTGGGCGCGCTGGAGCCCCTGCATGGCCAGGCGCAGCATCTCCACCGCCCCACCACCACCGAGCAGCGCCACAATGATCGTCACTAGTCCGCCGTCCACGCCGCGTCCCCCCTGACGATGGCGGCCTCCACAGCCCGCCGCTCCGCCTCCTGCGCGCGCCTCACCGCCTCCTCCGACTCATCCACGGTGGCGGGCGGCTCACGCCCCGGCTCCCAGTCACGCCCCCAAATCCGCTCGATCCGGGTCAGCATGAGCACGAGCACGAGCAGCGTGTACAGGGGCAAGTGCCCGTTCGGGGCGAGCAGGATCTCCTCGGCGGCCTCGACGGCGAGCCCTACCGTGATCAGGCCGGCGGCGGGGGCCTCGACCATCCACATGCCGCGCCACGCGGTGGGGATGGCGAGGATCGCGCCGGCGGCGACGCAGACGGCGCCGATGAGTGTGGCGGGTGGTGGCAGGAGCGCGCCGTGGAGGAGGTCGCGGGCGGCCTGGACGCCGCACAGGAGGTAGGCGGCGAGCATGGTCAGGGTGATGCGGCGGGGTGGGCTGATTGATGCCCAGATGCGGGCGAGTCTGCGGGGGATGCGCGCCATCGTGTCACCTCTCCTCGCCGGCGTTGTCGAGCGGCTGGCCCACGATGGGCGCCTCGTAGACGCCGCCGGTGTGGACGGCGGCCACGACGAGCGCGATGACGGCGAGGACCTGCTCGGCGACCTGCCCCCACGCGGTGGCCTGCTCGCCGGTGATCACACCGAGGGCCGCGAGTGCCGCGAGGATGGCGGCGGCGGCCCCGTAGAGGGCGCGCCTGCGCTCGGGTGTCAGCCAGGAGACGATGGTGCGGTCCGTGGTGAGTGCTACATGCTTCCCCATGGTGGGACCTCCTTCACTTGGAGAGCAGCTTGCCGCTGCCCGCGTAGGAGCTGTTGAGTATGTGCTGGAGCATCCGGACCGTCGGGGCGTCACCCCGGCCGGTCACCCACTTGCTGAAGTTGCCGCCGTTGAGGTCGGCAGGGCCTCCGGCCTGCCTCATCCAGGACGGGTTGGCGTGCGCGCTCCAGTACTGGAGGCACTTCCAGGACCGCCACCCCATGGTGCCGTCGGCGGCGAGCGTGGTGGATCCGGTCAGTGTCCGCTTGGCCCCCGACGACAGCTGCCCGTTGAGGAATCGCTGTAGGGCGGCGTACGCCGGGGCGGCCGGCCCGCCAATCTGCGTGCCCATGACCTCCTGCAGGCGGCGCAGGGTCGGGGAGCCCAGCACGCCCGTGATGGCGAGCTGCCGGGCACCATCCGTACCCGTGCGGGCGTCCAGCGCCCGGTCCACCACCGCCGACGCCGACGTCGACGTGGTCGTGGCGGTGGCCACCGTCGACGTCGAGCCCGCATAGCGCGCCCAGGCAGCCTTGTCGCCGTAGAAGACGTTGAGGTCCAGATTGCCGCCGTATCCGTTGATGCGGCCGGAGGACGTGTACTGCCACATCACCAGGTTCCAGCCGTGGCCCGGCCGGTAGGGGCAGTCGGGGGCCTCCAGGCCACGGGCCGCCGACGTGGGGTATCCGGCGACCCAGAGCCCGTAGTCCCGGGCAACGGTCTCCCACGCGTACTGGGACGCCGGGGATGCGGACATGTAGATCAGCGGTCGCACGCCTGTCATCTGCGTGACCGTGTCCAGCCAGGTCTTGGCCCAGGCGACGTCGGAGACGCCGGAGCCGTCCTCCCAGTCCAGCACCAGCACCGCGTCCCGGATGTAGCCCCGAATGTTGTCGACGAAGTGCTTCGCCTCGGCGGCCGCGCTGTTGGTGCGGTTGCGGGCGAAGTGGTAGACGCCGCGCAGCTTCCCGGCTGCCTTGGCCTGCTGGTAGTGCTTATCGCAGTACGGATTGACGTATCGCGTCCCCTCGGTCGCCTTGATGATGACAAAATCGCCGCCCACGTTGCGGACGTCAAGGGATGCCTGGTAGGAGGCGATGTCCATTCCTGTCAGTGCCATATGCTCTCTCTCCTCTGTTGAGTTGTTCGGGTACGGGAAAGGCCCCGGCCGGGCGGCTGGGGCCTTCAGTAGTACAGCCGGTTAGGCCATTGTGCGGGGGAACGCGATCACCATTAGCCGGTTCGCGTCCGCCGCCGTGGAAATGCGGGCCGTGGACGCCGAGGTGCCGCCAAATGACAGGGCGAGAATCACTTGCGGGTTCACGCCGGCCGGGCAAATGTCCATGTTGAAGACGGACTGAGTGGACTGGGACTCATTCTGCTCCCAGCGGGCGGTGTTCCCCTCCCGGTTGCGCATTAGCAGGCGCAATCCGACAGTGCCGGAAATAGCCGCGTTAACCATTCCCCATGCGAGAATGGTGCGGTCGTAGGGGCGGACGGGGAGCGTGGACGTGATGAGCGCGTGCTGGCTATTCGCCGCCCGGCTGATCGTGCCGCCCGCATACGACTGCTCCACAGACTCCGGCTCATTGATCGGGGCGATGGACCACACCCCGGCGGCTGTCTTCTGCCCAGTGGACCGGTAGATGACGCCGCCGACGTCGAGGAATGCGGGGTGCGCGGCGGTGGGGGTGGTGCCGGCGGTCTCGGCTGCGGTGAGCGCCGTCCGTGCGGCTGCGACGCTCGCGGCGGGCTGGATCACGCCCGCCGCCGCAAACGCGGCCTCCAGGGACGACAGGATGCCATCCCCGGCGTCCGGGACCGGCACCCCATTCCACGTGTTATGAGCCATAGCGTGTCCTTTCTAGACGGGGGTGACTCGCGACCAGTAGCGGGCCGTGTTGAAGGTTCCAGCCACGGACACGTAGCGCTTCCAGATTGCCCGCACGTAGTACCAGGTATTAGCCTGCACCTGCACGATCTCTACCCCGGTCGCCGGGGTGATGAAATCCGATACGGCGTCGAAAAGGTGCGCTCTGGCGACGCTTCCGTACAGGCCGCTAGTAGGTGCGGTGGGGGAGGCCGCGTAAAGGCCGAGCTGGATCATGAGCGATCCGGCTAGCGACGTGAAGCTGCCCCATGTGAGCTGGTGCTCCAGGCGGAGCTTCCCGGTTGGGGACATGACTCGCATTTGCGTCTCGTTGAAGAATTCCCACGCCTGATTTACGTACTCGACCTTGCGCTGCTGTAGCTGCCAGATTCCGAGGTTCTTGTTGAAGGTCCAGGATGCGAGGTAGTTGTCGAGGGACACGGTGCCGCCGCGCACGCGATCCTTCATCCGGAAATTACCGGCCCCGTCGACATAGAAAGTCTCCGCCCCGGAACTGTCCCTGAAAATGAGGTACGGGCCGGTATTCTTCGCGGACATTTGGGCTGACCCGGCGGACGGCGTGCTGAGCGACACGCCGAATCCGGTGTCTGTGTCGCCCGCCTGGACGGTGCCGTCGGTGCCGCTCCCGGCGATGACGCGCCCACCCCGGAGGGTGTTGCCTACGAGGTCGCCGACGACGGCGGTCCCGGTGATGGTGGCGTCCCCGGCGGTGAGCATGTCGGTAGTGACGGCCGCGAAGGCGCCGATCTTGGACCACATCTCCTCGCTGGCCTGGATCTTGGCTGCGGTGACCGCGCCGTCGGTGATGTCCACGGCCGGGGTCTGCCGGTGCACGTCCACGTGGCCGACGTAGGCGACCGCCTCCGTGGGGGTGGTACCCGCCGCGAAATAGAGCGTGGGCCGTACCGTCATGTAGGCGGCGCCGTCCGGCACGGTCACCGGCACCTCACCACCCACACGGAACCACTGGCCGACCGGGTGGTCCGTGAGTGGCACCTGTGGCTTGCAGGTCTGGTTCCCTGCCGCGCCACTGATCAGCCGCTTGGCGGAGTCGTAGAAATACACCTGCGTGGAGAAGCCGCTGCCGGTGGTGGGCATGGCCCCGTCGCAGTACCACATGCTGGAGGCGAGGATCCGGTCACCGGGCGTGCACGGCACGCGCGCCCCCTCCTGCAGGATGGGCCCGTAGAGCGTCATGCTGGATGCGCCGGCCGCCCGCTGCACCATCCGGTAGGCGTACGGGTGCCCCTGGTAGGTGGTCTCCGACCGGTAGTCGGCGGAGCTGCCGGTCCACAGGGCCGTGGTCGTGTCGTAGTAGGGGTCGGGCAGGAGATTGTCCGACGTCACCGACAGGCTAGTTGCGAGCACGCGGCCCAGGAAAGCCTGGTCGGCGAGGATCGCGTTCATGACGGCGACGGGGATTGTGGCGCCGTCGGTGACCGTCAACTTGCTCACGCTGAGGCTGCCGATCTTGGCGTCCGTGATGGACGCGTCGGCGACCTGCGCGGTACCGACGGCGGCGTCCCCGATCTGCGCCCGCCCGACGGCCTTCGAGCCGATGAAATCCGTCCCCGCCTTGATCTGCACCCACGCGGAGCCGCCCCACACGTAGCGGCGCAGTGACGTGCCGCCGGAGCGGACCTCCCAGATCGCGCCGGCGGGCTTGCCGTCGCCGTCGGAGTCGGACGGGTTGGATGAGGAGACGGTGTACAGGCCGGACGCGGTGGTGGCCTTGGCGGTGGCGGCGTCGGCGGTTGCCTGCGCACCCAGGGCGGACGCGGCTGCCGCGTCGGCGGCGGCCTTGGCGGTGACGGCTACTGCGGCCGCGTCGTCCGCCGCCTTCTGCGCGGCCAGCAGGTCGGTCACGTCGATGATCGTCACCCGGTGGACAGTCAGTGCGGCACCACCGGCACGCAGGTAGATCACGAGCGCGAGGGTCTGCGCCGTACCGGTGTAGTCGACCGTGACATCCTGGCTGTAGGTGCCGTGCACGGTCCCCGCCGGCACCGCCTTGAGATGGTCATCCGGCCACAGGGAGCGGACGTAGGCGCCCGCCGCCGTCCCGTAGTACGCGCCCATGTCCACGCCCGCGTCGGCCTCAGCGGACACTGTGGCCGTGACCCGGTAGGTGCGGCCACCGGGCAGGGGCGCGTACTGCGACAGGAGCCGGTTGGTGATGTTGCCGCTGGTGGCAGTGTTGGAGGTGGTGGCGGCGGACGCGGTCAGTGTGATCGTGCTGCCTGCCTGCCACGAGCTGGTCCAGACGATGCCGCCGACCAGCGCCGACTGCGCCGCACTATCCGCAGCGCCCTGCGCCTGCCCGGCGGAGTCCTGCGCCTGCCCGGCGGAGTCCTGCGCCCGGTCGGCGGAGTCCTGCGCCCGGTCGGCGGCGGCCCGGGCCTGCTCGGCGGCGGCCCGGGCGCTGTCCGCCTCCGCCTGCGCTGCTGCGGCACGCGCGGCTGCCGTGTCGGATGCCGCCTGCGCTCCGGCTGCGGTCGCCTGCGCCGCCGACGCTGCGGCCTGCGCACGCTCGGCGTCCGTGGTGGCGGTCTCCGCCTGCGCCTGTGCGGCTGCGGCGGCCGCCTCCGCTTGCCCGGCGGCTGCCTCGGCGGAGGCCGCCAGGTTCCCGGCCTGGTCTGCCCGCGCCTGCGCACGCTCGGCGGCAGCCTGCGCGGCGGAGATGTCGGTCACGTCCGTGATGGTCGCGCTGTGCACGGTCAGCAGCTGCCCGCCCGCACGCAGGTAGGCGATCACCTGCACCTGCGTCTCACCGGTGCGGTAGGAGACCGGCAGGTCCGCGTGCAGGAGCGCCCGCTTGGTGCCCGCCGCCAGCTGCCAGACATTGGGGGACGGCCACCAGGACCTCTTGTAGGCGCCGGCGGCGTCCATGTAGTACAGGCCGTACTCGATACGGGCGTCACCGGCGGCGGACGCGGTCATCGCCAGCCGGTAGGTGCGGCCACCGGGCAGTGGGCGCGTGTGGGTGCCGATACGCCCGGTCGTGCCGGACGTCGCCGACGTCGACGTCGAGATCTCCGACGCCGTGCGGGTGGTCTCAGCGTTGACCCACCAGCCGGAGGTCCAGACGATGCCGCCGACCAGCGCCGACTGCGCCGCACTATCCGCAGCCGACTGGGCGGCAGCAGCCCGGGAGGCCGCACTGTCCGCCGACACCTGCGCGGCGTCCGCCGCAGAGCGGGCAGCAGACGCCACCGCCTGGGCGTCATCCGCCACCATCCGTGCAGCCTCCAGGCGCCCGTCCAGGCCATCGACGGCGGACGACAGGGACCCGACCGCAGAGGCGGTCGACTCCCACTGCGCCCGCTGAGACGCCAGCTCCCCCGCCACGGCCTCCGACCGGTCAAACGCCTCCTCGGCGGTCGCCCTGATCTCCTCGGCGGCCTCGAACGCGTGGGCGGCGTCGCTCATAGCCACCGCGATCCGCTCACCGAGCACACCCGTGGCCACCGCGTCAGCACCGGCCGGGATCGTGATCGGGGAGGAGATCCCCGTGACCCGCCCCGTGGAGTCGAGGGTCACCCGGACAGTCGCGCCGACGGCGGACAGGCCACCGTCAGTCATGCCGGTAGCCTCCGACACTGGCGCGTCAGCGGGGATAGCGACGCGCACCCACCCGGCCGGGAGGGTCGTGTCATCGGCGCTGGTCGCGGTGACGGTGCCGAGCACCCAGGAGGGCATCCCCTGCGCGGCCTGCTGGGCGGACGCCTGGAGGGCGGCGCGGCGTGACGACGCGGGGGCGGCGTCCAGCCACAGCGACGGGGGCACAGTCATGCCTCGGGGCTCCTCTCTATCGAGTTAGGTCTATGGGGCGGGCTACCAGTCGAGCACCTCGACGTCGACCCGCATTGTGGCGGTCAGGTCGGTGACGGGGAGGCTGTAGCCGGTCACCCGGCCCGCGAACGTCTCACCCGACGCGGTGATCACGCCTACGATGTCGCCTACCTCTAGGCGGGCATCCGGCACGATCGTGAGCGACCGCGCCCGTGACGCGTACAGGTCCTCACGCATGATCGTGTCCGCCGCCCGGTTGACCGCCGCCTGGCTGTCAGCATCCGACGCCTCCTCATGGCGCGTCACCCACCCATACCCGGCCGCGTCATACGGCGCCGCCGTGCTGGTGCGGGTCGCCGTCCACCGGGTCTCCTTCCCACCCTCGGTGGTGGATCCGGTGACCACCCACCGGTTCGGGCGGCGCACCTCGCCGGCCGGGGCCGGGGGCGCCGATATCAGCAGCCCACCCTGCCGGTAGATCACGTCGACGACGCTCGCGTCTCGGAGCGGGTAGGCGTGCAGTACGCCGTCCGCCTCCACGCGCAGCCCGATACTGCGGCTGGTGGCGAGCGACTGCACCGCCTCCGTCCTGCTGGTGCCCCACTGTGTGGTGGTCGCGACCGCACTGTCGGTGACGCCGACGTCGAGGGCGACCGGCAGTGTCCCAGCGAGCCGCTGGAGCTCGCTGCGGAGGGTGGCGCCGCGCGGCGGGCTCGAGGGCCACGCCATCGGGTCGTCCTCCAGAAGCCGCGTCAGGTCCGCGCACGTGACCGACACCTTGTCGCCGTCGGCCTCCCAGCCGGTGTGCACGTACTGGCCGAGCGGCACCCGCCACTCCTGCCCGGACGGCGCCCGGTAGATCACATCCACCAGGGACCGCTGCCCGAACCTGCCCAGCGGGTCCAGCGGCACCTGCGGGACCCAGGATGCGGGGGCGGTGTAGGTCAGCTGGGCGGGCACGGTCCGGCCGGACGACCACTCCAGCACCACGTCCGCCGCCGGAACGTTGGTGGCGAGCACCCGGCCCGCGCGGATCACGCGCACGTCGACGCCGACGGCGAGCCCGGCGGCCAGGTCCTCGGTGGCTGGCCCGGCCCTCATCGCGGCATCCCCGCGATCAGGCGGCAGACCTCAGTGTAGGTGCGCGGCGTCCACGTCCCGTCGTAGGCCTCCCACTCACCCCACGTGACCACCGGGGCCGCGTGGCCGCGAGCACCGCGCCAGGTGGGCGCCCCCACCTGCTCCAGGCCGTCGCGGGCCTCGCAGGTCAGGGACCACTGCCGCTGCGCCACCGGCTTACGCACAGTCCTCTGGTGAGACGCCTTAGTGACGGTCACCGGGCGGATGGGCGGGATGTCGCAGTCGTGGACCTGGCAGACGGTCGGGTCATGCACGATCACCAGCCGGGACGCCATCACGGCCAGGGCGCGCATGGTGGCGGTGCTGCCGCCGTCGGTGAGGCAGTCCAGGGTGACCGTCTCCGGCTCCGGCACCAGCGGCCACCGGTCCACACGCCCGCGGGCGGTGGTCATCGCCGACACGGACACGCCCATGTCCGTGGAGTCGTCCATGAGCCACCGGATCATGGCGGCCTGGTGGCCGGTCGGGTCGGTGACCATGTGCGAGCCCAGGCTGCCCCGGGTAAGCGTCACCGAGCTACCGCCGAGCGTGTACGTCACCGGCTCCCCGACAGGGGCGAGCGGGTCCGAGATCGGCACACCCACGTGGGCGGTGTCGATGACGGCGAGGAGCCGGTCACCCGCCCACACGGGCCCCGTACGGTCGGGGATGATTGACGGCATTTGGGTGTGCTTGGCGACCCATCCCGTGACAGCCATAGTCTACCCCGCCTCCTATCGGTTGAGCCGGTTTGCGCGGACGATCCGGCCGTCCGCGACCGTCGTCATCTCCTGCCGCAGCTGCTCGCCCGTGATCGGGTTATCCACCACCACAGTCAGCGCCGCCGTCGGTGCGGCCGCGTTGACGCGGATCGCGGGCGGCGCGGCCCCGTACACCGAGGGGCTGCCGCCGTCGGCGAAGCCCATCACCTCACGGGACAGGAGCCCCTGCCTGGCGAGGGCGCGCAACTGGAGCATCCGGGCCTGCCCGCCGACAGCACCGACCTCCGCTGCCGTCCACACGTGCTCACCTGCGGACAGCATCGCCGGCACACTGTCCGACGTGGCAGTGCCCGGCCCGCGGACCGCACCACCGGACGCGTACCCGGCGAGCCGGTTCACCCCAGCCTGGAGCGCCTTATTGGAGCTGCCTATAGACACGTAGTTCGTCGTGACCGTCACTGTCTTCGACCGGATAGAGTCAAGCGTCGCCTTGATCGTCCGCAGTTTACCGGACGCATTATCCTTGCCCGTGATAGTGACCGTGCCGGTGGTCTTGTCGATAGCGATCTTCACACTATCCTTCTTCAGGCGGGCGGGACCATCATTGCCATTAATGGTGATTGTTCCATCGGAATTGTCGACCAGCCCGATAAGCTCGGACAGTGTCTTGTCGGCGGGGACCCGGGACGCGCCGATAGTGATATTGCCCTCCGAGTCAGCGACCTGCCCCATTAGCTGCGCCAGCGTCAGCTCCGCCTCCGACGCATCCATAGTGACATCGGTCGTGATGTTCTCCGGGATCAGGCGCAGCTCGTCGGCCAGGGCCTCCGCCTCCTCGGCGGTCATGCCCGCAGCCTGCGCGGCCGCAATCAGGGCGTCCCGCCCATGCTGCATGGCCTCCTGCATTTCCTCGGTCGACGCATTCTGCCCGTACATCGCCTCGACCAGCTTCCACGTGGACGATGCGATAGCGTCTAGGGCGGCCTCGTTCGCGCGCCCCGACTCCGTGTTACGGTCCAGCGTCCGCCCGTTCTCGGCGATCGTCTCGGTGGCGTCGTCGATGGCCTGCTCCAGGCCACGAGCCGCGTCACGCTCGGCCAGCACCAGCTGCGCCATGTCCGACAGGGCGTCGATCAGCTCCGCCAGCTCCTCGGCGGCCTCGGACGCAGCGGTCCCCATGGCCGCCACGTCGTCGCCCGCAGCCCTCGCGGCCGCACCCGCACCCACCGCTGCCGGATCCAGATCCCCCATCGCAATCGCGAGGAGCGTCTGGTCATCTGCCGCCATGCCGGCCTCAGTCGCCAGCGCCGTCAATGCCTGCTTATAGCCAGGCAGAGAGTCGAGGAGATCGGTAAGTGCCTTGTCGGACCCATCTGTCATCTCCGCCAGCCGCCGGAACGAGTCAACCGCTGCCGAGGAGTCCATAGCAGACATAGCATCATCAATAGCTGCAAGGTCGTCGGCGAACTTCTGAAAGTCCGACCGCGTGTCCCATCCGACATGGCTTGCGGCCTTATCCATTGCGGACGCAAACCCTGTCAGCCCCTTCTCCCAATTCGACATTCCACCCGCAGTGTCATTCAGCATAGCTCCGAACTGCGAAGCGGACAATGTAGCCGCACCCGTGTAGTCCTTAAAAGCGGTCGCAGCCGAGGCACCCGTTATGTCCAGCTGGGCCAGCGCGTTTCCTGCCTCGGTGACACTGGTCTTGAACTTGTCAGTGCTACCCGTGGCGATAATAAGACCCGCCGTAAGCCCCATTCGCCCCACGCGACCACCGAGGGACGTCGACGTGAACAGGTTTTTGACCGCACTCGCTGCGCTACCAGCGGATATCCCCAGCGACTGCATGGCGGTCCTGGTCTCGACGATACGAGGCAGTAGCACCATGGCACCACCGGCCGCCGTCAGGGCAGCACCGGCCACACCAGCAATCACCGTCACGCTCTGCTGCACCGGAGCGGGCAGCTCCGCGAAGGCATTCACCGCATCGGTGGCGCTCTGCACGACACTTCGAAGCGGCCCCTGCGCCCCCTCCCCCATGCCGATCAACATCGTCTCCCAGGAGCCCGCGAAGATCTGAAGGTCACCCTTGAGGCTATCCAGCCGTGCGGACGCGGTCTCAGCGGCGTACCCCTGGTCGTTTACGGCATCGATCCACCCCTGGATACCTTCCTCACCCTGCTTGTAGAGCACGGCGGCGGCACGGATAGCGTCGCTACCGAACATTGTCGACAGGGCGGTGTTACGCTCCGCCTCAGAGAGCGCGCCAAGCTTCTCCTGCAGCTGGCCCGCGAAGTTCGCGAGGCCCACAAAATGCCCCTGGCTGTCGTAAACCTGGAGGCCGAGATCCTTCATTAGGTTTTTGGCTTTTGTCGCCGGATTCATAAGCCTCTGCAGCATAGTCTTGAAGCTCGTGCCAGCGTCGGAGCCGAGAAGGCCTGCCGACGCGAACGCCGCCAGGCCACCCACCGTCTCCTCAATACTCAGCCCCATCTGGGAAGCGACCAGGCCGCCCTGGGCGAGCGCCTGCGACAGGTCAGACACGCCGCCCTGCGCCTTGCCCGCACCGGCGGCCAGCAGGTCCGCCACGTGAGTAACATCCGAGCCCGCGAGGCCGAACTGCACCATCGCGGACGCGGCGGTCTCGGCCGCCTCACCCACAGAGACACCACCGGCGGCCGCGAGGTCGAGAGCGCCGGACAGGCCACCGCCCAGGATGTCCGCCGTCGACACGCCGGCCTTGGCGAGCTGGTCAATGCCGTCGGCGGCCTCGACCGCGCTGAAGGCAGTATCCTTACCGGCCTGGATGGCGGCAGCCCGCAACTGCTCCATGCTCTCGGCGGACTCGTGCGTGTCCGCCTGCACAATCGCCATGGCCTCAGCAAAATCGGCGGATGCTTTGACGGCGACGGTGGACGCGGCGAGGAGGCCGGTGCCGAACGCGGCCATCGCGGTCCCGGCGGTGGTCAGCTCGCCGCTCATGAGCTGGGCGCGCTGAGCCATCCTGCCGAGGCCGGTGTCGGCAGCCTTGCCGGTCTTGTCCGCGGATTTCGCAGCCTCATCGAGCGTCCGTGACGCCTGCTTGATCTGCTGGTTGAAATCCGCAACGTTGGCGCGGAGTGTGACCTTCACTGTACGGTCAGCCATCAGCTGCCTTTCGTTCTATGCTTGCGGGGTTGCTAGGGGCCTCACAGTGGAGGAATTGTGATGAGCGCAGACACACCGGCCGAACCAGTCAAAAAGGGGCACGGCTGCCTGACATCAGTCATCGGCTTCGTCGTCGTTGTTGCCGCGTTGACTGGCTTGCTGTCGATGTGCGACTCCAGCACCGGAGGCGAGGACTCAGACCACCTGGCGAAAGTTGCCTGCCAGGATCACGTCAAGAAAGGGTTGAAAGACCCATCATCGGCGCAGTTCTCAGACGTCGTGATCGACGGGCCAGTCGACCACCAGTGGACAATCACCGGCGTGGTGAGGGCAACGAACTCGTTCGGCGGGACCGCCGTCGCTACGTGGACGTGTGAGGCCCGGAATGACAACGGCACCTACTACACGTCATACAGGCTCAGCGAGTAGCGCCTACCGGCTGGTGTGGCGGGTGTCGTCGATCACCAGGAGCGTGCCCGGCTCGAGCTCGGCCTTGGAGTCCCGCCGGTCATGCTCCCACGCCTCGCGGGCCGCCCTGGCGTAGCAGGTCACCTCGCGGGCCTCATACCAGCCGTCCATATCCTCAGACCATGCTTGCGAGCGCGGGTAGCCGCACCCGCACGGGCACAGCCCATCACGGTGCAGCCGGTACGCGACCGCCAGCAGCCGGTCGTCCTCGGTCCACTCATCGTGCGCCCACACCAGGCCCGTGGGCGGTAGCCCCCAGTCCTGGGCGGCACGGATCGACTGGATTAGCCACGCCGACGTGGGGCGGTCGAGGACGCGGGCGAGAAAGGGGCCGGCACGCTCGGGGCAGACTCATTGCAGGTGCGGACGGCGGCGGCAATCTTCGCGACCTGCTGCGGCGTCACCTCCGCCAGCCGGGCAACCATGGCAGCATCCATGCCCGCCGGGGCCACGATATGCGCGGCAATGAACCCGATGGTCTGCTCCTCGGTCACCTCGGCGCCGTCGGTGATACCCAGGGACTCGCGGAGCATCCGCCGCGTATGCTCACTGGACGCCTCCACCACGACGTCGAGGGCCGACTGTGCGAGCTGCTCGCGGATCTGCCGCATGTCCGCCACGAGGCGGGCCGCGCCGGCAGTGTCCTCCGCCGCGCGGGCGACCGTGAGCCGCTCCGCCAGCACGTCGAGGTCGGCCAGCAGGTCGGGACGGCCGTAGATGGTGGTGGCCCGCCGCTGAGGACGCGCCCCCGCGATCCACGCCTCCAGGTTGAAGCCTTCGGGTGTGAGCGCGGCGGGGTCGGTCACGTCGCGGGACAGGCCGTCGTCGGCGGGCACGGTGTCGCCGAGGCTCATCTCAACGTCGGTCATGGGGATAGTCCTTCCTCAAAGTTGGTGCGGGGTGCGGTCCTATTTGGTGGGTGTCGGGCCGGCGGGGGGACCATCCCCGCGAGTGCCCCACCGGCCCGACACGACTAGGTGCGCGCGCCCAGGTCAGGCGGCGACGACAGCGGTCTCCTCGGCGTCCAGCACCGACACCGGCACCACGCGCTTGATGTAGCCGGTGGTCCGGTCGCTGGGCTTCTGCGGCGTGCCTGTGTTGCACTCGTACACCGCCACCTCCTGGCCGGCGGCAAACTCTGCGTCGTAGGCGGGGCCCTCGCGCTCCACGAGCCACAGGTGCGTGCCCTTCACTTTGAGTAGATCCCAGGCCACATCGTTGTCCGTGTCGGCCTTGCCGTCGCCGTCGAGGTACCGGAACGGTGTCAGCGAGCCGGACCAGGATGAGGGGCCGAAGTCCTGAGAGGCGCCGCGCTTGCACAGCTCCTGCTCGTCGATCGTGGAGTCGGCGTCGGCCCCCAGCTGGTAGTCGGACTTGTTGATGCGGCACTCCAGGCGGGTGCCGGCCTTCAGCTCGGCCACGGTCGGGGCGGACATGTTCGCGGGCGCGGTAGTGAGTGCGACGAGCGCGATGCGGCCGTCAGCAAGTGTCTTAGGCATGATGTGTGTCTCCCTAGATAGGTGTTGGTGGTGGGTCAGTCGTCGTCGCCGTCGATGTCGGCGTCGTCGTCGGTGTCGGTGTCTGCGCCGCAGCAGTCCGCCACCGGATGCTGCGGACGCGTGGTGGTCCACCCGGCGCCCAGTACCGGATGCTCCAGCCAGTGCGCCGGGATCCGGTCATGGCGGCCGGTGTCAGTGCGCCACGCGTCGACCAGGCCAGTGGTCATGTGTCCTCCTGTAGTGGTGTGGATGCGAGCCGCCACGAGTCGACGGCGTAGGCGGGCGGCATGCGCGTATCCGCCCGGGTCACCTCCCGGTCCACGGTCACCGGCACACTGCCAGTCAGGCGCAAGGGGAAGCATCTGCGTCCGGGCACCTGCAGCTCGGCGCCGTTCAACGTCTCCCGGACGTCCGCGAGGTCGCGCAGGCAGTTCAGCGGCGTGGAGGAGACGACGGTGACCTGTAGGGTCTCGTCCAGCTCCACCTGCCGCTGTGCGACGTCGACGTCTACCGGCCGCCCGGGGCTGGCCTGGAGCATCACGTACGGCAGGGGCGGCTCCCGCTCCTGCACGTCACCGATGTGCACGCGGCACCCGGCCGCTTGCAGGATCTGCTCGACGGCGACGATGTGGTCTGCCATGACGGGCAGCGGTGGTGTCACCATGTGAGTGCTCCTGCCAGCTCGGCGAGATGCTGTGCGAATCCGTCTGCCTCGGCCTCTAGGGCTCGGGCGGGGTCGGGGACCGTGCCGCCACCCCGGGATGTGCCCCAGATGGCGACGTTCGCCAAGGCACCGGCGGGTTTCGTCGGCCCGATCTCCGCTGAGATCTGGTCCGTCGATGTCTCCAGGTCGTAGGACACCGTGTTGGCGACGTACCGGAAGCCCGCGTTCCCGGATGCCCGGAAATCCGCCTGAATCTGCTTCTTGATGTTCAACGCGCCCTTGGACACCACGGGGATGATGTGGCGGGCTAGCCTGCCGTCGACGGCGCGCATGTCCGCCGCCAGCACCCGCAGCTCCGAGGTGTCAATCGCGACTGCCACAGCCGCCCCCTCCTCACTCGGTGATGATGTCGACGGGCACCCGCTGCGCCGTCAGATGAGTTTTCGCCAGCTCGCCCGTGACCCGGAACGGGCGCGGGTAACTGTCGACTACGGCGATGTCGCCGGAGGTCAGCGCGGGCGCCGACACGGGCACGTGCAGGTGGAAGCGCTGCACCACGTAGGTGTGGCCCGCACCCTCCGGCGTCGTCTCGTACGCCTCGTAGGTCTGGACCTTGCACGGCCCCGTGTAGACCGTGGTCTCAGGCCATGACTCCCGACCCGTCGCGTCACGCACAGGCCGGGCAGCACGACGCGTCACCGTGCAGTGGTCCGTCATCAGCCGCTCGGCACGCCGACGACGGCGACCAGTCATCGGCGACCTCATGACCGGCCACCCCCATACAGGAGCGCGTCAGCCACCGGATCAATCGGCACCGCCGGATACACCGGCCGGGTAGTGCCGATGACCCCGATGCCCTTCGTCGGCGTCGCCGCGAACGCCGACAGCGCCCGCTTCTCGCTGGCAGTGAGGAACAGTCCGGCCTCATCAACCGGCCTGCCGCCCGCCCGCCAATCGTCCACGGACTCGTACTGCCACGACTCAGGGTTGGAGAAGGCGCGCGCGGCACAGGCGAGCACAACATGCTGCACCCGCGCCGGCACGCGCCCCAGCTCCCACCTGGTCTCATCCTGGCCGGTCTCGTCCAGGACAAGGCCGGTGGCGGCGGCAAGCGCCCAGCCCGCCCGCACCATCTCGGTGCCATCGTCGATGGACTCGCCGAGCCACCCGGCCAGATCCTCCACGGTCGCCAGCTTGTACTGGTCGCTCACCGCCGCTCACCCCCTGCCGTGTCAGTCGCCGGCGGCGAGGCCGCAGGACACAGCCCGCTTCGCGTCCAGGGTGGCCGCACCGAAGAACGTGTCCACGATGGACTGGTCCTCCAGCTGAAGCGGGTTGTAGTGCATGATGTGCCGCAGGGAGAAGCCGTCCTTGGCGACGGTGGCACCATAGGCGGCACCCTCCGGCTTGCGGGACGGCCGGGTCACGAACGCGAACGCGTCACGGTTGTAAGCAATCGCGAAGTCCTCCGGCAGAGCGGCCTCCTCCACGATGGTGAAGCCGTAGATGGTGCCGATGGTTGCCTGCCGCAGAGTCTCCGTGGTGCCCGCGGAGTGTGCCTGCACCAGGGTCTCGTTGGTGAGCAGGAGGGCGGCGATGGCGGAGCCGACGGCGAGCGTGCGGCCCTGCGTGGGCACCTTCCGGTCGTTGAGCACCTTGCGCAGGCGGGCGATCACCTTCAGGGCGTCGGTGCCGTCGGCGGCGAACTTCAACGCGGTGCCGGCGTTGTAGGTCACGTCCGCGCCGGTGCCGGAGGCGGTGGGTGCCTTGATGGCGCGCATCTCCTCCAGGAGCGGGTCCGCCAGCTGATCCACGACGGACTCTGCCTGTGGGATCAGAACCTCCTGCTCCAGGCTGGACAGGGTGAAGGTCGCCCAGTCGTCGGGGAGGCGGACGGCGTTGTAGATCTGGTTCTCCAGCTTGACGGGGATCCAGGTCTGGGTGAGGTCGTTGAAGGTGATCTCGTCTCGGGCCTGCCGGTTGGTGGGCGTGTAGATGTTGGCGGTGCCGGCAGAGATGGGGCCCTTGACGTTGACGGTCTGGCCTCGGCCGGCGACGAACTCGCCCGCGAAGTCCATGCGGACGGTGCGGGGCAGGTTCGTCAGGTAGCGGAGGGCCGCGAGCGTGGAGGACGCGGCCTGCTCGGGGGTGTAAAGGGTGTGAGCCATTGTGGGCTGCTCCTTCGGTTAGTTGCGGTTGGCGAACATGCGCTTGGCGGCCTCGTCGCTGGTTTCGGTGCGCTCCACCTGCTGGCGTGGTGCGGCACCGTCACCGGTGCGGGGCTTCTGGGACGGCGGGGTGCGGGGCGCGAACATTTCGAGGAGCTCCTGCGCGTCCTGGCGCATCTCCTCGGCGGTGTCGCCCTGTAGGCGGGCGGCTAGCCGCGGGTCGAGCCCGTACTCGGCGGCGACCTCTAGCCGGTGCACCTTGCGGGCCAGCTCGTCGCGCTCTCGGGTGAGGTCGTCGACGGTGGCCGCCTTCTGCTCGGCTGCCTTGGCCCGTGCCCGTTGGGCCTTGGCTTCGGCGTTTGCCTTGCGGATCTTGGCGAGGGCGCGTGCGTGGTCCCACTCCTCCGGGGAGTCGGCCTCCTTACTGTTCTCACCGTCGCCGTTGTCCTCGCCGCCGTCACCGTCGGCGTCGGTGTCGGGGTTGGCGGTGTCGGCCGTGGTGGCGGCCGCGTCCGCGTCGCCCGCGGTGTCAGCGCCGCCGCCCTCAGTGCCGGGGTCGACGGCGTACCGGAGCAGGTGACGCATAGTGCTGTTGCGCATGATGGTTGGCCCTCCTGGGGGTCTGGTGGTGTGGTGCACCCACCGGGGGTGCGGTCCTGCCCCGACCACACGGTGCGGTCGGGAAGTCTTGTGCTAGTCGCGGGGGTAAACGCCGTCGTGGAACAGGTCCGGGTGCATGCGCCGCATCCGCGCCAGTACCGTGTCCCTGCTCCGGCCGGCCTTACGGACGGGGGCGACCCTCGGCTGCCCCGCGTCGGAGGCTTCTTCGGCGGCGTCGAAGTAGGCGTTGATCCACGCCACCTCACGCTCGGTGGCGTACTCGGCAACCCACTCGTCGGGGGTCTCCCAGCACTCCTCCGCCGTGCACCCGCACTGCGAGTGCGCCTCGAAGTCCACCGTGTCCTCGGCGTAGACGGGGCCCCTGCCAGCGAGCATTGCGCAGAAGGCGCACGGGGTGCCGTCGGTGACCCGCCGCCAACGTGCCCCGTTCGCGCGCGCCGTCATAGTGACCATGCCACGGCCGGCGTCCATGATGAGGCCACGGGCGGCCATGGACACGCGCGTGCGCGCATACGCGTACGCGGTGGCGTCATCCAGGCCCCGCAGCTTCGCCGTCTTGTAGGCGACGGGGCCGTGGACGGTGAGAGTCTCGGCGACGTCGGCGGTCGCGAGCGTCGGGGACACCACCTCAATTCCCCGGTGCCCCTCGGCGGCGGCTTGACGGGCCAGGTAGCGGCCAGTCATGGCCCGCTCAGCCTCGGCTCCGGCGAGCACGTCACCCGTAGCCCGCGCGATGAACTGGGAGCGCCCGTAGTCGATGTCGTCAGGCCGCATGTACCAGCCGAAATGCCGGTTGACGCGGCGGCGGATCACCTCGGCGCGCGCGTTAGCGCCCCGCCGGTAGGCGTCCGTGAGCCGCCGACCGTCAGGCGTCCGGGACACCAGCAGCATCCTGTGCGGTCAGGTGGGCGGCCAGCAGGGCGTCCATGTCCGGGTGCTCGTCGGCGTACCGCCGCCACATGTCGGCCTGCGTCGGGGAGACGCCGGGGATCATGTCCCACAGCAGCTCGGCGGGCACGCCCAGCTGGGAGGCGATCTTCCCCAGGGCGTCGGCGGCCTGCGACAGGGAGCGGGCCTCCGTGTCCTGCCAGTTCACGTGCAGCCCGAAGTCGGCGGCGTCATCCGTCCGCCCCTCAATGTGGGAGGCGAGGCGCAGCAGGCGGGCGTGAGACTGCCCCAGGGCACGCTGGAACGACTGGACCTTGAGCCGCTCGGTGGAGCGGGCCTCAGCGATGGCGTCGGCGGACAGGTTCACCAGCTGGGCGCCGGACAGGGACCACACGGGCTTCTGGGCGACGGCGGCGAGCGTGTTCAGGTCTTCCTGCTCGGCCCGCAGCAGCCCGTCCAATGACGTTTCGGCGAGGGTGCCAAACGTTACGCCCTCGCCGCCGGTGAGCAGGTCCGGGTTGGACAGGGCCGCCTTCTGCCGGTTGTCCTCCTCCGTGCTGCCCGGCTCCGGCAGGCCGGTCGCATACCGCACCTTCCAGGAGTTGTAGTGCTGGGCCATGAGCCGGTCATGCGTGCTCTTCTGGTGGCGCTCGGCCACCACCTTGAAGCGGGCGGGCTCACCGACACTCACGCCGTCAATGTCAGCGGACGGGGCGTACCGGATGACCGGGCACACGCCCAGGCCGTGACGACGGGCCTCGATGTATTCGAGCCGCCCGGACTCGTCCTCCGCCAGGAAATGCGTGGCGTCCTCGTCGATCAGCCGGAACGCGCGCCCATGCGGCTGAGGAATCGTCCGCAGCGCGTAGAGGGGCCACTCGTCCTCCGCTACATCCCCCCACACCACGTGCAGGTGCTTGGGACTGTAGGCGGACAGGACGGCGGCGGTCCCCTCCACGGTCGGCGCTGTGCCCGGCAGGGCCAGGATGTACGCCTGCCCGTAGGTCAGGGCCGCACTGTAGAGGGCCCCCTGCCGGGAGGGGAGGCCGTTGCGCTCCCACGGCGCCCACATGGCCGCCGTGTCCCGCCCGCTATCGGATGACACGCCGTCGGCGATCATCTGCTGGGCGGTCTCCTCCACGATGAGCCGCAGCAGCGGAGTGCCGGACAGGCGCCGCAGCTGGGCCGCCTCACGCTTCCGGTCACCAGCCGGGGCTGCAGCACGCAGCTGCTCCCACACCGACTCCGTGTCGGCGCGCATCAGCGCGTCAATGTCGTCGCACCGGCCGCGGGCGGTCCTCGCCTGCTCGTCGAGCCGGTCACGGATCAGCGCAGTCACATTCGCCGGCCGCATAGCCCCACCCCCCTTTTCGTCTTTACCAGATGCCTCTACCGCCACGACGGCGGCCACTATTCACGTACGTTCTCCGGGCGAGCCGGGCACCGACCATCGCCACCGCAAGGTCCACCTTCCGGCGCGATTCCCGGTGATTCTTCCCAATGCTCATGCCCCACTTCGTCGGCATGCGGCGCGCGTTCAGCACGTGAGTCCGTAGCCGGATGTCGCCGTCATGCACCAGCTCCAGGGAGCCGACCTCCGCCGTCGTCCGCCCAACCTGCTGCACGAAAGCCTCGGCATGCTGGGGGTCGGACATGTCCCACATGACCGAGTGGCCGCCCTTGCGCTTGCCGTCAGCCCACAGGCGCAGACGCCGCCCATAGTCACGATGCCACCCGTCAATGATTGAGTCCCAGAACAGGGCCATGGTCTCGTCGTCGCGAGTGTGCGACGGGTCCGCCCACAAGGCGACCACGTTGTGCGTGTCCAGCAGACCCCGCACCGTCTCATCGATCCGGTCACGCGGCGCAACCCACCCGTTCGCGCGAGCCTCCGGCGGCCGCTGCCACATCCCCAGCGTAAACACGGCCCCGTCCAGGATGCGGCAACCCATGAGCGCGGTCGCATCATCGCTTTTGCCGCCGTCGAAGAACACGGCCAGCTCGTCGCCAGGATCCAACACCAGCTCGGTGTCGGCGCACCGGTCCCACTCGCGGCGGTTAAACCACGCGTCCTCCTCAGCCGCCACCTGATTGAACCACTTACGCCGACTCTCCGACGGCGGATTCCTCGGGTCCAGCACCGACTTCAGAATGCGATCTTCGTCAAGCCACACGGCGTCACCACGGACCGCCCGCACAACCTCGGGTACCGCCTCAGCAGTCAGCGGCGCACTCTCCGGCGCCTCCAGGCTGTCATACAGCAGCCCGAAGTCGGCGTGCGTGGCGTGCGGCCCCTGCGTCTTCTCCCAGCCCTCACGCGTCCGCTGAGCCACACTGTCCCGCCCGTCCACGTAGGCGTTGCAGATGTCGAGGATGCGGGCCTGCCGCTCACGCGTCGACTTCGCGACGTTACCGTCGACCGCGCCCGCCATCGCGTGACCGTTATTCGACGCCACCCAGTTCTGAGTCTCATTCCTGAGCACAAACGTGGGACGGCCGCCCTCCACGGTCAGCGGGTTAGACGTCACCGCCTGAATCTGGCGAGTGTCATCCATCGCCCACACATTCGCCTTCCCGACCTGCACCCCGTACCAGGAGCGGCACTCCGGCGAGAACAAGGACGGGAACAGCTTCATCGTGTTGGCGGTCTGCTCCTGGGCGACAGCGAGGATCTGCACCCACGCGTCTGGCTCCGCCCGCCCAGTGACCTCACCGGACGGGTGCAGCTCGGGCACGGACGGGCCAATCATGCCGACCGCGCTCATCGTCGCCGCCAGCGGATCCTTCCCCCACCCCTTCAACCTCTGTAGCACGGCGTTCGGTGTGAGGAACCGGCCCGCGTCGTCGACGGCGTAGAACCACAGGATGAACCGGGCCTGCTCCATCGTGTACGTCCACGGGCCGCCGCCAGCCGCGTTCAGCCAGAACCCGGCCCAGGAGAGCACCTGCCAGCCGATCGTCCGCTCCGGCAGCAGCCAGCCGCGCCCCGGCTCCCAGTCCCACACGGGACCAATCCGGTTCGGCGCCCACGCCAGCCCCTCGGGCGGCACCGTGCGCGCCAGCTGGCCCCGATACCAGGCCTCAATCTCCGCGTACTCGGCAGCGTGATCGTGCAGCAGTGCCGGCTTCGCGCTACGCGGCCGCGCCATGATGCACAGCCCACCGCGACTGAGCCGCCTTCCTCGCCGCCGAAGACCGCCCCTCAGCCTCACCACCCGCCCCGGCAGCATCGTCCGGCAGCTTCAACGACCGCAGCAAGCCCGCCAGGACACTACGGTGCTGCCTGATCTCCCCCAAGGCCGGGTGCGCCACCACCTGCCCCATGGACCCGGTAGTAAGCGGCCCGTCCTCCGCCAGCACCTTCTGCAGGGAGTCGATGATGTCCATCTCCCGGCACGCATCCTCCAGGACGCGCAGCTCATCCGGGCGCAAGTCCCAACGCTTCACCACATCATTCCAGCGAGCGTTCGCCTTCTTCGACAGACCCGCAGGCGCAGGGTACTTCTTGGACATCACGACCTCCCAGGGTCTCGGGCGCCAGCCACCCGCCCACCCGGGGCATGGCGGCCGGTCAGTTAGTCAGCGCGTGGGCGACCTCGGCCAGGTCGCCCAGAACCGCCGCGCTCGTCTTGTAGGGGCGGGCGGTCACAGTCATAAACCGGGCGCGTGAATACACCTCCACGCCCGGAAGCCTCCGGCCCGGCCCCTCAGGAAGCTGGCCGAACACATGCAGCCCCGTCCCAGACGGGGACACCTCCACGTAGGTTGCCGGGCACGCGTCCAGGACACGCTGGGCAAACGCGCTCGGGCGGCCGTCGCCGTCGAGGCAGTGGTCCAGGTCCAGGCAGCCGATCCCGCCGCCGAGCATGAACCCAACACCGAACCCGGTCTGGGAGCCGAGCACGCGCCGCAGCGGGGACCACGTGCCCGGGTCCGTCGACGACGCCGGAGCGCCGTCAACCGTGACCGGCCGCTTCCCATCCCGGCGCACCCACCGGGCGCGTCCGATCATCTCCACCGGCACGCCAGGCAGGAGCTTCGCGGCACGGTGCGCGGCCACGCGGCAACGGCCCGAGCAGAACCGGCCTGGCCGCCCAGTATCCCGGCGGGGGACTTCGCCGCAGCACCACGCGCACATCACCATGGCCCTAGTATACGGCACAACCGCGCGGCGCGTGTAACGAAACCCCCGGAATGGCAGCCAACAGGCGGGCCGAAAACCCGAAGCCAGTAGGTGACCCCCAACAGGCCCCGGAAAGCCCGCCAGAACGGCCCTCAGGAGCCCAAAAACAGCCCCCGAAAAGCCGGGCAGTCGGGCACGCTGCCCAGGAGCTGCTATCCCGCGGTTGCTCGGCAGGCCCGGGGAGGGGAGTCACCCCCACCCCGTGGTGGGCCAGCGCGATGCGGCGCGCTCAGATTTCGCCCGGGTGCTTCTCGTCGGGGTGCTGGCGGAGGCGTGCCCGGGCGTGGTTGCGGGCCGCGGTCTCCCGGGCGGTCTTGGCTAGGTGGCAGGCGGCGGAGAGGGCTTGGAGGTTGTTGAGGGTGTGGTTGTCGCCTGGTGTGATGTGGTCGATGTCGGTTGCGTGGCCGTCGCATCCGGGCGCGTGGTTGATGGCTTGGCATTGGCCGTGTGCGCGCGCGAGGACTTGGGCGCGGATTTGTGGCCAGTTTCGGGGGAGTCGTTGGCGGCGGTTGCTGGTGCTCCAGGGCATGGTGTTTGGGTGTGGTTTGGCCCCGGCACCTTTGTGTTGGTGTCGGGGCCTTCCGGTTTTGGGCGCAGTCGGCGTCGATTGCGTGACGCGACCAGGTTATCACGCTGCGGTCTTGCGTGTGTCGAGGTCTTTGGTGCGTGTGTTGAGGTCTCCTAGGTTGAGTCTGCCGGTGTGGTCTGTGCGGATGTGTCCGCGGTGGATCCATTGGCGGAGGAGGTCTGCGCGTAGGCCGGGGTGGAGGTTGCGTGCTTCGGTGCGGGTGACCCACACGTCGGCGTCGCTGGTGGTGGTGATGGTGTGGTGCCTGGTGGCGTCGATGATTTCGCCGTCGGGCCACCATGATTGGCAGGTGGCGCATTGGCGACTGTCGGTGAGGCCGCGTTTGGTGGCGGCCTGCTGGAGTCGTCCGCCGCAGGATGGGCACCTGTGTTGGGTGTCGTCCTGGTCGGTGTGGCCGGTGGCGGCTGCGACACGGGCGTGGATCGGCTCCAGCTCGTCGGTGAGTGCCTGCCAGTCGTCGGGGTGCTGGCGTGCGGCCTGGTCGGCGATGCTGGCCAGGTAGGTGAGGGAGCCGCCGAGGGCGCGCCCGTACCAGGACTCCCAGTGCTCAGCCCAGGTGGCGGCCCACAGGAGGATGCCTGCTGCGGTTCTGGCGTCGGCGGGCTCGTCGGTGTTGTCGACGCGGATGCCGAAGGGGACGCGCCCCTCGGCGTCGGTGGCGTGGCTGGGGTTGGGTTGTGGGCTGCGTGGCTGCCCCTTGCCCTGCTCGAGCTCGCGGAGGAGGGGTAGCCATTGGGCTAGGTCTGTGAGCATGCGTGCTGGCGTGGTCATTGGTCCCCCTGGTCAGTTGAGGTGCAGGCCGCGCATGTCTGGGATGCGCAGGAGGCGGGTGTCGATGGTGGTGTTGGTGCGGAGGATGAGGTGTGTGCTGTGGGCTGCTTTGCCGTCGCGGAGCTGATCGATGGTGTCTGCTAGGTCGATGGCCAGCTGGAGGCTCTCGCGGATGGTGTCTTCTTCTGTGTCGGCACTGGTTTGAGCGGATGCGTCGAATCGCCAGGCGGGGGTGTGGTCGGCTTGGACGGTGATTGTTACGTGCATGGTGTTAGCGCTCCTGGCTGATGTGGTCGAGTCGGTGGAGTAGGGCGTGGATGTAGGCGTAGGCGTTGTCGGTGAGGT
The DNA here is from genome assembly GCF_004798665.1 of Actinomyces procaprae. NCBI lineage: Bacteria > Bacillati > Actinomycetota > Actinomycetes > Actinomycetales > Actinomycetaceae > Actinomyces > Actinomyces procaprae. The sequence continues at coordinate 3,341,642 of NZ_CP039292.1, forward strand.
GTTGTTCGGCTTCCCGTCGCTCGGTTGCGGGCTGGTATGGGTCGGCGATGGTGTGGGTGAGGCTTCGGGCCTGGCGGATGAGTCCTTCGATGCTGAGGTTGCGGATGTCTTCGGTGTAGATGCTCATCGGGTGCGCTCCTGTGCGGCTGTGACGATGTTGTGGGCGGTGTTGAGGGTGCGGGCGCGGTTGATGAGGTAGAGGGAGTTGTCGCGGGTGTCGTAGGCGTGGTCCATGGCGTCGAGGTGTGCGGCTAGGTCGGTGATGAGCTGGATGGGGATGGTGGCGTGTCCGGGTGGTGGTGTGGCCCTCAGGTGGCGGATGCGGCGGCGGGTTAGCGGTGTCATGGTGCGGCTCCTTGGATTGTGGGGGCGCGTTTTGTCCCGTGGGTTGTCCGTGCTGGGTGGGGTTAGTTGTCCCTGTCGGCGGCGGCGAGGATGGCTTTGGCGGTGTCGTGCTCGGCGATGGCGTACCGCATGGGCTGCAGCTCGTCGCGTTCGCTGTTGCAGGCGACGGTGATGTGTGGAGTGGTGTCGCGTAGCCGGTTGATGAGCGCTGTGGGGATGGGTGTCATGTCCTCCTCCTGCTGGTTGTCGAGGATTCTTACGTCGTCGTCGATCGTGCAGGTGAGGTGCCTGTCGCCGTGGTCGAGGTAGAGGCGGACGGAGTGGGAGGTGAATACCAGGCCGGTGATTTCGTGTTGGCCGGTTCCGTAGTTGGGCGCGTATGTCATTCCGAGCTGTAAATGCATTGCCGGAATAGTGCGCGTTGTTACCTCGCTGTGGTCTACCGTGTCAGCGTCGTCGAGGTCGGCGGCCAGCTCTTGGGCGTGAGCGGTGTGGCCGAGTGCCTGGTTGAGGGTGTCGCGCATCGCCAGGAGGGAGTCGCGGATGCCGTTGAAGGCTTGGGTGAGGTTGTCGTGGCTGGTGGTCATGGCTGGGGTGTTCCTCTCTGTGTTTTGTATCGGGCTTTGTTTTGGGGGCTAGGCGGGCCGATCTCGACCCGACCCTTACAGGGGTGGGGGCGGGGCGTTTTCGTCCCGTCTAGGGGGCAGCCGTGCAAGATTTGGGCATGTTCCGTCGTGGCGGGCGACCTAGAAGGGCACCGAGTCGCCGCCCTGGGTGGCCCAGGGGTCGCCAGCGGCACCGCCGGCGGGGGCGTCCCAGCCACCACCGCCCTGCCCCTGCGCGGGCTGCCCCTGGCCGCGTGGCGGGGTCTTGGCGACCTGCGCCCTGGCGTAGCGCAGCGACGGCCCAACCTCGTCCGCCTGCAGCTCCACGACGGTGCGGTCCTGGCCGTCGCGGGTGGTGTAGGAGCGCTGCACGAGGCGCCCCTGCGCGATCACGCGCATGCCCTTGCGCAGGGACTCGGCCACGTTCTCCGCGGCGTCGCGCCAGACCTGGCAGCGCATGAACAGCGGGGTCCCGTCCTCCCACTGGCCCGCCTGCCGGTTGAAGGTGCGCGGCGTGGACGCGATCGTGAACGACGCGACCGGCGCCCCCGACGGCGTGAACCGCAGCTCGGGGTCCGCGGTCAGGTTGCCGATGATGGTGATGATCGGCTCGTTGGTCATGGTTGTGTCCTCCTGGATCGGTTGGGTTTGTGCGGATTGGCTGGTGTGTTGTTGGTGCCAGGCGTCCCGGTGGCGGTCGTGGTCGGCCCACATGGCCCGGACGCTGCGGCCGCGCCCCATGCGCTCGAGGTCGCGGGGCCGGTACACGATCGGGCTCACCGGGGGATGCCCTTGCGTGCGGCGATCGCCGCGAGCACGGCCCGCGCCTTCTCGCGGCCGACGAGGTTGTCCATCGAGATTTCCGGCGGTGGCGGCTGCCTGCCGATGGCCCGCCAGGCGTGCTGCTCGGCGGCGGCCCGGTCCTGGCCGGTGCCGACCGCCCGTCGGGCGGCCTGGATCCACCGGTTGGCGAGGTCGGGCTCGTGGTCGAGGCCTGCAGGGCGGAGCGGCCCCCGGGCGTCCTCCTCGGCGCGTATCCGCTCGCTGCGGCCCCTGCGGATCGCCTGGGCGAGGTGCTCGACGTTGATCTGCCAGGCGCGGCCCGCGTCCTGCCAGGCGCGGATCGCCGCACGGCAGGCCGGCCGCAACTCGCCAGTGTCGGGGCCACCGGGCACCTGGTCGTTGAGGTAGTCGGCCCAGACGGGGCCTTGGGCGTCGCGGGCTGTGGTGGCTCCGGCGGCGACGAGGTAGGTCACGGCGTCGGCGGCGTCCCTGGGGGTGATCATGCTTGGCCTCCTGCGATGAGTCGCAGCGCGTCGCCCTGGGGGTTGGCGTCCTGCTGCTGTCGGGTGATCTGGTCGGCTTGGGCTCGCATGTCGGCGAGCACTTGGGCCTGGTTGCGGTAGCCCTGCTGGTGCTGTTGACGGCGTTCGGTGGACTTGCCGAGCCACGTCGTGAAGGCCCCGTTCCAGGACGCCTGCCACCGGTCGGTGCTCTCGGCGTGGGCCCGGAACATGTCCACCTCGTGGTCGATGTCGAGGCCTGCGGCGGCTGCGCGGGCTCGGTGCTCGTCGGTGGGCTGCCAGTCGTCGGGGAGCGGGCCTGCGGGCTTGTGCCGTCTCCGTGGCTTCGGGGCCGGGGCGTCCTCGACGTCGACGTCGAGCGTGCCGTCGTCGTGTGCGCGCGCGCCACGCTCCGCGTCAGCGGAGCGTGAGCTATCAACATCGTTAGATGTTGATGGTTCAGGTACAGGTACAGGATGGGGGAGCGAATTTTGAAGGGTTCCCCTTTTTTCGGGGGAACTCGAATCGAACCAATCTGGAACCAAATCCGAAGGGTTCCCCGAAGGGTTCCCCGAAGGGTTCCCCGAAGGGTTTCCCGAAGGGTTCGCTTCCGGTTCGGGGAACTGCTTGCGGACCTCCAGGCACGCGTCGTACCCCTTCCAGTCCGGGTGCTCCTCGAACGCCCTGCGCACCTCACGGGAGACGATCGCCATGAGCATCGGGGACGCGATGGCCGCGTAGTCCTTGACCAGCGACCGCGTGATGTTCGGCGACTTGAGGGCGCCGTCGTGGCGGACGAACGACCTGACCAGGGCCTCCTCGGTGTCGGGGTCCACGGCGATGAATCCCGCCTGCCCCAGCTCCCAGGCGGCCTGCCTCAGCGATCGGACCGTCTGCCCGGCGGTGAGCGCGGCGAGGCGCGCCTCCCTCCAGTCGACGACGCCGCAGAAGTTGATAGACGGGTGGGTGAGGAGCAAGAAGTAGAGGTGCTGGGCGCCGACCGTCAGCTTGCGGAAGTCCGGGTCGGTCCAGATGGTGCGCCGCACTGGAATGTAGTCGCGGCTCATCGGTCTACCTCTGGGCATGTCTTGTAGTGGTCGATCGCAGGCTGCAAGCGGTCGATCAGCCGCCGGTACTCGTCTTGCATGCCGTCATCCATGCCGAGCCCGTAGAGGCAGTCGTACCGGTGGCAGATCGGGCACTCGTAGTCGGACTCCCCAGCTTCGAGGGCGTGGTAGATGACGCAGCCTTCCTCCTCGTCGGCCGCCTCAGGGTGGAGGCATGCCCAGCAGTGCCCGCACTTCTGTGGTGTGGCGTCGCTGTGGCCTGTGGTTTCGTCTACCGCTTCGCGGATGATGTTCCAGACGATCCCGCAGGTGTACTTCCACTTTTGTGATGCGGTGACCTTGCGGCGGCTCATGGCCTTGTCAATGGCGTCGGTGATGACGTTGGCGGGGACGCCGAGGTTCCGCCAGCGGATCACGGTCTGCTCCCAGCCGTCATCCATCGCCGCCCATGGGCAGTCGTAGGAGTCGGCGGAGTCGTCCCACCACGCTTGCACGTTCTCAGCCCATAGGCGGTCCTCGGCGATTTCGTCCCCGCGCCTCGCCAGTGCGGTTTTGAGGGCGGCGGCGAGTGCTACGGCCTGCTCGGAGACCTCCGCGACCAGGTGGTCGTCGGGCTTTGTAGAGGTCTTGCCTGCGTTGCAGTCGCGGCAGGCGGCCACGAGGTTGCTGGCGTCGTCGCTGCCTCCGAGCGCCTTTGGGATGACGTGATCGACTGTGAGCTCGCTGGTGGTGGAGTGGCAGTACCGGCACGTGTAGTTGTCGCGGCGTAGGACTTCGTAGCGGGTGCGCTTTGTGACGCTCATGGCTGCTCCTGCGTGGTGATGGTGGTGGCCCAGGTGGCGGCGTGCATGGCCAGCTCCACCAGGGCGTCGGCGAGGTCCAGGGCGGGCGTGGCATGGGCGACCCTCCCCAGCGCATCCACGAGCACGCGCATCCGCTCGTAGTCGTCCATGTCCTCCTCGTCGAGCGAGAGCGCGGACGGTGCCGCGTCGTAGGTGTCACGGATGGCTGTCACGGGGTCGTCGATGTCCTCGGCGTGGGCCCACAGGGCGCACCGGTAGGTGAGCTGGTCGAGGAGCCACCTGCGGTGCTGGATGACGGCGGGCGCGTAGGGGGTCTCGAGGTTGCCGGTGCGGGTGCGTAGCGCCCACCCGTCGGCGACCTGCCCTACGAGGCTGGTGATCTCCATGAGCCCGTGTGGGATTGGGCCGCGTGGTGGCGGGAGTGTGAGCGGGCGGAGTGCGACGTCGAGCGGGTGGCTCATGACTCCACCTCCCCACCGGTAGGGGCGAGCTGCCGCTCGGCCCAGGCGACGGCGCCGGGGTGGGGCGCCTCGATACGGTGGGCGATCACCTCGGTGAGGTCCATAGCGGCCGCCTCGGAGATCTCGGGGTAGTGCTCCCAGACCTCGCCGGCGGCGGATTCGAGGATGTTGGCGGCGTAGTGGTCGGCGAGGATGCGGACCGCGTACCAGTGGTTTGCCGACTCGGTGCGGGCGCTCATGCCTGCCCCTCCTCGCCGTCGGCCAGGAGGCCGGGCCAGCCGTCGCGAGGGTCCGGCACTGGGTCGATCACGTCAGGGGTGCCCAGTACCACGGGCATGATGAGTGCGACCGTGTCAGGGCCGAGAGTCACCACGGTGGCCCGGCACTCCCCGCCGGAGTGCCAGATGACGGCGGGCTCGCCGTCGGGGGCAGCGCGGAGGAGTCCGGCCAGCAGCTGGGGGTTGTAGCAGGTGGCGTCCTGTCCGGCGGTGACGCGGGTATTGGCCCAGATGGCGTCGAGGGGCGGCCACTCGCTGAGGGGCCGCGTCTCGTCGGTGATGGTCACCTCGGTGTCGCCGTGGATGGTGATGTGGACGTGCTCGCCGTCGTCGCTGGCCCGGATGGTGACCGTCCAGTCCTTGGCGGGGTCCACGGTGGTGATCCATGCCTCGGAGTCCTCCCAGTCGGTCTCTGGCACAGGTGTGGGGTCGGGGATGGCCCGGCGGGCGACGGTGAGGTGCTCGGCGCGGATGAGCGTGTCGAGGTCCGCGTCGTCGGTGTCGGCGGTGTGGCGGGTGCGGAGCAGCACGTGCCGGTCGGTGGCCTCCATGAGCAGGCGGCCGTCGGCGGTCCAGGCGTGCACGTTGCGGAGGACTGGCACCGGTACGGGGTCGTCGGGGACGATGGCGGTCACGCGGTCAACTAGGCGGGCGAATTCGCGGGCGGGGATGGTCACGGTCATGGGTCAGTCCTCCAGTAGGTCGAGTAGTCCGCCGTCGTCGGCGGTGGCGGTGTCGGTGTGGTGGTAGGCGGCCTGGCAGGCGCGGCAGATGTCGTCGCGGCCCTCTATGTCGGTGATGGGCCGGCCGAAGGGGCGGCCGTGGATCTGCCAGCCGCCGCCGTCGCACAGGACGGCGAGGTTGGCTACCGGGTCGTGGTGCGGGCACTCGCCCACCGAGACGATTCGGGCGATGTGGTAGACGCGGAGCCTGCCGAGGGCGAGCATCACGTACCGGTCGTCGGCGCTCATGCGGCCTCCCCTCGTGACGGCCGGTACAGGTGGGTCAGCCGCCAGGTCATGTCCCACACCTCATCCCCGACGCCGTAGGTGTCGGCCTGGCACACCAGGGGCGTGATCTGGTCCTGGCCGGTCTCCTCCGCCATGACCTGGCGGAGGTTGGCGACGGCGGCCTGGCAGGCGTCAGGGTCGATCTCGACCATCACCGCCCGGGAGGCGAGGATGATCTTGTCGCAGGGCTCCAGGGGCACCAGCTGGATGAGGCGGGCGAGGTAGATGCCGGTCCCGCCGAACGGGTCCAGGGCGCGGATACGCATGAGCGTGTCCCTGCCCGGGCCGTGCTGGTCCTGCGCCAGCTGGAGCACGGCGCGGACCTGGTGGTCCACTACCTCCACGGGGGTTACGACGACGCCGTGGCGCTTGCCGCGTCGGGTCTCGCAGGCGGCCTGGTAGGCGAGGGCGATTTCCTCCTGCCGGGCCTGCTTGGCGTCCAGGTGACGTGTGGTGGTCATGTGAGGCGCCCGCCCTTCATCTGGTGGCGGGTGTGCCGCACCCGCTCGCGCCACGCCTCGTGCTTGCAGATGCGGCAGTCGCGCTCCAGGGTGATGCCACGCCCGAGGCGGCGCCGCACCCGCACCCGGGCGGTCGCAATAGACCACTCGTGGCCGTGCGCGCACGTGGCAGGGCCGCCGGCAGCGGCCAGCCGCTCCAGCAGCTCATACGCCACGCTGTCAGGCACCGGCGCGGACGACGCGCCGGCGGGGATCAGGTCCGCGAGGTCGCGGAGGCGGGTGGTGCTCATGCGGCCACCTGCCCGTCCACGTCGTCCTCGTCGGCGAGGACCACCAGCGGGGTGATGATGAGCGTGATCCGGTGCCAGCCCTCGGTCATGGCGGGGTCGGCCGACCCCTGGTACATGTGCGGCCCGTCCAGGTGCAGGCTGTCGTCGTCCGGCAGCACGTGGGCGTCCACCAGCCCGTCGACCAGGGCCTTGATGGTGGGGTAGGCGTTGGCGGGGTCGACGCGGCGGCGGGTGCGTCCGTGCAGGTAGGCGTCGATGCGTGCCCGCTGGAGGGCTGGGATGCGTGCTCGGCGTGCGGTCCAGCCCGCCCGCTCCCGCAGCGCCTTCACGCGGCGGGCCTTCTCGGCCCAGTGGAGGCGCCCGGCGGGCCCGTTGGATGCGATCCACTCACCCTTGGGGATGAGGACCGAAATCTTGTATGCCATTAGTTGCTGCCCTTCAAATACGTGTCGTAATAGTTTTGTGCTGCGTCGCGCGCGGTCGTCCCGCTGGCGCGGCCCTCCTTGTCCCAGGCCACCCACCCGCCGCCGTCCTGGCGGACCAGGCAGATAACCCGCCGCCGGAATACCGCCTCATAAAGGACCATCCCCGGCGGGCAGATAAGCGGCTCCTTCAAACGAATATCGGCACTCATGGCGCGTCCTTTGCGAGGTCGCGGGCGAGTGCGTGGATGGCGTAGGTGGCCTGCTGGGGGACGACGCCGTTGCCGATGAGTTGGGCCTGTTGGGTGCGGGTGAGTCCGTCGATGCCGGTCACCCACCGGTCGGGGGTGCCCATCAGCCATTCGGCGTAGCGCATGCTCAGGCGCCCCTGGTCGTCCTCGGGGTCGGGCATGAGCCGCCCGATGCGGCGCTCCCAGATGTGCTGCCTGCGGCGTGCGTCCGACAGCATCCACAGGCCCTCTCGGATGGCGGTCTGGAGGTTGGGGCCGCCCTGCCGTCTTCCGCGTCCTGGGCCGGTGTGCATGCTGGCCGTCGGCGTGGGTAGGAGACCCGCCCGTGGCCCGTCGTAGGGCAGGACCGGCATCAGGGTGCGTCCTAGCCCATAGGTGCTGACGTCGCGTCGGGCGGCGAGGACGAAGACCCGCCGGCGGCGGTGCGGGGCGCCGGCCTCAGCCGCCGTGACGATGCGGGTAGCGGTCCGGTAGCCGGCGGAGTCCAGCTCCCCGGCGACCCACGCGGCGGGCGCCGACGCCACGTTCTCCCACACCACCAGCCGTGGCCGGAGTTTGCGGACGGCGCGGAGCATATGCCTGATCACCGCCGACCTGGCGTCCAGCAGGCCTCGCCGGTGCCCGGCGAGGCTGAATCCCTGGCAGGGCGTCCCGGCCGTGATGACGTCGACGGGCTCCACCCGCGACCAGTCCACCTCGGTGATGTCCCCGTAGTTGCGCGTGTCCGGGAAGCGGCCGGCGAGGAGTCGCGCGGGGCCGGGGGCGGGGTCCGCCACCCACCGGATCGGCGTCCAGGGCACCACGGCGTCGCGGAGCCCCATCTCCAGGCCGGCGTAGCCGGTGCACAGTGATCCGACAGTCAGGTCGGGGCTCATATCCATGCCTCCCATTCCTCGACGGGGAGGCCCACGGTGTCGGCCCAGTCGACGGCGGCGAGCGCGTCTGTGTCGTCGCGCCACCCGGGTGTTAGGGCGATGGCGTCACAGTCGACGAGCATCCGCATGCGGGCGCGGGACAGGGCCATTTCGGGGGTGTCGCCGGGGCGTGCGCCTGCGGTGACGGTGCTGGTGGTGATGGCGGCGGGGACGCGCACGTCATGCCCGGCCGCACGGAGTTCCGCCACAGGGTCGGCGTCGCCTGCCCAGTCGTGTCCTGCGAGGTAGAGCCTCATGCTGCCTCACCCACCCGCATTCCGTGGCGGGCTATGGTGGCCGCCTCCGTGTCGGTCATTGGGCGGACCCTGGCCACCGCCCTGATGCGCGGCGTGCGGCCGTGCACCACCGTCATGTCCGGGCGTCCGCACAGGATCAGACGCAGCTCCCGCGCCCGCTTCGCGACCGCGCCGAGCGCCTCCGCCTCCCAGTGGGCGAGCGGGATCTCGCCGCCGCCGGGGATCGCCCGCTCCCAGGAGAGACGGGCCCCGCCCCGCGCGGCGAGGGCGGCCGGGTTGCGGTGCGGCACGGACACCTGCGGGCCCGGCGCGCCGGTCTCGGCCTTACGCCGTGCCTTTTCCACACAGGCGTGGCAGAGCCCGTCCCTGCGGCACACGACCGTGCCCGGCCAGTCGGCCGTCTTGGTCCTGGCTGGCCGCATGGGGCGGCCGCAGGATTTGCAGGGGATGGGCCCCTGCGACCAGTCAATGCGGGTGCTCATGCCACGGTCTCCTCTCCGATGATCTCGGCGCCGTCCATGGCGTCGATGGTGGTGTCCTCAACGTCGACGTCGACGTTGATGACTTCTGCGTCCACCGCCTCGCCGGTGCTGCTGGCGGATGCGTTGGCGAGCTGGCCGTCGAGCCACGCCCGGTAGGCGTCGGGGGTGGCGTCGATGCCCGCCTTCTCGGCCTCGGCGACGAGCCGCTGCACCGTGGCGGGACTGGAGTCGTAGCCGTGGACGGTCAGCCACTCGGCGACGAGCCGCTCACGCCCAGACGACGCCACCTGCTGCGACTGCCCAGACGACTGGGCGGGCCGCTGCGGCCGGTCGGCAGCAGCCTGGTCCGCCTGCTGCATCTCCTCGGCGGTGTAGATCCCCGACAGGTCCATCGGGCATGCCTTGCGCAGCGCCTGCGCCTCCGCGCACTTGGCGAGCATCGTCATGGGCATGCGAGCCCACATGCCCATGGGGCTGCCGTCGCGGCCGGTCTGCGCGTACTCGGACAGGTAGGCGACGGCCTCATAGGTGCCCTCGCCGAGCCGGACGGTCACCCGTGCCGCTAGCGGCATGGTGCCGGCGGGCAGGACCGGCCGGAAGTTCCCAGTGCGGGGGTCTGCGTACTCGGCGGCGGAGATGGACAGGGGCACGCCCATGCGTTCGGCGCGGCGTGCGGCCACGAGCCGTAGCCCGTCGATGCCGGTCTGGATCGTCTGCTTGGTGCGGCCGCTGCGCCGGTCGTAGCGGCCGATCATGTACAGCTGCCGGGCGAACGGGTCTAGGCCTGTGCGCTGCGCCTGGTGGAGGAAGACTGCGAGGTCCGCGTCGGAGGCGTCGGCTACGCCGAGCTGCTGGAGGGCGGCGACCTGTGCGGGCGTCCACTCGGTCTGGTCCTGTCGGATGGTGAGGTCGGTGCTGGTCATGCCGCCGCCTCCTCGTCCTCGTCGTCGTCGAGCAGGTGGCCGTACATGGAGAGGGGCCCGACCGTGCGGATCACGTCGACCTGCCAGCGGCGGCCGGTGACGTCCTCGAACTTGCGGCCGTGGACCGCGCAGACCGTCCCGGAGGACTCGTAGTGCCACCGGAGGCGGAAGCCCATGCCGTCCAGGCGTGAGGCGACGGCGCCGTCGGCGTGCAGCGTCACCGAGAAGCGGCCGTCGCCGCCGAAAAAGTTCGGGCCGCGGAGGGCGAAGCCGCGGCGTGCGGCCTCGTCGATCAGTGCGTCCGTGAGCGCGAAGGCGGGCTGGTAGATGCTCATTGGTCAGTTCCCTTCCTCGGGGTTGTCATAGGAGATGGTTATGAATGCGGTGCCAGCGGCGACGGCGACCAGGGCGGCCACGTTGGAGGTGCCGTGCGCGGCGGACAGGAGGGCGGCGATGGCGCCCATGGCGATGAGGGCGAGCCCGACGCGGCGGATGAGACGGTCGGCCATGGGTCAGCCCTCCGGCAGGCCGTCGACCCAGGCGGCCAGGTCCTCGTGGCGGATCAGGAGGCGCCGGCCGAGGCGGCGTGCGGGCAGGGGCGGGATCTCGCCGTCTGCGCCGGTGGAGTGGATGGCGCGGCGGATCACGTCGGTGGAGACGCCCGCAGCCTGTGCGGCGTCACGGACCGTGTAGGCGACCGGCTGGGGCGTGACACTGGCGCTCATGCCGCCGCCCCCTTGCCGTCGTCGAGCGTGAACCTGCCGGTGGTGAAGCCGTCGATCAGCACCTGCTGCCCGGGGCCGGTGATCTTCGGTGTGGTCTTCTCGATGTCGCCGTGACCGGTGGTGACGAGCGTGGCCGTGGCGCGCACGTACCCGCGCTCGAGCGCCCACTTCGTCGGCGCGTTCCACAACGTGCCCCTGTTGTTGCAGAGCCAGCCGTGGGAGCGCAGCCACCTGAATAGCTGAGCCTGGTTGACCGGGATCCCTTCCTGCGTGATGGCGTCGGCGACCTGCTTCACCAGCAGTTCCCCGCCGGACGCGGACAGGGCTTTGCCGAGGCGCGTGTGCGGCCGGTCCTCCTCGACCTGCACCTCCAGCGCCGCACGCCGAGCGCGCTCCTCCTTCAGGCTGGTGGCCAGGCCGATGATGAAGTCGGGGTCGGTCAGCGCCCGCTCTACGGCGGCGGGGGTGAGGTAGCCGCCCCGCTGCCGGATCGACGGCAGCACCTCCCGAGTCACCCACCGACGGAATGCCTTGGCCTCAGGCTTACGGCTCAGGAAGACCACCTGGTACATGCCGGCCTCAGAGACGACGACAGGATACTGCGTGCGTCCCATCGAGTCGATGACCTCAGCATTGCTTAGGGCATCGACGTCGACCTGCTTGGCGACCATGCTCGGGTTGCTCAGATCCAGCGCCTTGCAGAGATCCGCAAGGACGAACCACGGTTCGTCGCCCTCCAGGAGCGCGCGGATGCCGTGGTCGCCGAACTTGTAGGTGAAGACCTCGGTGTTGTTGCCGCGGGGTACGTCGGCTTCGGTGATGATCCCGCTCATCGGGCCTCACCCCCAGCCACCGGGTTGCCGTCGGCGTCGACCTCACGGACCACGACCACCGACGGCGCCTTCACCTTGTCGCCGTGCAGCGGGATCACCTCGGCCGCCGGGACACGGCACTCGAGGAAGCGGGCGCCCCGCTGGTCCTCGCTGTCGAGGTACTGGCGTGCCTGCCAGGGTGTCGGGGACAGGTGGAGCCCGCCGCCGCAGTAGGGCTCGGGGACCCAGTCGTTGCACTCGACGATGCCGCCGCCGGTGGGCCACTCGACCGGGTGCCCGTACCGCTTCCCTGTGGTCCCGTCGGCGGGGATGGCCTTGTAGAGGGTGAGCATCCCGTCGTCGGTCTGGGCGCCGTGGTAGGCGGCCCAGTCGTCGATGCGGGTCAGGTCGAGTGTGGTCAGGTCGAGGATGGTGCCGCCGGTGACGGTGGCGCTGGTGGAGAGGCGGCGGGTGACGACGTAGAGTCCCGACGCCCGGACGGTTGCGGAGTCCGACGCCTCGACGGTTGCGGAGCCCGACGCCCGGACGGTTGCGGAGTCCGACGCCTCGACGGTTGCGGAGTCCGACGCCTCGACGGTTGCGGAGCCCGACGCCCGGACGGTTGCGGAGCCCCACGCCTCGACGGTTGCGGAGCCCGACGCCCGGACGGTTGCGGAGTCCGACGCCCGGACGGTTGCGGAGCCCCACGCCTCGACGGTTGCGGAGCCCCACGCCCGGACGGTTGCGGAGTCCGACGCCCGGACGGTTGCGGAGCCCGACGCCCGGACGGTTGCGGAGTCCGACGCCCGGACGGTTGCGGAGCCCGACGCCCGGACGGTTGCGGAGTCCGACGCCCGGACGGTTGCGGAGCCCCACGCCTCGACGGTTGCGGAGCCCCACGCCCGAATATCCTTGCCGTGGTCGTTGCCGATGGTGATCCACTCGCCGTCGGTGTTGCAGATGATGATCTCGTGCTCGGCGTAGGTGATCTTGGGGTTGTGGAGGGCGGCGTCGAGTTCGGCCTGTGTGGTTACGTGGATGGCGGTCATCAGTGGGCCTCCTTGCTGGTGATGCGGGCGAGGGTGAGGGCGATGTCGCGGATCAGGGAGTAGCCCTCACGGTGTCGGGGGCTGCTGGTAGGCTGGGACATGAGATTTCCTTTCTCTCGCCCCCGTCGGCTGGTTCCCGGCGGGGGCACTCTTGTGTTCGGGGTGGGTCAGGCCGCCTGGTCGGCGGCGTGGGTGGCGCGGTACCGGGCTTCGGCTTCGTCGATCAGCGCGGCGGCGGTCGCGCCTAGCTCGGTCGCCACATCGGCCAGTTCGGAGGCGGTGAACGCCACCTGCCCACGGCACTTCCGCCCGAACACGTTCGGGTGCATGTGGAGGCGGCGGGCCATCTCGGCCTGACTGATGCGGGCTCGGCTGAGTTCTGCACGGACGACGCCGGAGACCTCTTGGTCGAAGCTCCAGAACCTTGTTGGGTTTCGGCTCATGTGAGCACGTTAGAACCCAATAGGGTTCTGCCGCAACCCTATTGGGTTGCGTTTCGGTGACGGGCGCGAGATGATTGGGGCATGGCCTTTGCGAAGCAACTCCGCCCGCTCGACCGTCTGGTCCAATCACTCCTCGCGGACGCTGTACGCCACGCCGGTGTCAAGCACTCGGACATCGGCGCTAAGACAGGTCTGTCCCAGAATCGGGTGTCGAAGATCCTGCGTCTGGACACGCCGCCCGCAACCGTGGGGGAGATAGCCGCCATAGCGGGCGCGATCGGCTACAACGCCGCCGAGATAATCGGTCGGGCGGAGGCAATCGCGGCCACCGATCCCGAGTGGGCCGACGTCGTGCAGATCGACGAGCAGGAGGCCGCCGTCGACGGCGATGTGGTGCAGCTGCGTCCCGGCTGGCCCGAGGGGCTGCCCCCGGCTGAGGAGCTGGCCGCCCAGGACATCCCCGGTGCCGAGCAGGAGGACGAGGAGGGCATGTGGACGCCGTAGTCCGCGCCCCTGGATACGCCGAGAGCCCGCTTGTAGACGCGCGTCTACAAGCGGGCTCTCGCAATATGTGTCAGAGGGGCGGCTTAGTGTGCTGGGCCGTGAGACCCCCACTAGAAGCCGTGCTCGCCAGCGCCGACGAGCGCGGCGTCACCGTCCGGTGGCTGCCCCTCGGCCGGTGGAGAGGCTGCTACCACCAGCCGACCCGCACCGTCTACCTGCGCGCCGGCATGTCCGACCGGCTGGCCGTGCCGACGCTCATGCACGAGCTGGAGCACGCACGCCGTGGGGACGACGGCCACCAGTCCCGGCCGGTGGAGACACGGATCGACCGGCTGGTGGCGTGCAGGCTCATCACGGCCGGGGAGTACCGGCGGGCGGAGGTGCTGGTCGGTCCGCACGTGGGTGCGCTCGCCGTCGAGCTGGACGTGCCCAGGTGGGTGGTGGAGGCGTACCGGGACACCCTCCGCTAGGTCACGGTCAGGCCACAGACGAGATGGCTAGCACAGTGGCTATCATCCGCCCCTGCCCGGCGCCGGCGTCGGACCGGCCGCCCGCACGATCATGCGGGAAAGTGTGGAGCCGCGTGTCGGACTCGAACCGACGGCCTGCTGTTTACAAGACAGCTGCTCTACCAACTGAGCTAACGCGGCATGCGGGGGCGAGCTTACCCGTTCCCGCCCGGAACGCCCAGAGGCGGCCGCTCCCGCGCGGCCGCTCCCGCCTCAGAGACGGTCGGTGATACCGGTCTCCGTGGCGATGTCGGCCAGTTCAAGCTTCTCGGTGCCCAGGGCGACCGTCGGCGTACCGGTGATCGGGATCTCCGCGAAGGTCGTGTCGCACAGATCGAGCCAGGCGCCATAGGTGTTCGCCGTGATGGCGGAGCCGATCTGCTCGACGACGGCGTCACTGACTCCCGCCTCCGTCGCGGCCTGCGTGACCGACTCGGCGGTGATGGATGAGTAGTCTCCGATGGCGTAGAGCTCGGCGAAGCGAGCCATGACCGCCTGGTGGAAGGCGAACGCTGAGGTCGGCTCCTGATCGAGGACGACACCCATGGCGTTGCACACCATGTCACTCCAACTGCTTCCGAGGAACCTCGAGGGGTGCAGCACCAGGTTGATCTTGCCGTCTTCCAGCAGCGTCTCGAACTCCGTCTTGTGGAGCTGCTCGAAATTGGCGCAGTGATGGCAGGCGTAGTCGAAGTAGATGTGCAGGTTCTGGGCGCCGTCCGTGCTGGTGCCGGGCTGGAGGTCAGGACCGAAGACGAGCGAGCCGTCGGCACGGATGGTGGCCGGGAATCCCTCACCGCTGGCCAGTTCCGTAACAATCTTCCCCCCCACAGCACCCTTATTGCGCTCGGTGATGACCACCGCGGCCACAGTCCCGGCCACGGCCAGGCCGCCGATGCCCAGGAGGCTGCGCCGAGTGATCCGGGCGCGCCGCTCCCGGCGCTCCTGCTCCTCGCGCATCGCCTGCGCCTTGGCGCGCGCCGCCTCCCGACGCTCGGCCTTGGTCGGACGGGGCTGGTTCGAAGCCACAAGCAACTCCTCAAGTCGAAATCGGCGCCACTGCGAATACTGCGCGTACCACAGTCCCTGATATGTCCTGAACGCGCCTACCGCATGCATTGCATGCAGCTGACACCGTATGCATTCTGCCTGGGAACGCGACCAAAGGCACGGCCACCGGATGCGGCCTGCCTCACGCCGTCGGGCGGGTGACGCGACCGCCCGGCATACGGCCGCGACGACGTGGCGGCCGGCTGAGCGGCTAGGAGATGCTGAAGGGGGCCATGCGCGCCAGCGGAAGCGCACCGAGGATGAACAGCACCACGACACCCACAGTGACGGCCGCGAACACGGCAACGCCGATCAGCCGGTTCGAGGGGCTGCGCAGGGCCGAACCGGCCATCCGTGCGCCACCGCGGCGTGTCGGCGAGCCCCAGGGGACGAACCAGGTGACCAGCATGTAGGTGGCGACGGAGGGCACCAGGCACACCCCCACCCGGTGGTAGTTGCTCCAGGAGGTCAGGACGGTCGGCTCGCCCGAGTCGCCGAACCCGAGCGCTCTCCCCGTGAAGTAGAACACGACGAGGGCGACCAGCGCCCCCACCGCGCAGGCGGCCGCGCTCGCCGCCAGGGAGCGCACCAGGTACCAGGGCACCGACGCCCACATGCGCGAGTTGTCGGCGCTGGAGGCGTAGCCGTTGCTCAGGCGGCGCCAGCGGCGGGCGTCATCGGCCCGCCCGACAGTCCCCGCGATCACCACCAGCACGGAGAACACGAGCAGCACCCATCCGGGAACCGGCAGCGACAGCGCCATCAGCATCAGGCAGAAGACGGCGATGACCGCGCGATGGCGCCGGGGCTCCAAGGCCCACTCGGGCACCCCCGCCCGCACCGCCGCAGCCGGGGCGCCGGACTGGGTCTGCGGGTACGCCGACGGCGTCCGGGAGGGTTCCGGGGCGGGCCGCGCGGGCTCCGGGGCCGCCGGGCGGGCTCCGCGACGGGCCGGACGGGCACCGCGCCACTGCCCGGCACGAACGACGGCGGAGAGGCCGGCACCGCCTGTCCCGAGTGGCCCGGCACCGGGACGGACGCAGGCGTGAGGGGCGGCGAAGCGGGCGCGGACAGGAAGCCGTAGGCGCCGGGCGGCGAGCCGTATCCGGACACGCGCCCGGAGCCGTGTCCGGCGTCACGTCCGGAGTCATAGTGCCCGGAGTCATAGACAGACCCGTAGGTGCCGGTGCTGGTGTTCGCCTCAGCGGCGGCCGCACCCTCCCCGTCTTCGGCCTGCGCGGCGGAGTCCTCCTCCCCGAGCACCTCGGCCAGGGCGACCTCACCGGTGCCGCCGTCGGCGATCTCATCCAGGACGCGCAGCAGGTCCGGGACGGGCAGGCGGTCAGCCGCCTCGGGCGCGAGGGCCGCCGTGAAGGCTCGCGCCAGCGCGGGCTGAGCCTCCTCCAGGTCGCCGAGCTCCGGGGTGCCGGCGTACACGCGGCGGAACACCGCCTGCCAGGGGCCGGAGCCGAAGGGCGAACGGCCGGTGATGGCGAACAGGATCACGCCCGCCAGCGCGTACCAGTCGACTTCGGGGGCGGGTTCGCCGCCGTCGAGCATCTCGGGCGGAATGAAGCCGGGCGTTCCGGTGACCTGGCCGGTCTGGGTCAGGCGGACGTCGTCGGCCACCTGGGCGATGCCGAAGTCGATCAGGACCGGCCCCTGCGCCCCTAGCATCACGTTGGAGGGCTTGAGGTCGCGGTGAATGACACCGGCCGCATGCACGGCGTCGAGCGCATCGACCAGGCCGTGCGCAAGGTCGGACAGGTCGCGGATGTCGGTGTCCAGGCGGTAGACGCCCTCGTGGTCGACCTCGCTCTGGAGGGTGGGGCCGTCCACCAGCTCGGTGATGACGAAGGTGACGCCGGAGCCGTCCGCGCCGTCGCCGGTCTCGATGTCGAGGATGCGGGCGACCCGCGAGTCCTTCACCCGGGCCAGCACGGAGGCCTCGCGGTCCAGACGACGACGAGCCATCGGATCGGCCGCGATCTGCGGGTGGAGGATCTTCATGGCCACGTGCCGCCCGTCGCCGTCGACGGCCTCCCAGACCACGCCCATGCCGCCCGCACCCAGGCGACGCAGGAGCCGGTAGCCGCCGACGTCCGCGCCCGCGCGCAGTCCGGCCAGAGATGCGGGCGTGGCACCGTCGGGGATCTGCGTCATGGCGCCACAGTACCGGCAGGCACCCCAACCACCGGGGACGTGAGGTGATTCACACCCCTTTCAGGGTTTTCCTAGCTTCGTCGGACTACCTGCACCGCGCCGTCGTATGACACAGTTAGTCCTGCCTGGGGCGAACCGCCCCGGCACGTGTCAATGCGGACACGCATCGGCACCTTTCACCACGGATCGTCCGGCACGTACCTGCCGGTGAAGGGATACCTTTATGGCAACCGTCACTTTTGATCACGCCACCCGTATCTACCCGGGGAACGACACCCCGTCGGTGGACAGCCTGAACCTTGAGATCGCCGACGGCGAGTTCCTGGTCCTCGTCGGCCCCTCGGGCTGCGGAAAGTCAACCTCCCTGCGCATGCTCGCAGGCCTCGAGGACGTCAACTCCGGCCGCATCCTCATCGGCGACCGCGACGTGACCGACGTCCAGCCCAAGGACCGTGACATCGCCATGGTCTTCCAGAACTACGCCCTGTACCCGCACATGTCGGTGCACGACAACATGGGCTTCGCGCTCAAGATCGCCGGTACTCCCAAGGATGAGATCGACCGGCGCGTCAAGGAGGCCGCCAAGATCCTCGGCCTGACCGAGTACCTGGACCGCAAGCCGAAGGCACTGTCCGGTGGTCAGCGTCAGCGTGTGGCCATGGGCCGCGCCATCGTGCGCAAGCCGAAGGTCTTCCTGATGGACGAGCCACTGTCCAACCTGGACGCCAAGCTGCGCGTGCAGACGCGTACGCAGATCGCGTCCCTGCAGCGCTCGCTGGGCGTCACGACCGTCTACGTCACCCACGACCAGACGGAGGCCCTGACCATGGGTGACCGCATCGCGGTCCTCAAGGACGGCATCCTCCAGCAGGTCGGCACCCCGCGTGAGATGTATGACAAGCCCGCCAACGACTTCGTGGCCGGCTTCATCGGCTCCCCCGCCATGAACCTGGGCCGCTTCACGGTCGACGGCGACATCGCCTCCATCGGTGCCGCGCGCGTCCAGCTGTCCCGGGCCACGCTCGACGCCATGGTCCCGGAGGACAACAACAAGATCGTCATCGGTTTCCGCCCCGAGTCCCTCGAGGTGGTCTCCGCCGAGGACGACCACTCCATCCCGGTGCGGCTGTCCTTCGTGGAGGAGCTGGGCAGCGACGCCTACATCTACGGCGAGCTCGTCGGAGCCGAGGGCTCCGAGGACAAGCTCGGCTCCGGTGAGGACTCCAGCCAGATCATCGTCCGCGTTCCTCCGCGCACCGCGCCGGAGCCCGGCGAGACGGTGTACGTGCGCATCAAGCCGGGCGAGGAGCACATCTTCTCCGCATCCACCGGCAAGCGCCTGCCCGCCTGAGTCGGCCCACTTCGACCGCAGGCGCGCCAACGGCCCGAGCCACGCAAAGGCCATCAGGTTGGGCCCCGTTCCTCGTGTGAGGGGCGGGGCCCGGCCGTAGGCCGACGGCGGGCGCACGAACCGCATGTATCGTTCGCCCCGATCCGATGACCACAAGGCGAGCCGTCTCGCCTGCAACGACCCGGCGCCGTCGAGGACCGATCCGCGGCGGACCTGAGAGAATGCGCACATGCCCCAGTCCATGCAGATCACCGCGGCCACGATCGACCCGGCGCTGCTCGATCTCCCGTGGGAGGTCCCGTTGGAGGAGTGGCCGGCGGAAGTGCTCGCCGCCCTCCCGCGGGGACTGTCGCGCCACATCGTTCGCTTCGTGAACCTGTCGGAGCGGGTGATCGCCGTCAAGGAGATCGGCGAGTCCGTTGCCCACCGCGAGTACGAACTGCTGCGCAACCTGCTGCGGCAGGGGGCACCCTGCGTGACGCCGACGGCGGTGATCACCGGCCGCACCGGCCTGGACGGCTCCGCCCTCAACTCGGTCCTGGTCACCGAGCACCTGTCCTACTCGCTGCCCTACCGGGCGCTGTTCAGCCAGTACATGCGGCCCGAGACCGCGACCCGGCTCATAGATGCCCTCGCGGTGCTGCTGGTGCGGCTGCACCTGCTGGGCTTCTACTGGGGGGATGTGTCCCTGTCCAACACGCTGTTCCGGCGGGATGCGGGCGCCTTCGCCGCCTACCTGGTGGACGCCGAGACCGGCGAGCTGTACCCCGACGGACTGACCGAGGGCAAGCGCCTGTATGACATCGACATCGCCCGCACGAACATCATCGGTGAGCTCATGGACCTCCAGGCGGGCGCCCTGCTGGAACCGAGCGTGGACACCATCGAGGTGGGCGACCGGATCGTCAGCCGCTACACCGAGCTGTGGGAGGTGCTGACCGCGGAGGAGACCTTCGACCTGGGCGAGCGGTGGCGCGTGCGCTCCCGCATTGAGAAGCTGAATGAGCTGGGATTCGACGTCGGCGAGCTGACCATGAAGACGGAGGCGGACGGTTCGGGCACCCGCATGATCATCCAGCCGAAGGTGGTCGACGCCGGCCACTATCACCGCCAGATCATGCGGCTGACCGGCCTGGACGTGCAGGAGCGGCAGGGGCAGCGCATGCTCAACGACCTGCAGACCTTCCGTACCGTCACCGGGCGCAAGGACGAGCCGGTCGAGCAGGTGGCGCACGCCTGGCTGGCGGAGGTGTTCGAGCCCACCATTTCCGCCGTCCCAATGGAGCTGCGCCGCAAGCTGGAGCCGGCGGAGATCTTCCACGAGGTGCTGGAGCACCGCTGGTACATGTCCGAGCAGCGGCAGCACGACGTCGCCACCGAGGAGGCGGTGGCGGACTACGTCAACACCGTCCTGCCGCAGCACTGGGATGAGCAGTCCTACTTGTCACTGGGCGACACCCAGGAGATGGAGGCCATCTTCGACGACGATGAGCCGGCCCTTGAGGACGACGCGGACTTCGCCGCACTGGACGAGGCCACGGCCAGCGCCTTCGAGCTCAATCCCATGGGCTTCACCGCCGGCATGAAGTTCAAGGGCGAGTAGCGCCGATCAGGGCGGCGACGTCGGTCAGAGTGTTGGCGTAAAGGCCAGGCGGTCATGGGATGGATTGAGGCGCAGCCCATGCGCCGCTTCGAGGTGGCGGCGCCGCCCCGAGACGCGGTGCGGCTCGTCATCGACCTGTTAAGACCACAGGGCTTCTCGCTGGAGACCTGGGACCTGGACTCGGTGCTGGCCGAGCGGGGGCCGTGGACCGGCGTGGTCCTGCGCGAGGGCAGCGAGGCCACCGCTTTCTTGGCCGACTACCTTACGGAGGTCTTTCCGTTCGTGCTCGCCCTCCCCTGGGTACGCCGCCAGCACGGACGCCTGCGTCTGGCGGTGCTGGCTCGGCCGCTCGGCGGCCGCACGGCAGCCAGCGAGCTCATCTGCTGGCACTTCTCCCTCCATTCCGGAACCTACTGGAGCCGCCCCGAGTACTTCGCCATTGACGTCATGGAGGGGCTGACGCAGCCTCTGCGCGCCGCGGGCCTACTGCTCGCCGGCCCGGCCAAGCCGAGCAGTTGGAAGACCTGGAAGACCCTGCCCACCGATCACCCGCTGCACCCCAAGCAGTGGCGCACCATCAGCAAAGCGGCCAAGCGCCGAGCTCGCCACCGCGCTGAAGGCCCATTCGGTTCGGGTGCTCACTCCTGATACACCCTATTGAAACCGACCCGTCATCCGTGCCACGCTTGGCCGAGCCCGCCCTGGGTCGAGGAGGACTCGATGACCACGCTCATGACCCGCCAACTCTTCGATGCGCAGACCTGGAGCCTGCTCGCCTTCGGCAAGCGCTCCCGCACCGAGCACGGATTCGGCTGGCTCGACGACGTCGGCAGTATCGCTGCCGAGCGCGGCGTGCAGCTGTGGATCACCGGTCGCATGACCCACTGCTTCGCCCTGGGGCATCTCATGGGTGATCCGGACTGCACCGTCCTGTCCGCGCACGGCGTCGCGTGCCTGCTGGACGGACCGTTGCGCGATGACGACACCGCGGCCTGGCTCTGTACCGTCAACCTCGACGGCACGCCCCAGCCGGGCCCGCTGCGCGCCTACGACCACAGCTTCGTCATCCTGGCCGCCGCCTCCGCCCGCATGGCTGAGGTGCCACGGGCGCAGGAGCTGCTCGACGCCGCCCTGCTCGCCTTCGACCGGCTGTGGTGGGACGAGGCGGCCGGGATGGTGGTGGATTCCCGGAACCGTGAGACCCTCGCCGTGGACGACTACCGGGGGGCCAACGCGAATATGCACACGGTCGAGGCGCTGCTGGCGGCCTACTCGGCCACCCATGACCCCCTCCATCTCCGACGCGCTGCACGCATCACCGGCCGCATCGCCCACGAGGTGGTGACCCACGCCTTCCGCCTGCCCGAGCACTTCGATGACTCCTGGAACGCCGTCCTCGACTACAACCGAGACCGTCCCACCGACGCCGTCCGCCCCTACGGGTCGAAGGTGGGGCACTGGCTGGAGTGGGCGCGACTGATGGTCCAGGTGCGCGTCGCCTGCACCGCCGTCGGGATCGGCTACGACCCGTTGCTGGACAGCCTTCCAACCGGCATGTACCGCAAGGCATTGCAGGAGGGGTGGGGAGCCGACGGCGAGCAGGGCTTCGTGTACACGGTGGACTTCGACGGTTATCCGGTGGTCCGCGAGCGCATGTCCTGGGTGCTGTGCGAGGGTATCAGCGCGGCGGAGACGCTCCGGCAGATCACCGGAGACAACTCCTACGAGCACGATATCGACACCTATGCCGCCTGGGCCCGTGAGCACCTGATCGAGGATCCCGGCCAGTGGCGTGGGGAACTCGACTCCCAGGATCGGCCGATCTCGGCCGCGTGGTCGGGCAAACCAGACATTTACCATGCACTTCAGGCAATGCTGATCGGTCGCCTGCCCATCACCCCGTCCCTCGCCGAGGGGCTGCTGCGCACCGGGGCCTCACCCGCCTGAAACCGCCGGACCGGCAACACGCAAAACACGACCTTGGGGTACGTTCCACGACCCTCGGGTGGTCGTGGAACGTACCCCAAGGTCGTGCCATAGCACCAAGGTCGTGGAACGCACCCGAGCCGCCGGACCGCTCACGCCGTCGGGCCGCCTCCAAGCCGCACGCGCACGCCGGTGAGCACTCCGGCGTCGTCGGCCGCCAGCACCAGTGCGCACAGGAAGGCGGCCATGGTGTGTGACCAGTAGGGCACCCGCATGCCCATACATGCCCTTCCCGCGGATACGTCCGGTGAACCCATCTTCTCGTGGCGCAACTCCCAGCCCGCGGCATCGGCAACCAGGGCCAGCAGGTCATCCATGGTGGAGAACGTGCCTCCAAGCCCGGTTACGGCGTGAGCGTCTTCCCGCCCCGCCACGGTGATCGTCACCGGACGCATGGCGGCCGGGCCGTGCACCGGCAGCCGCTCCGCAATGCTGGTGACGAGGGAATGATCGTAGACGACCCGCTCCGCGGGGAATCTCAACGCCAGCCCCTGGAACGTGAATGGTCCGACGTCCCGGCAGGCGGCGTAGGCGCATTCGCACACCAGGGAGATGGTGGCGGGTGTCAGCTCCCGCGACACCCCGACCTGGAACCAGCCGACGGCACCGTCATCGACGAAGTCGTCGGCTGCGCCGGACGGCCTGCCCCAGAAGCCCTCCTCAATAGTCAGACCCGCGCAGTCGGCCGGGGGCAGCAGGTGCAGACCCCGGATCGCCGCCTCGCCGACCAGGGCACCGTAGGCGGCGTCATCTGGCTCCGTGGCCGCAGCAGCAACTGCACCCTCGCGGTGTCCGAGCAGGCCGATCTCAACCCCGGGCCCAACCGTGTCGTTCATGGTTCGCAGTCTATGGATCCACTCATCGCAGCCCGGCGCGCGCCCCACGCGCCCCGGGTTAAGGGGCTCCCCCGGTTTGAGGGTGCGGGGGTGAGGGAGCTCGGGTGCGATTGTCGTGGGGGCGATGAGGTCGGTGCCGGGCTGATACGGCCGCGTCCAGGCCGACGGGGCCGTCCTCGGGCCGACCCAATGAGCCTGCCGCCAGCCCTGCGCCTGGAAGCGGGGCCATCTGCTACGCCACTTCATCGTCTGCAACGCCACTTCGGGGTTAACAACGCCAGTTAACCGTCTGCTGAAGGCCCCAGAGGTATACAGCAGAACGTTAAGTAGCGTTGTTAACGACCAACCGGCGCAGCAGACACCCCAACGCCCCGACCAGCACGCCAGCACGCCGACCAGCACGCCGCCCCTGCAAACCGGACGAGCACGTTAAGGGGGTGGAATTCGTGTCGGTGACCCGCGATACCGTGGACACATGTACGAAGGCAACGGTGCGGAGCGGCGATCCGGCAGGGCATCCCCGACGGATCGTGCAGGGCTGCCCGGCACCGGGAGAGGGTCGATGGCGAGCGTTGCCTGGGATGCCTCATACGGGGAGGCGGCGTCCTGGCCCGGAGCCGAACAGGCCTACACGGCCGGGCCCGGGGTCCTACAGGAGCCCACGGCGCTGATCGCGCACCTGGCGGAAGTACCCGCAGGCGCGGGCCTGGCGAGCCTGGTTGAGGGCATGTTGGCCGGCATACTGGTCGCCGCCACCCCCAACGGTGACGCGGCTCGCTCCGCCGCCGGGGAGACCGCAACAAACGCAGGCGCGGAGCCTGCTGCAACCACCGCACACACCGCATGCGCCGCCGACACAGCGAGCGCCGCGGGCGCTGCCACCGCGGACGCTGTGGGCATCGCCGAGCTGGCGGAAATACTGGGAATTCCGGACACCGAGGCACTGTTCAACACCATCACGAGCCCGGCCGACCGCGCCCTGGCGCAGACCTCCGCACAGCGGGGCGTGGACTGGGGCGAGGGCACCGGCATCGACCGCCTGGCCGCGCTGGGCGCGCAGGTGCTCAGCGAACTGGTGGCGGCGTGCCACCGGCTGGTCGCCTGGGCGTCGTGGTGCGAAGGCGCAGCGGCGGCGTGCCTTGCCCGTACACCGGAGATGAACCGCGGCGCAGCTCCCTGGGGTCCGGACGGGCGGCTCGAATGCCTGGTGACTAAGGAGGAGCGCCGTTTCACCACCGGCGGGGAGATCGCCTGCCGACTCGGCACCACCCGCCAGAGTGCCTGTCGGATACTGGATCGAGGCGAGGCCCTGCTGCAACCCGAGTTCGCGGCCACCGAGACCCTGCATCGGGCCGGCCTGCTGGACACGGGCAAAACCGCCCTGGTGGTGCAGCGCCTGGAGGATGCCGACGCGAGGGTGGCCAGGGCCGTGCAGGAGCAGGTCCTGCCCCGCGCATCCCGCAGGACGACGTCACAGCTGGCCAAGGACATTGACCGCGCCCTGGCCGCCTTGGACCCCGACGACGCCGACAGTCGCCGCAAGCGCAACCAGGCCCGCAGGCATGTCACGCGGCCCCGCCAGGCAGGCGAGGGCGTCCACGAAATGCGGCTGCTCCTGCCGAGCCTGGACGCGTTCCTACTGGATGCAACCCTGGACGCCGTCGCCGCCTCCGCCCGGGCAGCCGGGGATGAGCGTTCCCCGGCGCAGTTGCGGGCCGACGCCGTCGTCGGCATGACGCTTCGCACCCTGCAGTCCAGCCAGTACGCGGCATGTCGGCCACCCTTCACCACGCCCGAGCCGGCCGCGGCCAGCGGTGGGCCACCCGCACCGGCTACCGCACAGTTGCTGCCCGACGGCGTCCCCTTGGACGGGTTGCTGGCCGGCTTGAGCAGCCTCGTCGAGCCCGCCCGGCCCTGGTGGACGCCCTCCGGGGTAGATGCGGTCTTCCCGCCGCCGGGCATCACCATCAACGTAGACGTCACCGTCCCCTTGGAACAGCTGCTCCCCGACGACGCCGACCCCAACGGGGACGACCCGCCCAACGGGGACGACCCGCCCAGTGGGTATGCGGCCGGGGACAGCCGACCGACCGCAGGCGATACCGCAGCCCGGCCCACGGGCGCCGGAGGCAGACAATCCGCCGCAGCCGGCGGGCGAAGCGCGCCCGAAGCACCCACAGCCGGCGGGCTAAGTGTGCCCGAAGCACCCACAGCCGGCGGGCGAAGCGCGCCCACCGCAGGCCCCGCAGACACACCCTCGCGCAGCGGGAGCAGTGCGCCCACCGCGGTTGTGGGCGGCCACTGTCCCCTCCCCCACGGCGAGGCGGTCGCCGGCGCGGCGCCCGCAGCCGAGGTCACCATTGGGGTCAGTACGGTGCCGGTACCCGCCGCCACCGCCCGCGCCCTGGCAGCCGGTGGCGTCTGGCGCAGGCTTGTCACCGACCCGGTCTCCGGGACCGTAGTCGACGTGGGCCGCACCCACTACCGGCCCCCGGTCGCCCTGCGTGAACTCGTGCAGGCCAGGGACGGCTCCTGCACGTTCCCGGGATGCACCACCCCCGCCGCCCGTTGCGACACGGACCACATTCAACCCTGGGCCGAAGGCGGGGCCACCAGCCTGAGCAACCTCACCAGCCTGTGCCAGGCACACCACCGGCTCAAGCACACGCCCGGATGGAGCCTCAGCCGCACCGACTCCGGTGACATGACCTGGCACACTCCCAGCGGTGCTCGCTACCAGCGCAGCCCGGACGGGAGCATCACCCTGCTGGCCCACAAGATCGGTCCCCGCCAACTGCTTGTCCCCGCCCAGAAGGTCCCCGCGCACCTCACCGACGCCGTTGACGACACCATCCTGGATCGTCTCCAGCACGGCCTCGACCTCTCTGCTCAGGACGCGAACCGTCGCGGCGCTCCCCCACAGGTCACCAGCCGCGGCCCCCGCCCCGGCCGACCCGTCGGCGCCTTCGAGTCCACGCCCTACCCGCAGGCCCTGCACGACCTCGGCCTGGCCCCGCTGCTAGACGAGATTCCGCCCTTCTGACATTCCGCCCTGCTGACCGGTCGACTCAGGCCCCGAGCTCCTCGGCCACCAGCGCCATCTCCTCATCCGCCCGACGCCGCAGCTCCCGGTGCCGGGTCACGGAGGCCAGCGACACTTGAGTCACAGCCTCCGCCACCATCAACGCGCCAAAGACGATCATGCCGCGGCGCAGGTACCCGGTCCGCTCGCGCCGACGCACCGCATAGCCGATCAGCGCACTGCCGACCCCCGCCTCCAGGCCGAAACCGGCCCGCACGATCCAGGGCTTGTCGGTGACGAAGCGGACATACGACTGCCACGACGCCGATCCCGGCACCGAGGGGTCCTGCAGCATCAGCCCGACCGAACGCCCCACGGCATTCGACAGTCCACGCGGCTCATGCACCACCGCCCCGGGCGCCTCAGCAGGCGCCAGCCGCCCAGTGAGCACCATCGCCACCCAGTCCGGAAGGCCGAGCGCATCCACCAGGGCCACCAGTCCGTCCAACCCGGGCGTGGAGAAGGCCTCCGCCACCGCCTCAGCGTCAGCACCCGGCACCGTGTCTGCCACACGGGAGACATCCGTGGAGTCCGTCAGCAGCTCCTCCACGAGCTTGCGCAACGCCGGCCCGGGCTCCGCCACGCCGCCCCACACGTACCTTGAGGTCATGCCCCAGGAGAAGACGGCGTCGTCCTCACTCTCCCCAGTGGTGACCGCGCGCACGGCGATGTCACGCGTATCCACGCTCAGCACCAGGGCGGGCAGGGACTCCTCATCCCAGCCGAAGGTGCCCAGCTCGTTGCCCTCACCGGCATACATGACGATGCGCCGGTCCAGCGCGGGCAGGGAAATGACGGCGAGCGGGCGCTCCAGCAGCGTCGCCTGCAACGGCACCATGTATGCGCTCAACGGCGAGACGACCACGGTGCGGGACGCATCCGGGGACTGCGCCGCCACATCCGGCAGCGCGACGTCGTCGGGCAGGGCATTGAAGGAGGCGGGGCCGATGGTGACATCCCCGGAGAACTCGCGCGCGAGGGACTCCACCAGCTCACTGATACGAATTCCGCCCATCACACCGCCGCGCGACGGCGGCGTCACGGCCACGCGCCCATCAGCGTCGGCCAGCAGGGTCAAGGACAGCAGGTGGGGGGTCTCCGGGTACCACTCGAGGCGGGCGACGACGCGATCCTCCTCCAACCGCGCGGCGACCGCGTCCGGCTGGGTTCCGGGCACCACGAGCACGCCCTCGGTGCGGTTCCAGCGCTGTGCGGGGTCCTGAGCCATGAAGGCCTCCTAGTCGAATGGTGACGACCGTCGTCCGCCGGCCCGTCCGCACGACGGGCGGGGACACGACCATTGTGTCAGCATAGAGCCTCCCGGTCAGCCCCGGGAGGCCCCGATAGTCACCGGCAGTCCGGCTGAGCCGCGACGAGCTACGCGCCCGCAGCCGCTCGACGACGCAGCCGATCAACCTCATACAGGGCGATACCGGTGGCCACGGCGGCGTTGAGGGACTCCACCGTTCCGGCGATCGGAATGGAGACCAGCAGGTCGCAGGTCTCCCGGACAAGCCGCGACAACCCGCTGCCCTCGGCACCCGTGACCACCACCAGCGGGGCATCCGCCAGGTTCAGCTCCTCCACCGCCGTGGTGGCCCGCCCGTCCAGGCCGACGACGAAGCACCCCTCCCGCTTCAGGGCCTGCAGGCTGCGCACCAGGTTGGTCTCCCGGGCCACCGGCACCCGCGCGGCGGCGCCGGCGGACACCTTCCAGGCGGCGGCGTTGACACCCGCGGAGCGGCGCTCGGGCACGATCACGCCGTCGGCGCCGAAGGCCCCGGCCGAGCGCAGCACAGCACCGAGATTATGCGGGTCGGTCACCTGGTCCAGCGCCACCAGCAGCGGGGTGTGCCCGGCCTCGCGGGCGCGATCCAGCAGGTCGCGGGCGAGCACGTACTCGTAGGCGGGCACCTCAATGGCCACCCCCTGGTGGGCGGCGCCGTCGGTGAGCGCCTCCAGGTCCAGCCTGGTGGCCTCCACCACCGGCGCACCGACCAGTGCCGCCCGGCGTACGACGGCGTTCAGGCGGTCATCGTCCTGCGCCGAGGAGGCCATGAACACGCGCGTGATGGGCACCCGCGCGCGGGCCGCCTCCGCCACCGCGTTGCGGCCGCAGATGATCTCGTGGTCCCCGGGGACGCCGAAGCGCCGCTTGGCGTCCTCCAGGCGCCCGGCGTGGGTCGGCTGGGCGGCACGCGACTCGGCAAGTGCCTTGGCGCGCGCCTTCGGATGACCGACGCGGTCTTCGGCCTTGGGCGTGGGGCCCTTCCCCTCCAGGCCGCGGCGGCGCACACCACCGGAGCCCTTGAGTGGGGCCTTCTTCTTGCCGGACCTGCGCATGGCGCCGTGCCGCTGGTCGTTTCCTGCCATCGTGGACTTCCTATTCTGCTGCGGCCAGTGGCCGGGGTTACGGAAAGTGGGTTTGCTAGGCGTCGGGCGCCGCCTGAGCCGGAAACCCGGCTCAGGCCAGGTGCCAGCGAGCCCCGGCGGCGCTGTCCTCGACGACGACGCCCGCCGCCGTCAGCTCCGCGCGCAGCGCATCGGCCCTGGCCCAGTCCTTCGCGGCGCGGGCCTGGGCGCGCTGCTCCAGCAGTCCGGCCACGAGCCGGTCCAGGGCGCGCACGGCGGCGTCGTCCGTGCCACCGCCCGCACCGAGCACCCGACCCCGCCAGGACTCGGCGAGCGGATCGAGGCCGAGCACATCCAGCTGAGCGCGCAGGTCCAGGGCCGCATCCGCGACGGTGGTGGCGTCGGAGGTGGACTCGGCCAGGGCGGTGTTGAGCCGCTTGAGGGTGGCGTGGACTACCGCCATGGCGCCGGCGAGGTTGAGGTCCTCATCCATGGCCGCGACGTACTGCTCGGGCAGGGCCCGCGCACGCACCGCCGCGGCGGGGGCGTCGACCGGGCCGGGGCCGCCGTCGCCGGGGGCGGTGACCTCCCGGGCGCGCATGACCGCCCCGGACAAGCGCTCCCACAGACCGGCGGCGTCGGCGAGGGTCTCCTCGGAGAACTCCACGGTGGAGCGGTGGTGGACGGTGCCCAGCGCCAGGCGCAGCACCGCCGGGTCGTAGCGGTTGAGCAGCTCGGACACCACCAGGGAGTTGCCCAGCGACTTGCTCATCTTCTCGCCCTTGATGGTCACCCAGGCGTTGTGCACCCAGTGGCGGGCGAAGCCCCAGCCGGCACCGTGGGAATGGGCCTGCTCGTTCTCGTGGTGCGGGAAGCGCAGGTCAATGCCGCCGCCGTGAATGTCGAAGCACTCCCCCAGGTAGCGTCGGCTCATGGCCGAGCACTCCAGGTGCCAGCCGGGCCGGCCCCTGCCCCAGGGGGCGTCCCAGGCGGCGTCGGCCGGCTCGGTGGGCTTGGCGGCCTTCCACAGGGCGAAGTCGCGCGGGTCGCGCTTGTCGGCCTCCACGTCGGCGTCCAGCTGGGAGTCGTCCTCAGTGGTGGCCAGGTCGTCGACGCTCTGGTTGGTCAGCGAGCCGTAGTCCGGTAGGGAACGCACTTCGAAGTAGACGTTGCCGGTCTCGCCGGTGTAGGCGTGCCCGGCGTCGAGCAGTCGCTGGACCAGGTCGATCATCTCGGGGATGTGGCCGGTGGCGCGCGGCTCATAGGTGGGCGGCTGCACGCCGAGGGCCTGGTAGGCGGCGTCGAACTCCCGCTCATGCCGCTGCGCCCAGGCCCACCAGGGCACCGGCGGGGTGGCGGCAGCCGACTTGGTCAGGATCTTGTCGTCGATATCGGTGACATTGCGGATCAGGACCACGTTCTGCCCGCAGCGTGTCAGCCACCGGCGCAGCACGTCGAAGGCGATGGCGCTGCGCATGTGCCCGATGTGCGGTGAGCCCTGCACCGTGGCCCCACACAGGTAGATCGTCACCGTGCCGGGCGTAACGGTGGGCGCCAGGGGCACGACTGCGCGGGCAGCCGTGTCGTACAGGCGCAGGTTCAGCGCAGGGCGCGCGTCATTCACGGAGGTGCTCACCCCCGCAGCCTAACGGGTGCGGCAAACCTCGCTACGCCTGCGGCACCGGCCAGACCAGGGCGGTGGCGACTGCCGCCAGACCCACCTCACGCCCCAGGAAGCCCAGCTGGTCCGTCGTCGTCGCGGAGAATGCGACGGCGGCGCCGGCGGCCGCGCTCAGGGCGGCGGTCGCCTCCTCCATGCGGTCCGCCACGCGCGGGCGAGCACCGATCAGCTGAACGGCGATGTTCCCGATCTCAAAGCCGGCCTCGCGCACACGCTTGGCCGTCTCCGTCAGCAGCGCCGCGCCGGAAGCGTCCTTCCACTCCGGCTCGTCGGTGCCGAAGTTGGCGCCCAGGTCCCCCAGCCCGGCGGCGGACAGCAGGGCGTCGCAGCAGGCGTGCGCGACGACGTCGCCGTCGGAGTGCCCCTCCAGGCCGACCTCATCGGGCCAGTTCAGGCAGGCCAGGTTCAGCGGAGTGTCGGAGTCGGCGGCGGCGAAGGCGTGTACATCGGTGCCGATGCCGGTGCGGGGCGTCCACTGGGCGATCTGCGCGCGATAGGCGGCGACGTCGGCCTCGGTGAACGTGGCGGTGCCGGCCGAGTGGCGGGCGGTGCGCTGCGTGGTGGCGTCGGTCTCGGGTTCATCACTCATGCGGGACAGTCTGCCGTATATCTCCTCGTTACTCCTACAACCTACCGTTCCCCCGCGCGTCGGCGGCGGACGCAACCGCCTTGACGACGCGGCCCGGAGCCGGACAATTCGGCCTGTGGCTCACGCACGTACGCACAGCAGCGCGCCGACCGCACAAGCGCCGTCGGCGGCCTCACTGTGCGCGCTGCACGAGGACGCCACCTGCCGTTCCTGCCCACACTTGTCGACCCCGCTGCCCGCCCAACTGGCGCACAAGCAGGCCCGAATCGCCGCACTGCTGGCCGACGGCGCCAACCCCGTGCCGGCCGACGCCTGGCAGGAGCCGGCCGCGAGCGCCCCGGCGCGCTTCCGCAACAAGGCGAAGATGGTGGTCTCCGGCACGGCCGCCGCCCCGGTACTGGGCGTGCTGGGGAGCGGCGGCCGCGGCGTCGACCTGCGCGAATGCCCCCTGCACATGCCGCAGATCGAGGCCGCACTGCCCGTGCTCGCGCGCACCATAACCGCGCTCGGCCTGACGCCCTACGACGTGCCGGCGCGCCGGGGAGAGCTGAAGCACCTGCTGGTGACGGCCTCCCCGGACGGAGACCTGATGGTGCGCTTCGTGCTGCGCAGCCGTCGGCACGTGGAGGACCTGCGCACCGCCCTGCCCGGGCTGCAACATGACCTGCCGACGCTGGCTGTGCTCAGCGCCAACATTCAACCGGTGCACCAGGCGATCATCGAGGGGCCGGAGGAGGTCGTGCTCACCGACACCGACCGCCTACTCATGCGGCTGCGGCTGCCGGCACCGGCCGACGGCGGGGCGCGCGCCCCCGTGGCGGGTGCGGCGCGGGCGGGCGCACGCGAGCTGCCGCTGTACCTGCCCACGCGCTCCTTCTTCCAGACCAATACCGCCATTGCCGAGCAGCTGTACGCGACCGCCCGCGCCTGGGCCGACGCCGACACCGGGACGGCCGGGCGCCCGCAGCGGGTGTGGGACCTGTTCTGCGGCGTCGGCGGCTTCGCCCTGGCACTGGCCGGACCGGGGCGAGCCGTGCGGGGCGTGGAGGTGTCGGCGGCGGCTATAGACGGCGCCCGGGCCGCGGCCCGCCTGATGAAGCTGCCGGCGGAGTCGGCGCGCTTCGAGGCCGGCGACGCCTCCGTGCTGGATCCGGGCGCCGGGCCCGCACCGGATCTGCTCGTGGTCAACCCGCCGCGGCGCGGTATCGGGGCGGAGCTGGCCGGCCGCATCGAGGCCTCGGGGGCGGAGCGGGTGCTGTACTCCTCCTGCAACCCGGGGAGCCTGGTGGCGGACCTGGCGCGGATGCCGTCCCTGCGGGTGCGCCGGGCCCGCCTGTTCGACATGTTCCCCCACACCGACCACGCCGAGGTCCTCGTCTCCCTCCGCCGAGATCGGTAGAAGTTACGTACCGAGATCGGTAGAAGTTACGTACCGAGGTCGGTAGATATGGCGCGCCCGGACATATCTACCCCTGGCATAGTGCCGCCCTGCCACATACCCTCGTGGCATGGTGAGTAATGACGCTGCCTCACGCCTATCCGCCAGAGCACGCCCAGCCGTCTCCGACCGGTCGACCCCGGAGCGACCTCGGGGCCTGTCCCGCCGCCGGGCGTTGACCCTTCCGCCCGCCATCGCCGCACTGGTGACCCTGGGCGGCTGCGGCATACTCGGGAGCTCCGCGCAGGCACAGGCCTACGACACCGATGCCACCCACCGCGAGGTCCCCCTGGAAGACGTTCCCGGCGCGCCGGACGCCGCGGCCGCCTGCGCCGCCCTGAGCGAGTCCCTGCTGCGCTTCCGCCTGGGCGAAGAGCCCGGGGGCAACGTCCTGAACTGCCCGGTGGGTACGGCACTCGCCGTCGCCCTCCTGTACGCCGGCTCCGCATCCCCCGCCGACGGCGTCGATGCCCTGCTCGGAGTGGCTACCGACGCCGGTGCAGGCGCCGACGCGGACCATGTCCGCGATCTGACCTGGTCGGCACTACAGAATGCCCTGCTGTCCAAAGATCCCAGCGATGCGCAGCTCGACAACTTCAACCCCGAGCAGATCCCGGACACCCCACTGCTGCACATCGCCAACCGGGTGCTGCTGGTCGGCGACAACCCGGCAGTGGAGCAGTCCTACCTGGACGCCGCCCGCCAGTGGTATGCGGCCACCACCGAACACGCCAACCGCCGCCGCGCCAAGGCGGCCCTTGACGCCTGGGCGAAGCGCCACACCGGCGGGCTGATCGAGTCCTCCGGCATCGAGATCACCGAGAACACGCGGCTGGTGCTGCAAAACGCCCTGCTGTTCGCCGCCGGGTGGGCATCGCCCTTCACCGCCGATGACACCACCGGCGATGACTTCACCCTTTCCGATGGTACGACCGCCACCGCCCAGTTCATGCACGACAAGCGGCTCCTCCCCTACACGCAGGGCGAGGGCTGGCGGGCCGTGCGCCTGCAGTACGCCGAGGGCAGCGGCAGCACCGTGATGGACGTGATCCTGCCGGACTCCGGCACCACCCCGGCACAGCTGCCCGAGGGCACTTGGACCGCCGCCTCCGCGGCACTCGACGCCGTCGCCTATGAACAGCGCCGTGAGGTCCGGTTGGCCCTGCCCACCCTCGACCTGCAGCCGGGCGCCGTGGATCTGCTCGCCTTCCTGGAGGCGCAGGGCATCACGCTGGACTCCCTGGAGCACATCGGCGAGGACCTGGTCGTCGACCAGGCGGTGCAGCAGGTCCGGCTTATCGTCAAGGAGGAGGGCACGGTGGCCGGGGCACTCACCGAAGTCAGCGTGACCGAGTTGGCCGCGGCACCCGAGGAGGATGAATCGATCACGTTCACCGTCGACCACCCGTACGTGGTACGCGTCTTCGACCAGCTCACCGGCCTGGTGCTGATCGAGGGCATTGTCATGGACCCGAGCCCGCAGGGACAGTGACGCGGCGACGACGACGCAGCGACCATGGCGCCGCGGCACCCGGGCCCGCACGTTCACGAACCCGGTAATGCGGCAGCATGTCCCCAATGCGGCGGGCCCAACCGTTACGCTCTTCCCGAAGTCATCCCCACCCGAGCAGGAGAAGTAATGAGCGTCGACGTCGTCACCCAGTCCACCCCTGAGCTTGTCGAGGCGATGGAGCGCCTCATCCCCCAGCTCTCCCGCAGCGCCCCCGCCCTGACCGCCGAGCAGTGCGAGGCACTAGTCGCTCAGCCGGGCGTGTACCTGTTCGTCTTCCGTCCCGACACCCCCCAGGCCGACGGCTCCACCCCCATCCTGGGGATGCTGACCCTGGCGACCTTCACCATCCCCACCGGGCTGCGAGCCTGGGTGGAGGACGTCGTCGTCGACGGCGATGCCCGCGGCCAGGGCGCCGGCCAGGCCCTGGTGGAGGCCGCCGTCGAGTACGCGCAGTCGCTGGGCGCCCGCACCGTCGACCTCACCTCGCGCCCGAGCCGCGAGGCCGCCAACCGCCTGTACCGGCGGGCCGGCTTCGCGCTGCGTGAGACGAACGTCTACCGCTTCTCCGGCGAGTGACCGCAGCGGGGCCCGGCGGTCACCGGGCCCCGCGACCCGCCATCAGGGCTCGGCCCACAGCAGCAGGTGCGGCGTGACGGCCTTCAGCTCCGGGACGACGACGAGCCCGGGGTCGGCAGGGAAGTGCTTGCGCCCGCCGATCTGGATCACCCGCAGGTCGTTGGAGCGGGCGGAGGCCGCGCCGGTGGCGGAGTCCTCGACGACGACGCACTGGTCCTCGCTCAGTCCCAGCAGGCGCATGCCGGCGGCGTAGGGGGCACGGTCCGGTTTGCCGGGCAGACCGTCATCGCCGGTGACGGCGCCGACGAAGACGTCACCCAGCGCATGCGCCACCGCCTCCACGATTGGGCGGGGCGACTGGGTGACGATGACCTGCGCCAGCCCGACCTCCAGCAGGGTCTGGGTGATCTCCCGGGCGCCCGGCACCAGCGGCGGCGAGGCCTTGACGGCGGCTTCGACGTCGGCGGCCATGCCGGTGAAGATCGCCTCGGCCTCAGGGGCGTCGGGCGTCGGGGCGGCCCCGGTGGCGGCGATCAGCTCGCGGGTGCGGCGGATGGAGGCGCCCTCCAGGGCGGCGACTTGCGCCTCGGTGACGGCGCCGCCCGCGGCCTCACAGCGGCGTCGGAAGGATTCATCCCAGAAGGGCTGGGAGTTGATGAGGGTGCCGTCCATGTCCCACAGGACGCCGCGGACGTAGCGGCCGACGTCGCTCACCGCCTGCTCCCGCTGCCTCCGGAGCCGCGGCCGCCCCGCCCGCCGTTCTTACCGCGGGGGCGCTTGCGCTGGGCCCGCTCGGCGCGCTTGGCGAGCTTGTCCTGCTCGGCCTGCGCCCACTCGATGCGCCCGACCAGCCACTCGCGCGTCTCCCGGGTGAGCATCTTGTTGTCCTCCAGCAGGCCGCCGGCCCGCAGCCTGGTGAAGTCCAGGTACTCGGCGTTGCCGGTGCGCTCGTACTGGCGCGCGGCCTCACGCAGATCGGAAGTGTCGCGGGCCACCTGCCGCTCGATCATCTGCCGCCCCAGCAGCAGGAAGATCGCCAGCACCAGAGCCACAATGCTGCCGTACCCCTTGGTCGGCGCGTACAGCAGCGCCGCCAGGACGGACAGCCCGACGGCGGGCCCCATCATCCCGTACGTGTACCCCTCGGGGCGGCCGTCATGGCCGCGGACCCAGGCGCGGAGCTTGGCGCGCCCGTCCGGGTCGCCGCCGTTGAACCAGTCGCGCACCCTGCCAACAACGCCGCTCATCGCTCCTCCTCTACGACCGGGCGTGCAGCGGCGTCGGCGGCGTCACGCTCAGCATCGGCAGCGGCCCCAGTGCCCGCGCCCAGCAGCTCGTCGACGAGCTCGGCCATCGAGCCCACCGACCGCTCACAGGCGGCAACGACGTCGGGCGGCGACCAGGGCAGGCAGATGGCATGGTCGGCGACGGTGTGCATGGGGATGTCGTTCCAGGAGTCGCCCACGCTCCAGGTTTCGATGCGCTCGCCGGCCAGGGGGCCATCGGCGTCAGTGAGGGCGGCTACCAGGTCACTCAATCCGGCGCCCTTGGTGGCCCCGGCGGGGATCACGTCAAGGAACTCCTGGTTGCGCACCACCTCGATCTGGTCCGACCAGCGGGCGCTGAGGTCGGTGGCGATGCGCTCGCGCACGGCGTCGTCGCGCACGCGCATGGGCACGCCGATGAACCGGTGACTGGGCATCTCCTCCAGGCTCATCGGCAGGAAGATCTCCAGGATCGGGGAGGTCTCATGGTAGGTGTCGGACACGATGTGGTCCGCCTCCATGGTGGTTCCGAACACGGTCAGCCCGTCGATGCCCTGAAGGTATTCGGCGATCTCGTGCGCGACGCCGTCGGGCAGGTAGCGGGCGGACAGGACCCGGTAGTCGCCGTCGATCAGCACCGCGCCGGTGAAGGTGACGGCGTAGTCGAAGCTCATGCCGACGGCCGTGAGGGTGTTGCGGGTGGCGAATACGGACTTGCCGGTGTCCACCACGAGCAGGTTGCCGGCCTCCCGCCAGCGCCGCATGGCGGCCAGGTCCGCGTCTGAGACGCGCCGGTCGAACAGGACCGTGCCGTCCAGGTCGGTCGCGATGAGTTGACGCACGTACTTCTCCTGCCGGGTGACGGTATGTGCTGGGTTACAGCTTACTGACTGCAAGCCGGAAGCGGGACGGGAGCCGAAGGCGAATTGATACGGCCGCTAGGGCCGGGCAGCCGGTTGAGGAACCGTCGGCGACCGCTCAGCCGAAGAGGACGCGGATGAGAGCCGCGACCAGCAACGCGGCACCACCGGCGGCCTCGATGAAGCCCCAGTACTGCACCGGGATCCAGAACATGGTGTGGCGGTTGCGCAGCGCCCGGCCGATGCGGTCACGCTCCTGAGACACCAATCGGTCGACCTGCTGCTGCGCCTCACCGGCGCTGCGCGGAGCGGGCACCCCGGGTGCCGCCTGGAAGGCGCCGACTTGTATCCTCCCGTACATCTCCTGCTCGTAGGCGCGCAGATGATTCTCCAGCCGGTCGTCCGGGCGCGTGACGTTGATCCGCAGCCCCACGAACCGGCCGACGACGCCGAAGATCAGGAATCCGATACCCATGCAGAGCATGGTCACCGACTCCTCCTCAGAGAAGGCCGCCGCCACGGCGGCACCGCCACCACCACCCAGGACCAGGAACAATGCGGCGAGCACGCCACCGCCACTCCAAACGATCATGCGGCCACAGTAGCCAAACAGACCCGATGATCACAATCCGGCTACATACGAGGCGTCGAGGTCGGTCGAAGCCTCGCAACTTCGACCGACCTCGACGGTAACAACAACCGATCTCGGTGGTTATATCAACCGATCTCGGTGGATGGGGGCTATAGGCCGAGCCAGCCGGTCCAGGCACCGAGGATGCCGATGACGAACATGCCCAGAATGATCCACAGGGCATTGATCTTCTTGTTCAGCAGCCACATGCACACGAAGGTCAGCCCCAGAGCGGCCACACCGGGCAGCAACTGATCGAGGATGTTCTGCAAGGTGGTCTCGGTGACGGTGCCGTCGTCGGCGGTCACCGAGGAGATCACCCCGGGGAAGTTGATCGTCGTCCATTTGGCCACCAGGGCGCCCATGACGAACAGACCGGTGATGGCGGCGATCTGGGTGATGCGCTTGAGCTGGCCGCCACCGACCTCCGTCACCATCGCGGTACCGCGCTCATAACCCCACTTCAGGCCGTACCAGCGCACCAGGATGCGGATGATGTTGATCCCGAAGAAGTAGACCAGCGGGCCGAGCCAGGAGCCGGTCAGCGCCAGAGACGCACCCAGTGCGCCGAGCACGGGCCGTACAGTGCCCCAGAAGATGGGGTCGCCGACGCCGGCGAGCGGGCCCATGAGGCCGACCTTGACGTTGGTGATCGTGTCATCGCCGATGTCCTCACCCTTGGCGCGCTGCTCCTCCATGGCGGCGGTGACACCGAAGACCACCGAGGAGATCCAGGGGTGGGTGTTGTAGAACTCCAGGTGGCGCTTGAGCGCCGCCGCCTGCTCGGTCTTATTGGAGGGGTAGAACTTCCGGATCGCCGGCATGAGCGTGATGCAGAACCCCATGGCCTGCATACGCTCGAAGTTGAACGAGCCCAGCAGGAACGTGGAGCGCCAGTACATGCTCCGCAGATCGCGGTCGGTGAGCATGCGCTCGCGCGCGGGCGCGGCGTCGATTTCAGTGGACATGGTTGTTTTCCTTCCCTGTTCCTAGCCGCGGTCAGTCGAGCTCGTCATCGAGATCGTCATCCAGGTCGTCACCCGGCCCGCCGGCGCCTGCGGCAACGGGGGCTGAGCGCGGCAGCTGGACCGACTCGTGGAAGTCCGGGTTGAGCTGTACGTAGATGAATGCCAGGCAGATACCCATGATGCCCAGGGCGACCAGGGTGATGCCGGTGTCCAGGGTGGTCATGGACTGGGCCACGATGAAGCCGATGAAGAAGAAGGGCATCAGCTTGCGCGCGCGCATCATGTTGATGACCATGGCGTAACCGACGACCACGATGAAGCCACCGGCGATCTGCAGGCCCTCGGTGACGACGTCGGGAATCAGGGCCAGGGCCCGCTGCACGGCATCGCCCGAGGCCACTACCGCGACTGCGGCGGTGGGAACGGCCACGCGCAGACCCTGCAGGGACAATGCGATGAAGTGCATGATCTGAATGCCCCGCATATTGCCGTCCTCCGCGAAGCGGTCGGCCTGGTGGGCGAAGAACACGTTGACGGTACGCACGAAGATGGTCAGCGCCTGGCCGGCAACGGCCAGCGGGACGGCGACGGCGATCGCCTCCTCGTGCGACTGTCCGCCGGCAATGGCGATGACGGTGGAGACGGTGGAGGCCAGCGCGGCGTCGGGCGCCATGGCGGCACCGACGTTCATCCAGCCGAGGCTCACCAGCTCCAGGCTGCCGCCGACCATGATGCCGGTTGTCGGGTCGCCCAGGGCGAGGCCGGTGAGGGTGCAGGCGACGATGGGTCGATAGAACATGCGTTCGTCCAGAACGGAGTCGCAACCGGCGAGGAAGGCCACGAGGGTCACGAGGATGATCTGGACAGCACCAATGTCATGCATGAGAGTGCTTCCTGGTGGGGATGGACAACGGTAGGGGACGGGTTGAGCGTGCGGACAGCCGCCTGCGGTCAGTCGATGAAGCCCTTGGACTTCAGCGACTCCATCAGGCCGGCGCGCCCGGAGGAGGGCACCTGCTGGATGTACTGGCTGATGCCGCGGGAGTCGATCTCCTGGAAGTTCTTGACGTCCTCGTCGGAGACGTAGACGGCCTGGGACAGGGCCTTGGTGCCCTGCTTGAAGGTCATGCCGCCGACGTTGACCTCATCGGCCTGGATGCCCAGGTCGAGCAGGCGCACGATGTCTGCCGGGGTCTCGACGACGATGACGGCCTTGAGGCTGTCGTACTTGGGGTTCTTGTACACGCGGGCGGCCTTGGCGACGGTCAGCACATGGACCTTGACCTTGCCGCCGCCGGTCTGGAGCATGAGCGTCTTGCGCAGCTCGTCATTGGCGGCGCCGTCGGAGACGGCAAGGATGGCCTCGGCCCCCAGGGAGCCGGCCCAGTTGTTGGCGACCTGGCCGTGGACCAGGCGGGAATCGATGCGCAGGAGCTTGATGTCCATCAGAGCTCGTCTCCTTCGTCGTCGTCGGAATCGGTGGTGGTGGGTGGGGTGAAGATCTCGGACAGGACCTTGACGCCGCCGGCGCCGGAGGTCTTGGCGACCTCGACCAGCTCGGTCAGGTCGCCGCCGGCCAGGCGGCGGCCGAGGACCTCGATGAGCATGGGCAGGTTCACCCCGGTGACGACGTCGGCGTCCTCACGGGCGGCGGCGAAGCGGGCGGCGGCGTTGTAGGGGCTGCCGCCGAGCAGATCCACGAGGATGAGGTACTGCCCCGAGGCGGAGGACTCGACGGCGTCGGCGTACTTCGCCAAGAGGTCGTCCGGTCCTTCGCCGGGGTCGAAGCTGATGGGGACGACGTCGTCCTGCGGGCCGGCGATCATGGCGGCGGAGTTGAGCAACCCCTCCGCCAAATGACCGTGGGCCGCGACGATCACTGCAACTGATGACTGCAACGGCGGGCTCCTGCCAGTGGCGCACCGTCGGGGAACGGTGCTGATCGAACAATGGGGTCATGACCACGTCGCCATGCCCCAGCACGGTCAGCGTATGCCAAATCGTTTGGACTGGCGACAGATTATGACGAAGCACACAGTAGCACGATGCGTGTCTCAGATCTCCGGAACGTTGCGCTCGATTTCCGCGATCCACGGGCCGGCGTCGGCGTCGGAGGGCATGCGCCAGTCGCCGCGCGGGGACAGGGTGCCGCCGGCCACCACTTTGGGGCCGTTGGGCAGCGTCGAGCGCTTGAACTGGTTGGAGAAGAAGCGCCGGAAGAAGACCAGCTCCCATTTGCGGATGTCGGCGAGGGAGTAGGCGACCTTCTCCTCCTCGGGCAGGCCGGCCGGCCACTGCCCCACACTCGGATCGGCCCAGGCCTTCTCCGCCAGGAAGGCGATACGGGAAGGGCGTGCGCCGTGACGCAGCACGTGCCACAGAGTGAAGTCCTGCAGGGCGTAAGGACCGATGCGCGCCTGGGTGGACTGGATGGGTTCGCCGTCGTCGGCCGGCACCAGCTCGGGGCTGATCTCGGTGTTCAGCACCGCGAGCAGCACCTGGCCGGCCTGGTCGGAGAACAGCTTCTCGGCCACCACCCAGCGGATCAGGTGCTGGATGAGGGTCTTGGGCACGCCCGCATTGACGCCGTAGTGGGCCATCTGATCGCCCACTCCGAAGGTGCACCAGCCCAGGGCCAGCTCGGACAGGTCGCCGGTGCCAAGCACAATCCCGCCGCGGGCGCCGGCGATGCGGAACAGGAAGTCGGTGCGCAGCCCGGCCTGCACGTTCTCAAAGGTCACGTCGTAGACCCCGCGGCCGCGCTCGCCCCGCCCGTAGGGGTGGTCCATCGTCTTGAGCATCTGCTCGGCGACGGGACGGATGTCCAGCTCCTCCACATGGCAGCCGAGCGCGGTGGCCAGGGCGAGGGCATTGTGCTTCGTGGCAGCGGAGGTGGCGAAGCCGGGCATGGTGATGGCGTGAATATCGGTGCGCGGGCGGCCGAGCCGGTCCATGGCGCGGGCGGCGACGATCAGGGCGTGGGTGGAGTCCAGCCCGCCGGAGACGCCGATGATGAGCTTGGGGTTGCCGATGGCCCGCAGCCGCTGCACCAGGGCGGCCACCTGAATGTTGTAGGCCTCGTAGCAGTCCTGGGCCAGACGGTCGGGGTCGTTGGGCACGAAGGGGAAGCGGTCGACGGCGCGCCGCAGCCCGATGTCCGTGCGCGGCACCGCGAGCGCGGCCCGTGGAATGACCACCGTCCTGAAGGCCTGCGGATCCGTGGACGCGGCTCCGCTGCCCGCCGCACCGGTGAGGACGCGGCGGTTGTCGTCGAAGGTGCCCTGGCGCAGCCGCTCGGCGCGCAGCCCCTCGATGTCGACGTCGACGACGGTGGCGCGCGGCCCGTCCGGGAAGCGGTCGGTCCGCCCCAGCAGGGCGCCGTTCTCATAGACGAAGGTCTGGCCGTCCCAGGCCAGGTCGGTGGAGGACTCGCCGGCCCCGGCGGCGGCGTACACGTAGGCGGCCAGGCCCCGGGCGGAGGAGGCGCGGGCCAGCAGGCGGCGCTGCTCGGCCCGGCCGACGGTGACCGGGGAGCCGGAGAGGTTGACCAGCACGGTGGCGCCGGCCAGGGCGGCGACGGAGGATGGCGGCACCGGGACCCACATGTCTTCGCACACCTCTACGTGGAAGATGAGCCCGGGCACGTCCTCGACGTCGAACAGCAGGTTCGACCCGAGCGGCACGCTCGCGCCGTCGGGCTCGGGGCCGACTTCGGGCAGGCGGATGAGGGCGGGCAGGGGACCGGCGCCGGAGGCGAAGTGCCGGCCCTCGTAGAACTCCCGATAGCTGGGCACGTACGACTTGGGGGCGACGCCGCGCACGCGCCCGCCCTGAATGACGAGGGCGCAGTTGAGCAGCCGCTCCCCCACCCGCAGGGGGGCGCCGACGACGATTGCGGGCAGCAGCTCGGCGCTGGCGGCACGGATGGTCTCCACGGCCGCCAGCACGTTGCGCAGCAGCAGGTCGTCCAGCAGCAGGTCGTCAATGGAGTAGCCGGTCAGGGTGAGCTCGGGGAAGGCGGCGATGGCGACGCCGTCGTCGGACAGCGACCGGGCCTGGGCGACGACGGCCGCCGCATTGGCCGCGGGGTCGCCGAGGGCCACCGGCAGGGTCACTGCGGCGACGCGCGCGAAGCCCTGGTCGTAGGCGGAGTGGAAGACGAGGTCGGGACGCGCGTTGGCGCGAGGGTCGGCCGGGCCAGTACTGTCGGGGCGCTCCGGGTTGCTCATGGCCCGATCCTGGCACAGTGTCGGCCGACACCCCTTGTCAAATCGTTTTGCTCACCGTAGTGTCTCCTGGTAACCGGGTGTGTATCGCCCGGTTACCCATCCCAAACCCTGATCCGCATCGAAGGAGATGCATATGCACGTCACTTCGCGATTACATCGGCTGGTTCGCCCCGCGGCCGTCACGGCGGCCCTCGCACTCGCCGCCGTCGGCTCGGCAGCGTCGCTGCCGGCGCCCGCTGCGAGCGCCGCTCCCGCCGACGCCGCAGCCAGCGACCCCTGGCGGCCACTGGCCCACTACTCGCCGCAGGACAACTGGATGAACGACCCCAATGGCCTGGTGTATGTGGACGGCGAGTACCACATGTTCTACCAGTACAACCCGGAGGGCAGCGAGTGGGGCAACATGTCCTGGGGGCACGCGGTCTCCACCGACCTGGTGCACTGGGAGGAGCTCGGCGTCGCCATCCCCTACACCGCGGACTACGGGGTGTTCTCCGGATCGGCCGTCTACGACGCCCACAACACCTCCGGCCTGGGCACCGCCGACAACCCTCCCCTGGTGGCGGTGTGGACCCGCGCCGACAACCACAACGGCAACCAGTCCCAGTCCCTGGCCTACTCCACGGACAAGGGCCGCACCTGGACCACTTACAAGGGCGGCGATCCGGTGCTGGACATCGGCTCCACCGAGTTCCGCGACCCGAAGGTCTTCTGGGATGAGGCCGCCGGCCACTGGACCATGGCGGTGGCCCTGTCCGCCGACCACCAGGTGGCCTTCTACTCCTCCGACAACCTGATCGACTGGGCGCGGGAGTCCACCTTCGGCCCCATGGGCGACACGAGCGCCGTCTGGGAGTGCCCGGACCTGTTCCCCATGGCCGTGGACGGCGACCCGAACAACGTCAAGTGGGTGCTGTCGCTGAGCGTGGCCGGAATGGGCCGCTACTTCACCGGCGACTGGGACGGCACCACCTTCACCGCCGACGACATCCCCGTCTACACGGGCGCCGAGGGCACCGTGGTGGAGGACTGGGAGTCCGGCGCCTACGGCGAGTGGACCACCTCCGGCGCCGCCTTCGGTGACGCCCCCGCATCCGGGGACATCACCGGGCGTGAGGGCTCCTACTACGCGGACTCCTGGGGCACGGGGGACGCCGACACCGGCTCACTGACCTCCGCCCCCTTCACCATTGAGAAGGACTACCTGAACCTGCTCATCGGCGGCGGCAACCACCCCTTCGACGCGGCCGCCACCGGTGACGACGGCGGCGGCACCCTGCTGACCGGCTTCGACGACGGCAGCTGGGACGGGTGGACCGTCACCGGTAACGCCTTCGGGGAGGCTCCGCTGGCGGGCGCGGCACCCGGGCAGCAGGCGCTGATCAACATGCGCGGCACCGGCGTGCTGAACTCCTTCTACGACGCCGACACCGGCCAGGGCACCGACGCGTCCACCGGCATGGCCACCTCACCGGAGTTCACCATCGACGCCGACTACGTGAATCTGCTCATCGGCGGCGGCAACCACCCGGAGGCGGATGGCGGCGGAGCCACCGTCGTCCAGCTGCTGGCCGACGGCGAGGTGGTGCGCACCGCCACCGGCCGCAACCTGGAGGAGCTCAACTGGCAGAG
Source organism: Actinomyces procaprae (assembly GCF_004798665.1). Lineage (NCBI taxonomy): Bacteria > Bacillati > Actinomycetota > Actinomycetes > Actinomycetales > Actinomycetaceae > Actinomyces > Actinomyces procaprae. The sequence goes on from NZ_CP039292.1 coordinate 3,385,341, forward strand.
CTGGGACGTGAGCGACCTGCGCGGGCGCACCGCCACGCTCCGCGTCGTCGACGAGAACACCTCCGGCTGGGGGCACATCCTGCTTGACGAGGTGCGGCTGTCCGACCGCGCCGCCACCACCATCCCCAACAACACCTCGGTCAACGTGGTGGTCGACGGCCGGGTGGTGGCCTCCGCGACCGGCCGGCAGTCGGGCGGCCTGGACTGGGCGAGCCTGGACCTGCGCCAGTGGCTGGTGCAGGAGGCCTACCTGGTGCTGGAGGACAACAACCAGACCTCCGAGTGGGGCCACTTCATGGTCGACACGATCGTGCAGTCGGACACGCCCGGTTTCAGCCAGACGGAAGTGATGCCCTACCTGGACTACGGGCGCGACTACTACGCCGCCGTCACCTGGAACGGCGTGCCCGACGGCGAGCGGTACACGGTGGCCTGGATGTCCAACTGGGACTATGTGAACGCGGTGCCGACCACGTCCTGGCGCACGGCCATGTCCACGCCCCGCAAGCTTGAGCTGCGCACGCTGAACGGCGAGCCGCGGCTGACCGCCGCGCCCGTGGCCGGCGTCGAGTCGCTGTACACCGGCGACGCGGTGGTCCTCGACGGGACGCAGATCCCGGAGGGCACCACCGCCCTTGACGGCCCGGCCGAGGGCAGGGCACTGGACATCTCCCTCGCCCTGGACCCGGGGTCCGCCGCCGAGAGCGGCATCGTCGTGCACGCCGCCGACGGGCAGGGCACCGTGGTCGGCTACGACGCCGAGGCGGGCGAGGTCTACCTGGACCGCACCAACTCCGGCGCCACCACCTTCTCGGCGTCCTTCCCGAGCGTGGAGCGTGTGAGGGTCGCGCCGGACGAGGACGGCCTGGTGCGACTGCGGGTCCTGGTGGACGCGTCGTCGGTCGAGGTGTTCGCCGCCGACGGCGCCGCGACCATCACCGACGTGGTCTACCCGGATGCGGCGGCGACGGGGGTCTCGCTCTTCGCCGACGCGGGCACGGCAACGGCGGTGCAGCTGCGCATCAACCAGTTGGCGGACTACCGGGACGCCTCCGTCGTGCCGGGGCCGTCGCCGACTGCGGAGCCCTCAGCCGAGCCCACGACCGCGCCTTCTGCTGCGCCCTCAGCCGCGCCGTCGACCGCACCCGCGGGCCCGACGGCGAGCACCGGGCCGGCTGCGACGGTGAAGCCCACACGGGCGTCGACCCCGGCGGGCACAGCCAAGGCGTCCTCGCCGTCACTGGCACGCACCGGCGCCGCAGCGCCGCTCCTCCTGATGGTGGCGGCAGCGGCAACAGTGGCGGGGGTCACGCTACGGAGTTTGCGGACCCGCAACTGAGTTGCGGATTTTGGCGCCGCCCGCACAAACGCAACCCATCCGTTACGGGTCTACCGCGGAATTCCGGGGTTTCCGGAATGGATTAACCCGACGGGACGTCCTATGATTAATCCCGTCGGGACGCTCGCGGCATCGAGGAGGTTCAGGGACTCTTATGACGTGCCGGTGCGTTTGGGGTTGACGCGTTTCAGGGACCGCGCCCCCAAATCCGACCGAGGCCCCGCGCCGATGGCGCGGGGCCTCCTTTTTTCCCCGGCGAGGCCCGGCGGAGTCGGCGGGTTATCGGCGCGAATGTGTGTGTGGTTCGGGCGTGTCGGGGTGTTCTAGCTGGTTCGTCCGGCCCAGCCTTTGCGGGCCCAGAGGCCTTCTTCGGGGGTGGGTGTGGTGCCCCATCCGGCGGGGTGCTGACTGGTGCTGGCGGGCTTGTTTGTTTTGGGTTTGGGTGTGCGGGTGCGCTTGGGGCGGCCTTGGGCGTTCCAGTCGGCCAGGATCACCGCGGGCGTGGCCGGTGCCTGGGTGTAGGTGTGTAGGGTCCACTCGGCGATGGCGGCCTGGTGGTCGGGGGTGGCGCCGCGGTGGTGGCGCAGCCGGTCGCGGACCTGAGCATTGACGGCTTCTACGGGGTTGGTGGTGCGCTCGGCGGGGGTGGGGCGGGGCTTGCCGTCCGGGGTGGTGAGGTAGGCGAACAACTGGCCTTGCTTGGCCAGGCGTTCCAGGCGCCGCCAGGCGCGGCGCACCCGGGGGTGGGCGTACCACCACTTGCGGCCCGTGCGGGCGGCGGTCTGGGGGTCCTGCTCGGCGGTAGTGCGCTGGTTCAGCCAGGACCGGTACTGGGTGCCGTAGTCGTTCAGAGTCACCAGCCACTTCGATGCCTGCTCGGTGGTGGAAACCCTCAGGAGGGCTCTGGAGTGGCGTAGTAGGGCCTTGCCGGGGTGGTCTTGGGGTGCAGGGTCAGGTCTCGGACGGTGCCCGTGGTGTACGTGGATCAGGCACCGCTGGACGGGGGTGCCCGGCCAGGTGGCGGCGATTGCCTTCAAGGCGCCGCCGGCCCCGTCGGTGGCGACCAGGTCGGGCGGGGCGATGGGGGCCAGCAGCGCGGCGTAGGCGGCGGAGTTCTCGGACGCGGCCCACTGCCAGCCGATCACGTGCGTGGGGCTGCGGGCTACCAGCAGCACCCACTTGTGGGCCAGCCACACCCCGTCGACGAACACCTGGGAGTGCATCTCGCCAGTAACCGGCGGCTTGGGAACTGGGATGTCCCAGCACCAGGCGGTCCGGCGGCGAAACGCCCTGTCACTACCGCCGGCGGCCTCGGCCTGGGAGCGACTGCCGACCGCCCATGCCAGGAACATGGTGAAGTCTTCTACCTGCCCGGGCGTGGGGTCGTCCTGGGCTGGCGCCTGGTCGCGCCGGCGTCTGGTGGTCGAGGCCCCGCAGTCCTTGCACCTCCAGCGCGGGTGCCCAGCAGTGGTGGAGCCGTTACGAATCATCCCGGAGCCGCATACCACACAACGCGGCCTGTTAGTGCGAGGCATGCTGAATCATGCCCCACCCCCAATTAACTCCGACTTTCCCCCACTACTTCAACGAAAACCCCCGATCCTACACACACATTCGCGCCGATAACTCGAGTCGGCCGTATCCCGCGGCGCTCAGGCCTGGCATGACGGGTTACCAGGGGTTTCCGGCTCTTCGTGTATGTGGGTAGACGTGCGGGCCGTGGGAGCACGGTTGCCGCGGGCAGCCGGGTGGCGGAGCTCAGCCGAGCCGCCAGCGCTGCTTGAGGTCCGCCACATACAGGCGCATCTCGTCGACCATCCCGGTGTCGACATTGACCGAAGCCGCAGTTCCGGGGGTGGTAGCGCACAGCCACTGAATCTGCAGCCCGTCGCTCAGAGCCACGACCGACCGGGCTATCAGGCGCGAGGGCGCCTCCGGGCGCACGGTCCCGAAGTTCTTGCCCCGTTCCAGGCTCTCCTCGATCTGCGCAATGGACTCCGACAGGTGCTGCGCCAGCCAGGAGTGCGCCGGATGCTCGGTCGCGAGCACCGCCGGCGTAGTCGCCGTATAGATCGCCACCAGTTCACGGTGCCGGGTGTTGTGCTCAACCAGGGCGGCGAATGCGTCCAGCAGCGCCCAGGGATCATCCTTCAGCTGCTCCTCGCCCAGCAGGTTCGCCCGATCCTCCCGGTCGCGGCGCTCCAGCACCTGGGCGAACAGCGCCTCCTTGGAGGCGAAGTGGTGAAGCAGCCCCGCCTTGGAGATCTCGGCCGCGGAGGCGATGTCCGCGAGCGAGGTCCCGGCATAACCGTGGGCGCCGAACAGGGCGACCGCCTCGTTCAGGATGCGTTCACGCTTGTCCTCGCTACCGGCCGGCGGGCGTCCGGGGCCGCGCCAACGCCCACCCGCCGAGGCGGGGGCGTCCGGGCCAGGGGCGACAGGGTCATGAACCGGGGAAGGAGCCATGCCCTTATTCTGGCACCGATGCGGACCGGGCCCGGGCAGCGCGTCCTCGCCGCCCGGGCCCGGACACCGTCCGGTCGGATCAGGCGGTCGGCGTCGCCGCCGACGGCGCCCACGCCTCGCCGCGGGCGCTCAGCGCCAACCCGGCCAGCACGCCGTCGGGGCTGACGTCGACGACGACCTCCTGGCCGTCGAGCACCTCACCGGCCAGCAGCATCTTGGCCAGCCGGTCGCCGATCTCCCGCTGCACCAGCCGACGCAGCGGCCGAGCGCCGAAGGAGGGGTCGTAGCCCTCGTCGGCGAGCCACTCGCGGGCGGCGTCGGTGACCGTCAGGGTCAGCCGGCGCCCCTGCAGCCGCTCGGACATGCGGTCCAGCTGGATGTCGACGATCCGGCCGAGCTCCTCCTTGGTGAGCGCGTCGAAGATCAGCGTGTCATCCAGGCGGTTGAGGAACTCGGGCTTGAATGCGCCGCGCACCGCGGTCATCACCGAATCGCGCTTCTCATCCGGGGACAGCAGCGGGTCGATGAGGAACTGGCTGCCCAGGTTGGAGGTGAGCACGAGGATGGTGTTGCGGAAGTCGACGGTGCGGCCCTGGCCGTCGGTGAGGCGGCCGTCGTCGAGGACCTGCAGCAGGATGTCGAAGACCTCCGGATGGGCCTTCTCCACCTCATCCAGCAGCACCACCGAGTAGGGGCGGCGCCGCACGGCCTCGGTCAGCTGGCCGCCCTCCTCGTAGCCGACGTACCCCGGAGGGGCGCCGACCAGCCGGGCCACCGAGTGCTTCTCGGAGTACTCGGACATGTCGATGCGCACGATGGCGCGCTCGTCGTCGAACAGGAAGTCCGCCAGGGCCTTGGCCAGCTCGGTCTTGCCCACACCGGTGGGGCCTAGGAACAGGAAGGAGCCGGTGGGCCGGTCGGGGTCGGACACGCCCGCGCGGGAGCGGCGCACGGCGTCGGCGACGGCGGTCACCGCGGCCTTCTGGCCGATCAGCCGCTTGCCGATGGCGTCCTCCATGTGCAGCAGCTTGGCCTGCTCGCCCTGCATGAGCTTGCCGACCGGGATGCCGGTCCAGGCGGAGATGACCTCGGCGATCTCGGTCGGGCCGACCTTCTCCGCGATCATCGGCTCCGGGGCGGCCCCCTCGCGCTCGAGTCCGTCCGGGCCGACGACGGTGGTGTCGACCGCCTCGACGTCGCGGATCTGCTTCTCCAGGGCGGGCATCTCGCCGTAGCGCAGGCGGCCGGCCTCCTCGAAGCGGCCCTCACGCTCGGCCAGGTCCGCCCGGGTGCGCAGTTCGTCCAGCTGGGCGCGCAGCTCGCCGACCTTGTTGTGGCCGGCCTTCTCCGCCTCCCAGCGGGCATTGAGGGAGGCCAGCTGCTCGGAGGCGTCGGCCAGTTCGGCGCGCAGCCGCTCCAGCCGGTCGACGGCGGCGGGGTCGGCGCGGTCGCCGCCCTCGTCGGACAGCGAGTCGGCCAGGTAGGACTCCTCCATGCGCATGCGGTCCACGCGGCGGCGCAGCTCGTCGATCTCCACCGGGCTGGAGTCCAGCTCCATGCGCAGCCGGGAGGCGGCCTCGTCGATCAGGTCGATGGCCTTGTCCGGCAGCTGTCGGCCGGAGATATAGCGGTCGGACAGGGTGGCGGCGGCCACGAGTGCGCCGTCGGAGATGGTGACCTGGTGGTGGGCCTCGTACTTGGGGGCGACGCCGCGCAGGATGGCGACCGTGTCCTCGACGGAGGGCTCACCCACGTACACCTGCTGGAAGCGGCGCTCCAGGGCGGGGTCCTTCTCCACGTGCTCGCGGTACTCGTCCAGCGTGGTGGCGCCCACCAGGCGCAGCTCGCCGCGGGCCAGCATGGGCTTGAGCATGTTGCCGGCGTCCATGGCCCCCTCGGAGCCGCCGCCCGCGCCGACGACGGTGTGCAGCTCGTCGATGAAGGTGATGACCTCGCCGTCGGAGTCCTTGATCTCCTTGAGCACGGCCTTCAGGCGCTCCTCGAACTCACCGCGGTACTTGGCGCCGGCGACCATGCCGGCCAGGTCCAGGGCCACCAGGCGCTTACCGCGCAGGGAGTCGGGCACGTCCCCGGCGACGATGCGCTGTGCCAGCCCCTCGACGACGGCGGTCTTGCCGACGCCGGGCTCGCCGATCAGCACGGGGTTGTTCTTGGTGCGGCGGGACAGCACCTGCACCACCCGGCGGATCTCGGCGTCGCGGCCGATCACCGGGTCGAGCTTGCCCTCGCGGGCGGCCTCCGTCAGGTCCGTGCCGTACTTCTCCAGGGACTTGTAGGTGCCCTCGGGGTTGGGGGAGGTGACGCGGGCGGTGCCGCGCACCTGCGGCAGGGCCTCGCGCAGCCTCGGGGCGGTGGCGCCGGCGTCGGCCAGCAGCCTGGCGACGGGGTCGGCCGAGGGGTTGCCCGCGGCCAGGCCGATGAGCAGGTGCTCGGTGGAGACGTACTCGTCCCCGAGGTCCTTGGCCTCCTTGCCGGCGGCCTCCAGGGCGGCCAGGAATGCCCGCGAGGGCTGTGGCTGGGCGACGGAGGAGCCGGAGCTGGCCGGCAGCGAGGTCAGCACGCGGCGGGTGGCCGCGCCGACGGCCTGGCGGGCCGCGGCGTCGGTGACGACGGCGGCGAGCAGGCCCGCGGCGACGCCGTCGGCCTGTGCCAGCAGCTCCGAGAGCAGGTGGGCGGTGTCGACCTGCGGGTTGCCCGCGGCGGCGGCCGCCTGCATGGCCCCGGAGATCGCCTCCTGCGAGCGGGTGGTGAAGTTAGTGTCCATAGGGACCTCCTTGACGTGGATGCCGGACACAGGCGGTCCGGAGTTCTGCACGCCTCAACCGACGCAACCTTGCGTCTATTCCACTCAACTTTATGCGGGGGCGGTTCCCGGCGGGGTTGCGGTCACGACTTGTGCGCAGGCGGGACCACCGGGATGCGCGTCGACGACGGCCACCCCTCCCGACCCCGTGGACGCGGGCGAAGCATGGGGACTCCTGCCCATTTCGTTACCCGACCCGGCTCCATAGCCTGATCGCGCACACACGCCCACACCTTCCTGAGATTTGGAGATCCCATGAAACGCCTTCCCCGCATCGCCGGTATCGCCACCACCGCCCTGACCGCCGTCGCCCTGAGCCTGAGCATGTCCGCCTGCACCCCCAACTCCGACGACGCCGCGGACCGGAACGCGGACCAGGCAGCCACCGCCGACGCCGGCTCCACCGACTCCGAGGACGCCGCGGACGCTCCGGGCGCAGCGGACACCGAGGCGGCCTCCGAGCCGACCGTCCCCGACGGCTACACCCTCACCGACGTTCCCGACACCGACCTGGCCATCGCCATCCCCTCCGACTGGACCACGCTCACCGGTGACGACGTCGCCGACCCCGAGCGCGTGGCCGACATGGCCACCGCCCTGAACACCACCGAGGACGACGCCAGGAGCAGGCTGGAGGCGCTGTCCCTCTACAGCGTCGACATGGACGAGGACTCCAGCGGCTACGGCGAGACCCTCAACGTGCAGATGCTCGCCGCATCCGAGCTTCCCAACGAGGACCGGCTCACCGAGATGATCGAGGAGCAGAGCACCGCCGACGTCACGCTGGATGCCGGGGAGTACTCCGCCACAACCACCGGTAGCGGCACCGACGCCGTCACGCAGGTCTACGACATCGTCTACGCCGACGGCAGCTCAGTCCCCAGCGCCTACGTCGTCCTGCCGACGGCGGACGGCAGTGAGACCGCTTACGTGGCCATCAACGCCACCTCCGCCGAGCGGCGGCAGGAACTGATCGACGCGATCCTCGCCTCAGTCTGATCCGAGACATATTGGTACTCTATTCGTTATAGTTGGGGCGGGGGCTCGGCGTCCCCCGCCCCAACATCACCCCACGGCGCCCGCAGTACCGCTGAAGCGCCCGGTGAGTGCCTGTCCCCCGGAATGACCTGGATTGGAGCCTCATGCACCGCACTTCCCGCCGGACTGCCCTCCGCCGCGGCCTCACCATCGCCGCCGCTGCAGGCGTGTCTGTGCTGATGTCCACGTCGGTGACGGCCTGCTCCAACAACTCCGGCTCCTCCGCCGGGGCCACCACGGCCGCCGGATACACCCTCACCGAGGTGCCGGGCTTCGACTTCTCCCTCGCGATTCCCACCGACTGGACCACCCTTACGCCCGACGACCTGGACGACGACGCGCTGGTGAACACCGTCGCTGAAGCGCTCGGGCAGGATGCGGAATCGGTGCGCGAGAGCGCCGATACCTTCCACCTGATCAGCGTGGACGCGGACGCCGAGGGCTTCGCGGAGAACCTGGTGGTCTCCCAGTACGAGCTCGAGGACGCGCTGCCGCCCGAGGAGGAGCTAGCGGAGGTCACCGCGGACTATCAGGTCGACTCCAGCAACTACGTCCAGCGGGAGACCGGCTCCGGCGCAGACGCGGTGCTGTACACCGCCTCCGGCACCCGTGGCGAAACCGGGGAGGACTTCGCCATCGCGCTCATGGCCATCGCCACCGGCTCCGGCCCGACCAGCGCCGCGGGCGCCACCGCCTCGCCTGACGCCGTCATCACCGCCACCTTCGTCCTGATCGAGGCCGCCTCCGCCGACCGCGCCCAGGAGCTGGCCGACGTCGTCATCGGCTCCGTCTGAGCCGCGCGGCTACGGCCGCGCAATTCGCCGCAATCAACCCCGAAGGAGTCCCATGACCCCCTGCCTGGCAGGACCGCCCTGACTGCCGCCTCCGCCGGCGCGCCGGGGGGCGGCGCTCGCCGCCAGCTGCACCCTGATTCAGGGTGCGGCCCGGCAGTACGCAGTACACCGTTAACGCGTACACGGTCACCCCGAATGAGGACGGCACGGTCACCCCAGCTGCCGGCCACCGTCCGCCCGACGTCCAAACCACCCAACCGTAAAGGACCCACTCATGACCCGTTCCACCCGTATTCCCCGCCTGGTCCCCCTGGCCGCCACTGGCCTGACCGCCATCGCCCTGACCCTGTCGCTGGCGGCCTGCTCGTCAGGCTCCGACTCCGCCGACTCCGCCGGCGCCGCCACCCCCGCGGGCGATCAGACCGTCACCGTGGAGTCCTCCGCCGATGCCGCCCCGGACGCGGACGCCACGGCAGTCCCGGAGGGATTCACGCTGGTCGAGGTGCCTGAGTACGGCGTCTTAGTGGCCGTCCCCTCCGACTGGGACACCCTGACCTCCGCCAACACCTCCGATGAGGAGCTGGTGGGACGCATCGCGCAGGCGCTCGACGACTCCGAGGAGGAGGTCATTGCGGATCTTGAGGACACGCCTCTGACCAGCGTCGACACCGCCTCGGACGCGGAGGACCCCGCATACCTCTACATGACCCGGTCCGACGGGAACGGCGCCCTGCCCACCGAGGAGATGTTGCGTGCCCTGGCCGAGAATCACGACGCCACCTCCTCGAACTACGAGCAGACCACCTCGGGAAGCGGCGCCGACGCCGCCACCTTCACCATGACCGGCTCCGAGGACGGCAGGCAGCGCCGCGTCTCCGGCGTCGCCGTGTCTGACGGCGACGACGCCTTCTTCCTGGTGGTGGTCGTCAGCGACTCCGAGCAGCAGCTTCAAGAGGTATCCGACGCCGTAATCGACTCGTTGTGAGCTGCGCGTGCGATACTGCACGGCAGGGACGCCGGCCGGCCTCCCGTTGGTCGACGAAAGGAAGCGCTATGGGACTCGATGACCTGAAGAAGAAGGCCGAGGGCGTCGTCAGCTCCGACAAGGTCGAGGAGGTCTCCGACAAGGTCCTCGACAAGGCCGCGGAGGCCGCCAAGAAGGTCACCGGAGGCAAGTTCGACTCCCAGGTCGACTCCGCTCGCGACGCCGCCGACAAGGCCATCGGCAACGAGTGATGCCGGTTCCGGCATCGTCGGGCACCCACTGGCCGTAGAGTCGGCCGGGTGACCACCGCGCCCGTTCCCCCTTCGCCCGCCCTCGAGCCCGTCCCCGACTGGCTCGACGACATTGAGGGGGAGCGGGCGCTTTCATGGGTGGCGCAGCGCAATGCCGCCACCCGCGCCGCCTTCGACGACGCCCCCGGGTTCGCCGAGCTGCGCACCGACATTGAGACGATCCTGGACGCGCCGGACCGGATCCCCCGGGTCGGTCAGGCGGTCGGGGCGCTGTACAACTTCTGGACCGACGCCGCCCACCCGCGCGGCCTGTGGCGGCGCACCACTTGGGAGTCCTACCGTGCGGACGGCCCCACCGACTGGGAGGTGCTGCTGGACCTCGACGCGCTGGGCGCGGCGGAGGACACCGCCTGGGTGTGGCACGGCGCCTCCGTGCTGCGCACCGGCCCGCTGGCGGGTCGGCGCGCCCTGATCACCCTGTCCGACGGCGGTTCCGACACCGACGTCACCCGCGAGTTCGACCTGGATGCGCACCGCTTCCTCCCCACCACTCCCGCGGCCGCCGCAGGCTTCCACCGGGAGGCCTCCAAGGGCTTTCTGACCTGGGGCGACGAGACCGGCGAGGCGGCGCTGCTGGCAACCGACTTCGGCGTCGGCTCCCTCTCCCCCGCGGGCTACCCCCGGCAGGTGCGGCGCCTGCACCGCGGCCAGGCACCGGATGCGGGCGAGGTGCTGCTCACCGCCGCCGCTGACGACGATGGCGCCTGGGCCTACCGCGACTTCTGGGGGCACACCTGGCTGCTGACCCGCCCCGACTTCTACACCGAGGAGCTGTGGCTGCTGCCCGACGGCGCCCCGACCCACCCCGCCGCCGACGCCGGGCGGCAGCTGGCCGGCACGCAGGCGGTCGTGGCGCCGGGCGCCCTGCACGTGGACGTGCCCGCCTCAGCCGCGGTGACTCCCGCCTGGGACCTGCTCCTGATCGAGCTGCGCGAGGACTGGGAGCCCGCCGCCGGCTGCACCTATCGGGCCGGCTCACTGCTGGCGGCCCCCCTCGACGCCTTCCTGGGCGGCTCCCGGGAGCTGACGGTGCTGTTCGCCCCGACGCCGGCGTCCTCATTGAGTGGTTTCACCATCACCGCCCACCACCTGGTGCTGGAGCTGCTGGAGGACTGCGTCACCGCCCTGGAGGTGCTCACCCCCGCCGGCCCGGACGGCGTCGGCAAGTGGTCGCGCCACCACCTGGACCTGGGTGCGCTCGCGGGCGGGGACCTTCCCGCCGCGTCGGCTTCCGCGGCGGACCCGACGCTGCTGCGGCCGGGGCGGGCACTGCTGAACGTGTCCGCAAGCGCCGTCGACCCGCTGGCGGGCGACGGGCTGTGGCTGACCAGCTCCTCCTTCACCCGCCCCACCACGCTCGCGCTCGGGGAGCTGAACGCCGACGGCGAGCTGGGCGGCGTCGAGGTGCTGCGGACCGCGCCGGAACGCTTCGATGCGAGCGGCGTCGTCGTCACCCAGCACGTGGCGGTCTCGGAGGACGGGACCCGGGTGCCGTACTTCCAGATCGGTCGACCGCGGCTGGATGACGCCGGCCGGCCGCTGCCCTCCCCGACCCTGCTGCACGGTTACGGCGGCTTCGAGGTCTCGCTCGGCATCAGCTACCTGCCGATCACCGGCCGGGCGTGGCTGGAGCGGGGAGGCACCTACGTGGTGGCCAACATCCGCGGCGGTGGCGAGTACGGGCCGGCCTGGCACCGGGCGGGGCTCAAGCGGAACCGGCACCGGGTCTATGAGGACTTCGCGGCCGTGGCGCGGGCGCTGGTCGAGCGCGGGGTGACCGCCCCGGAGCAGTTGGCGGTTCACGGCGGCTCCAACGGCGGGCTGTTGGCGGGGGTCATGCTCACCCGCTACCCGCAGCTGGTGGGCGCGGTGGTGTGCGAGGTGCCGCTGCTGGACATGCGCCGCTACAACCGCCTGCTGGCGGGTGCCTCCTGGGAGGCGGAGTACGGGAACCCGGACGACCCGGCGCAGTGGGAGTACATCCGCGAGTTCTCCCCCTTCCACCTGCTTGAGGCGGGGCGCACCTACCCGCCGGTGCTGCTGGTGACCTCGACGCGGGATGACCGGGTGCACCCGGCGCATGCGCGCACCATGGCCTACCGCATGCTGGCGCTGGGGCAGGACGTGACCTATTTCGAGAACAGCGAGGGCGGGCACGGCCGCGCGTCCACCAGCGCCCAGCGGGCCTACATGTACGCCCTGGAGCACGAGTTCGCCTGGCGTGCGCTGACCTACAGCAGGTCAACCAGCTCCTGAAGCTCGCCCTGCGGCCCACCAGTTCCAAGACTGACAGCCACGAGACCTGGGCGAACGCCGTGTCCGCCGTATCCTGGGGCACCGTTTGCGAGCCGGTGGATGTGGGCAGGATCGAGAATGACGACCACACCTACCGGGGCATCATCAAGGTTGCCGGATTCCCGGCTCTTCCGGTTTGAGGGTGTGTTGGGCTGGGGGTTTGTGTGTTGACGCGACGGTTCGTACCTTCGCGTGAGGGTTCGTATGTTCTGGTCGGCGATTCGTACCGTCGTGCGACGGTTCGTACGGTAGGGGTACGTAGCGTCGTAAGAAGTGCCGAATCGTTGGTGCCAAGTGCCGAATCGTCAGGCGAAGTGCCGAACCGTCATCCGGGGCGCGCGGGCGAACACGCCAGGCCCGCACCCCGAGCGCTCACGCCTGCGCCCGGGGCCCGTCGAGTAGGGCACCGAGCTTGCCGCCGTGCGTCGTCAATGGCGCCAGCCCGGTCCAGCACCCAGATGATCTCAACGGCCCCAACGAATCAGCGCAAGCCAGCACCACCCACCGACAACAACCTCACCAACCCGACAACGACCACCCCCACCGCAGCCCCGACCCCAACCACCACACCCACAAACCGGAAGAGCCTGTATATCGGGTTCGGCATGTGGGTGGGGTGGGCGGTGTATGCCCAGGCCCGCGGGGGTGAGGTGTCCGAGTTCGGCACAAAGGCCGTCGGCAGCCCCCGAGGGCAGGTATAGAAACCGCATGATTCCAATGTTCTGCCCGCGGCTGGCCGACAGCACTGGAGCCGTTTGTGCCGATCTCGGACATTTTGGACCGCCGCACGACGGATTCCGCGCCAGCGACGACCCAGCTGCATGAACGCCCGCAAGACGCTCACTAGTAGGAGGGCGGCGCAAACGTCTCAGTGGCGGGCGCGAGCGGCGCCGACAACGGCAACCACCAGGCCTGCGACACCGGTCGCGCCGGCGCCGAGTATGAGCAGTGCGGCCGCAGGGACGCGATCCAGCTTCATGGTCGGGCCCACCACCACACCGTTGGTGCCGGACGGGCAGGAAACCGTGTAGACGCCGGCACCACCCGCTGCGAAGGTCGCATAAGGCGCTCCCGCCTCGGGGGTGTCGAGGATGATCGCCACGCCGTCGGGGTCGGTGACCGCGCAGCCGGAGGTGGCGCGGGTCGAGGTGCCGTACAGGCCCACCGCCGTACCCGCATCCAGGTAGACCGTGCCGTCCTCACCAAGCGGCGTGCCGCGAGTGGGGGAACCGTCCAAGACCGTCATAACCCCGCCGATCAGCAGCATAGGCGCCACCAGCAGCATCAGCACCAGTCCGATGCCGAGGGTGCGCCGTCGGCGGGGCCGCGGCGGCATCGTCCCACCGACGGCGTCTGCGCGGGCCGCGCCTGCTCGCCGCCCCGCCACCGGGTCAGACACGACAGGTGGCTCAATGCCCTGCCGACGCAGGTGGACGGCGAGCTCCTGTGGGCTCAGGCGCTTGCCGTAGCGGGGCTCGCCGTCCTCGGTCTCGTACGCCGACACCGGTGCTCCGTTACCGGGCCGCGCCGTCAGGCGGCGGCGTCGCTCTTCGGGCCGCCGATCTTCGCCGCGATCTCAACGAAGAGACGCAGGATCAGGATGTTGATCCCGATCTGCGGGATGGCGACCAGCAGGTTCAGCACGAAGTCCCCGAAGTTGAAGTAGACGCTGCCGTCGTAGCTGGAGTGGTAGTAGGTCGCGTCGAATGCGCCGAACACCCAGGACACCAGGTACAGGATCAGACCCAGGGTGAAGACCGTCTTGCCGTACTTGGAGGCGAAGTCGCGTGCGCCGTCCATCAGGTTGCTCATGAACGACTCGGAGGAGGGCTGGGCGTATCCGCCGCTGTAGGGGTTCTGCTGGAACTGGCCCGCCTGCGGCTGCCCGGCCTGCGCGGGCTGGAACTGCGTCGGCTGCTGCGCCTGCTGGGGGTACTGCTGCGGGTTGTAGCTGCCCGGGGCGGATGCGGCCGACGGCGGGATGTAGGGCTGTCCGGGGTTGGGGGGCTGAGTCATGCGCCTAGTTCCTTCACTTTCTGATACTGAAGCAATGTCAGCCTACCGCCCCGCAGGCAAGAGAATCACGACCTGAGGGGCGTCTCACCTGCGAGAACGGTCTCGCTTCGCGCTCGCCCGGATCTCCTACCAGGAGCGGCGCAGCACGATAGCGGTGCCGGGACGGCCGGGAATGCCGCCGGACGACCTCCCGCTCGGGGTGCCGGCCCGCACGTCCGCACGGCTGCGGGCACGCCGCCCCGGAGTCACCGGGACGACCTGCACCTCGCCGTCGGCGGCCGCGGCGAAGACCCGCTCGACGGCGGCCTGGCGGGCGCGCAGGGAGCGGTTCTCCTCCTCCAGCCGCTCCAGGCGCCGCTCCAGGTCGAGGATCCGGCGGATACCCTCCAGGTTGATTCCCTCCTGGCTCAGCGCCTGCACGCGCCGCAGCTGCTGCACGTCCCGGTGGGAGTAGCGCCGCCCCCGCCCGGAGGTGCGGGCGGGGGTGACCAGCCCCAGCCGGTCGTACTGCCTGAGGGTCTGGGGGTGCATGCCGGCCAGCTCCGCAGCCACGGAGATGACATAGACGGCCCGCTCGTCGGCATCCTCGGCGAGGAAGTCGACGCCCCGACCCGTCCGCCGCATGCTCACTGCGCCGCCTCCTGGGCGAGGCCCGCACGCGGGTCGGCCTCCATCGCCTCATCGAAGGCCTCCAGGGCGGCCCGGGCCTCCTTGGAGAGCTTCTTGGGCACGGCCACCTGCACGGTGACCAGCAGGTCGCCGGTCTTCTTGGAGGTGGCCACGCCCTTGCCGCGCAGGCGCAGCACGGTGCCGGAGGAGGTGCCGGGCTTGATGCGCACGCGGCTGGTGCCACCGTCAAGGAGAGGCACCTCGACGGTGGCGCCGAGGGCCGCCTCCTTTAGGGTGACCGGCAGGTCCATGCGCAGGTTGGCGGGGTTGACCGGATCAATCGAGTACACGGGGTGCTTGGCCACCGAGATGGTCACCACCATGTCCCCGTTCTCCCCGCCGCCCGTGCCGGGACGCCCCTTGCCGCGCAGGCGGATCTTCTGCCCGTCGTGCACGCCGGCGGGGATGCGCACGGTGATGGTGCGCCCGTCGGCGGTGAGCTCGGCCAGAGTGCCGGACACGGCGTCGCGCAGGGACAGGGTGGCGTTGGTGAGCACGTCCGGCCCCTTGACCGGCTGCGGCTGAGAGGAGAACCCGCCGAAGCCGAAGGGACCGCGGCCGCGCCGCCCGCCGCCCGCGGCGGCGCCACCGGCAGCACCCCCGAACATGCGCAGCAGGTCCTCCAGGTCCTCCTGCGAGGCGCCGCCGGAGGTCGAGTAGCGCACATTCGGGCCACCGCCGCCGAACATCGAGGAGAAGATGTCCTCGAAGCCGGCGCCGGCGCCTCCGGTACCGGAGGTGAAGCGCGCACCGCCGCCCGCCATGGAGCGGATGGCGTCGTACTGCTGGCGCTCCTTGGCGTCTGACAGCACGGCGTAGGCCTCCCCGATCTCCTTGAACTTCTCCGCCGCGGCGGCGTCACCGGGGTTGCGATCGGGGTGGTACTTCTTGGCGAGAGCGCGGTAGGCCTTCTTGATGGCGGCGGAGTCGGCGTCCTTGGCGACGCCGAGGACCGCGTAGAAGTCCTTGGTCATCCAGTCCTGACTGGCCATGGCTCACCGCCTCCTTTCTGTTCCTGCTTCTCCTGCAATTCGTGTGCTTGCTCCGTTACGGGTACCGCCTCAGGCCGGGTTGGCGACCTGCACCCGGGCCGCGCGCACCACCCGCTCGCCGAGCCTGTAACCGGGCTGGAGGACCAGCGCGATGCTCGGCTCGGTCACCTCGGTGGACTCCGTGGCCATCAGGGCCTCGTGGAGCTTGGGGTCGAACACGTCCCCGGCCTCGCCGAAGCGCACCAGGCCGAACTTGTCGGCGAGGATCTGCTCCAGCTTGCCGGCGGTCGTGGCGAAGGTGCCGGTCAGGTCGCCGTGCTGGCGGGCCAGCTCGATCTCGTCAAGCACCGGAATGAGGGTCTCGACGACGCTCGCCTGCCCCGCCTCGCGGTGCCCGGCGGCGCTCTCACGGGAGCGGCGCACGAAGCCCTGGTACTCCTGCTGGAGGTTGTACAGGTCCGCGCGGGCACGGGCCAGCTCGTCGGCCGCCTGGGCGGCCTGCGCCCGGGCCTGCTCCAGCTCCGAGGGCGCCTCAGCGGCGCCCGCCTCGGCGGCGTCGCCCTGGGCCGCGGAGCCCAGGTCGACGCCGTCGAAGGCGGACTCGATCTCGTCGGCCAGCGCCGGGTCGATCCCGCCGGGCCGTCCGGCGTCAGGACCGGACGCGCCCTGCGCGCCCCCCTGCCCGGAGTCGTGCTCGGTGCCCTCCTCCGGGCGCTTGTCCGGGTCGGTGCTCACTTGGCGTCCTCGTCGTCAACGATCTCGTCGTCCACGACGTCGTCGTCCTCGGAGGAGGAGGACTGCGCCTGGGAGGCTCCGGCGTCGGCGGCCTGGGCGGCCTGCTCGGAGGCGTACAGGGCCTGGCCGATCTTCTGGGAGACCTCGTTCAGCTTCTCCTGCGCGGCCTTGACCGGCTCGATGTCAGTGCCCTCGAGGGCCTTCTTGAGCTCGTCGACGGCGGCGGACACCTCGGCGCTGACGTCCTGCGGCAGCTTGTCCTTGTTCTCCTTCAGGAGCTTCTCGATGGAGTAGACCTGCTGCTCCGCCATGTTGCGGGTCTCGGCCTCCTCGCGGCGCTTCTTGTCCTCCTCGGCGTGGGCCTCGGCCTCCTTGACCATGCGGTCGATGTCCTCCTTGGGCAGGGCGGAGCCGCCGGAGATGGTCATCGACTGCTCCTTGCCGGTGCCGCGGTCCTTGGCGGACACGTGCACGATGCCGTTGGCGTCGATGTCGAAGGAGACCTCGATCTGCGGGATGCCGCGGGGGGCCGGGGCGATACCGGTCAGCTCGAAGGTGCCCAGGGGCTTGTTGTCGCGGGCGAACTCGCGCTCGCCCTGGTAGACCTGGATGAGCACCGACGGCTGGTTGTCCTCGGCGGTGGAGAAGACCTCGGAGCGCTGGGTCGGGATGGCCGTGTTGCGCTCGATCAGCTTGGTCATCACGCCGCCCTTGGTCTCGATACCGAGGCTGAGGGGGGTGACGTCGATGAGCAGCACGTCCTTGCGGTCACCCTGGATGACGCCGGCCTGCAGGGAGGCGCCGACGGCGACGACCTCATCGGGGTTGACGCCCTTGTTGGGCTCCTTGCCACCGGTCAGCTCACGCACGACGTCGGTGACGGCCGGCATACGGGTGGACCCGCCGACCAGGACCACGTGGTCGATCTCCGACAGGGAGACGCCGGCGTCCTTGATGACGTTGTGGAAGGGCACCTTGGTGCGCTCGAGCAGGTCCGCGGTCATCTCCTCGAACTGGGCGCGGGTGAGGCGCTCGTCGAGGTGGATGGGGCCGGCCTCGCTCATGGACAGGTACTGCAGGTTGATGTCGGTGCTCAGCGCGCTGGAGAGCTCCTTCTTGGCCTGCTCGGCGGCGTCCTTGAGGCGCTGCATGGCGATCTTGTCCTTGGACAGGTCCACGCCGGACTTATCCTTGACCTGCTTGACCAGCCACTTGACGATGCGGGCGTCCCAGTCGTCGCCGCCCAGGCGGTTGTCGCCGTTGGTGGCGCGCACCTGGATGGTGGAGAAGCCGTCCTCGTCCTTGCCGACCTCCAGCAGGGAGACGTCGAAGGTGCCGCCACCCAGGTCGAAGACCAGGATGAGCTCATCCTCCTTGCCCTTGTCCAGGCCGTAGGCGAGGGCCGCGGCGGTGGGCTCGTTGACGATGCGGTCCACGGTGAGGCCCGCGATGGTGCCGGCCTCCTTGGTGGCCTGGCGCTCGGCGTCGTTGAAGTAGGCGGGGACGGTGATGACGGCGTTGGTGACGCTCTCACCCAGGTAGGCCTCGGCGTCGGCCTTCAGCTTGGCCAGGATGCGGGCGCTGATCTCCTGGGCGGTGTACTTCTTGCCGTCGATGTCGACGGTCCAGTCGGTGCCCATGTGCCGCTTGACGGAGGAGATGGTGCGCTCGACGTTCGTGACGGCCTGGCGCTTGGCGACCTCGCCGACCAGCACCTCACCGGACTTGGAGAAGGCGACGACGGACGGCGTGGTGCGCCCACCCTCCGCGTTCGGGATGATGGTGGGCTCGCCACCCTCGAGGACGGCGATGGCGGAGTTGGTGGTTCCGAGGTCGATGCCGACGGCACGTGCCATGGGTGCTCCTTGATGTCTCGTAGTGTTGAAGTTGAGCGGTATGCACTCAGGATTGCGGTTGAGCGCGGTCTTGTCAACTCCACGCGCCACAACCTTGAGTCTGATGCACTCAACCTTGAGCGGGGCGGTTCTATTCCGCGGCGCCCATGACCCGGATTACACCCCTCCCCCTCGCCGAGATCGGTAGATCTTACGTACCGAGGTTGGTAGAAGTTACGTACCGAGGTCGGTAGATATTGCCGCACGCCATGCCGACCACCACTCCCACGCCACCACCCGCCAACCCAACACCCTCCCAGACACCAAGACCCCCATGTCAGCACGATCCACCTCTTGACACGCCACCCGAACCGGCGCACCATATCGATTATCGAGCGATCGATATTCGATATGCCGCGCGCATCCGCACCGGCAGCCGGAACCGAGGACCACCATGAGCAACGCCGCCACGACCAGCAGCCCGTCCCCTAGCAGCCCGTCCCCAACCCACCGCCTCCGCTCAGCCATCGCCAATGCCTCCGCAGAGCGGGAGAACCCATGGGGCGTTCCCGGACGGATCTCAACCGTGTGCCTTCTAGGCTTCGTCGCACTCATGACCCTCGCCGAGCCATCCATAGCCCTTCTGGGCATCGTGCGCCACGGCTTCCTGCGCGCATCCGTCATCGCCACGCCCGGACCGATCGATCTCGACGGCGAATACACGGGCGTCCTTGAGGACACCGGCGTCGAGCGCACCATCCTCTACGGCTACCACCGCCCGCCCGGCTGGGCCTTGGCGCTCGAAGCCACCCTCATCGTCGCATACGCCGCACTCGTGGTCACCATGCTGATCCTCTTCGCCAAGACAATCGCCCCGACCAGCCCATACTGGCAGGGCGACGGCGACCCCTGGGAGCGGATACGACGCAACGCCCGCCATCTGCGCTGGACGGTTTTCGCCGCCGTCGGCATCTACGCGCTGTTCGGGGAGGTGATCCCGGGACTCCTCTCCCCATCCGACGACGCCATCAGCCAGCTGCATGTAGGCGGATTCTGGGAAGGACTGCCCTTCACCATGCTGGTCGGAGTCTGGACCCTGACCTACTTCACCGATGCGCTCCATCGCCTATCCCGGCGCACCACCGCACTCGCCGTCGAGAATGCCGATCTGCGCGAGGAAACGGAGGGCCTCGTATGAGCGCGAGCGGTCAGGCCCGCGTGGTCTGCCACCTGGACCGCCTCCTGGAGCAGCGCGGCCTTACGCTCGCAGCGCTGTCCGACCGAGTGGGCGTGACGGTGGCGAACCTGTCCGTACTGAAGAACGGGCGGGCCAAGGCCATCCGCTTCACCACCCTCACGGCGCTGTGCGACGCGCTCGACTGCACAGTTGGCGAACTACTGGAGGTGACCGACGCCTAGGCCGTGTCGCGAAAGTCGTTTGTGGTGGCGGGTCGGTGCCGACGATATGGGTACCTCCGGGCGGGCAGGCCTGTGTGCTCGGTGAGGATCGTTGTGCGCGGTCAGGCGCCACGGCGTTCCCACGCCGCCCTGGTTGGACCGCTCACGCCCCGATGGACCGCTCACGCCCCGTTGGACCGCTCACGCCCCGTTGGACCGCTGTAGCCAGTGGCTAGGGCGGTCCAACGGGGGCACAGGGGTCCAACGGGAGGACGGCGGTCCAACGGGGGAAACAGGGCTCCCGCCGCCAGGGACACGACCCACACCGAGCAGTACAAAAGACGGTCAAACGACTGCGTGACGTCGGGCAGGCAACGGGGTTAGGCTGACATATGTAGTGCAGGTCACTTTCCCTTCCATCTCGATGAGGAGATCCCTATGGCCCAGCCACCAACCTCAGAAACCTTCTCGATCAGGGGACGCGCCACCCAGGAGGAAATCGACGCCTTCTTCGCGCCACCCACAAAGCAAGTGGGGCCGCTGTTCATCGTCTCCTACCTGGCCGCCCAGCTCTTCTTCTTCGTCGCCCTCATGGGGCCTGCGATCGTGTCGATCCAGAACAAGGCCATGCTCATGTTCCCGGACGACACAGCGGCACAGGCCAACGCCGTCTCCCAGATCGCCGGTCTGGGGGCCCTGGGCGCGGTCTTCGCCAACGTCATCTTCGGGCAGGTCTCCGACCGCACCATGTGGCGCTGGGGACGGCGCCGCCCCTGGCTGGTAATCGGCATCCTCGGCATGACCGTCGGCCTGGTGATCATGGGCCTGACCAACACGGTACCGGCGGTCGCCGTCGGCTGGCTCATCGCTCAGATCGGCGCCAACGCCGCCCTGGCGCCCTTCGTCGCCGTACTATCCGATCAGGTGCCGGAGTTCCAGCGCGCCCGTATCAGCTCCATGATCTCCATCGCCCAGAACCTGGCCATCCTGATCGCCACTTACCTGTCGAACGGGCTGAAGGACAATCTTGCACTCCTGTATATCGCCCCGGCCATTCCGGCCATCCTGGTCATGACCTGGTTCGCCTTCGTCCTGCCGGACAAGCAGCTGACTATTAAGCCGCCGCGACTCGACCTGGTCGGCCTGCTCAAGACCTTCTGGGTGAACCCATTGAAGTACCCCGACTACGGTCTCGCCTGGGCCGGACGCTTCCTCATCACCCTGTGCTCCTTCTCCTTCACCACCTACCGCCTCATGTACCTGGTCAACCGGGTCGGCCTCACGAGGGACGAAGGACTCAGCGCCCAGGCTACTTCAGTGCTCATCTACACGATTGCTCTCATGGCGGCGAGCTTCGTCGGCGGGCAGTTGTCCGACCGGCTCCACCGTCGCAAGGCCTTCGTATTCGCTGCCTCCGCACTATTCGGTATCGGCGTGCTCATGCTCGCACACACCACCACGGTGTCCGGTTTCTACATGGTGGAGGCCGTCATGGGCCTCGCCTACGGCATCTACATCTCCGTGGACCTGGCCCTGGTGGTGGATGTCCTGCCCAACCCGGACAACGCCGGCAAGGACCTGGGTGTGTTCAACATCGCCAACGCGCTGCCGCAGTCGCTCGCCCCGTACATGGCTCCGTTCTTCCTGGGCATCGGCTCACCGGAGAAGATGAACTACTCGGCGCTGTGCTACTTCGCCGGCATCTGCGCCATCATCGGCGGTGTACTGGCCATCTTCATCAAGAAGGTGAAATAGTAGCAACTAGTGTCGTGTGTCGTTAGTTCTTGGACGGTTGTTTGGGTGGGATGAAGGGGCATGGTTAATCGTCCTGCTCCTGGTCTGGCGCTGCGCGAGGGTGATCGTGGTGACCTGGAGGGGCTGGTGCGTTCGCGCAGTGCGCGGGCGGGACTGGTGCGGCGGGCGCGGATTGCGCTTCTTGCGGCGGACGGGTTGTCCAACACCGAGATCGCCCGGAGGGCGGGTGCCTCGCGCACGACGGTGGTCGAGTGGCGGGATCGCTACCAGCGCCTGGGCGTGGACGGCCTGGAGGATGCCGCGCGCCCGGGCCGGCCCCGCAAGGTGGACCACGCCGCGATCGTGACCGCCACGCTGACCCCGCCGCCGAAGTCGTTGGGGGTCACGCACTGGTCCACCCGGCTGCTGACCGCCCGGCTAGGCGTGTCGGCGGCGACGGTGGCCAGGGCCTGGAGGGCCTACGGGATCAAGCCGTGGCGGGAGCAGTCCTTCCGGTTCTCCACCGATCCGGAGCTGGTCCAGGGGGTCGGCAGAGTTGTTGGCTGGGTGGTGGGTTGTTAGGGGTTTTCGGCGTGTTGGCGGGGGTGCGGCGCGACTCTCCGGTGACGATAGGTGGTGCAAACAAAACCGCCACTGCTGAGCGGTCGTGCCGCTGTGCCATCATTCCCCACCACGCCCTTGTCGCGCCAGCCCCTGACCGGGGTGTTCGCCACTGTCCCGGACCCCCGCCGCCGGCGCGGGGTTCGCCACCGCCTGGATGTGGTGCTGGCTTTGGCGGCGGTGGGGGTTCTGGCCGGGTGCCGGACCCTGCTGGCGATCTGGGAGCACGCCCGCGACCTCGAACCCCGAGAGCTGGCCGAACTCGGCATGGACAAGGACCGGCCGCTGCCGTCGGAGTCCACGATCCGCCGCGCCCTGGCGGGCCTGGACGCCGACGACTACCGACGCCAGGGTGGCGTCGTGGGTGCTCACCCGCACCGGCACCATAGGCGGCAGGCGGGTGATCGCGGTGGATGGCAAGACCATGCGCGGCGCCAAACCCAAGAACAACAACAGCAGCGGAAACGCCGATGATGGCGGCGGTGATGGTGGCGGCGGCGCGCCGCACCTGCTGGCGGCCCTTGACCAGGGCACCGGGGCGGTGGTGGCTCAGCAGCGCGTGGCCGGCAAGACCAGTGAGATACCCGCCCTAAGAGACCTGCTGGCGCCCCATGACCTTACCGGCGCCGTGGTCACTGCTGACGCCCTGCACACCCAGACCGCCACAGCACAGTGGATCACCTCCCACGGCGCCGACTACCTGCTGACCGTCAAGAACAACCAGCCCAGTCTGCGAGCGAGGCTGAAGGCCCTGCCCTGGGCCGACATCCCCGCAGTGTCTGGCGTGGACACCTCCCACGGGCGGCGGGTGCGCCGCACCATCAAAGCCGTACAAGCACCCAAGTGGGTCGAGTTTCCCGGCGCCGCCCAAGTGCTACAGGTGCGCCGGACCCGCACCACCCGCACCCGTACCGGCACCACCAAGCGCTCCACCGAGGTCGTCTACCTCATCTGCTCTGTTCCGATGCAGGACGCCCCGCCCGAGCAGGTGGCCGCCTGGACCCGCGGGCACTGGGGCATAGAGAACCGCGTCCACTGGATACGGGACGTCACCTATGACCAGGGGACCGCCACCAGCTGCGTGCCGGCTCCGGACCCCAGGTGATGGCCACCCTGAGGAACCTGGCCATCAGCCTCATCCGCACCACCTACGACAACCCCACCACCAGCATCGCCTCAGCCAACCGCGCCATGACACGCAAACCCACCAAAGCCATCAAACTCCTAACAACACCCTAACCACCAAACGACTTTGCCGAGCCCCTGGCCGACGTGGATGAGGCTGCGGATGGTGTAGGTGGTCAGGTTTCGGAAGCCGAGGGCGATGCCGCGTAGGTGTTCCAGGCGCCCGTTGGTGTTCTCGGTGGGGCCGTTGGAGTGAACTGCACCGGGTTTGATGGAGGCAGTGAATACACGGAAGGATCACTGCTGGGAGTGCTCAGAGGAAGTATCCCGAGGAGCTGCGGGAGCGGGCCACCAGGTTGGCTGTGGTGGCCCGCCGGGACCCCGAGCGGTCTAAGGGGGCGATCAGAAGGATCGCCCGATGAGCTGGGTGCCCCGCCCCGAGGCTCTGCGTACCTGGGTGAAGAAGGCCGAGATCGATGCGGGCGCCCGGCCGGGAACCACCAGTCAGGATGCCCAGCGGATCCGGGAGCTGGAGAAGGAAGTACGCGAGCTGCGCAGGGCTAACGGTGATCCTGCGCAAGACGGTGCGCGCATGTTTGCGCCCCGGGCGGAGTGTGAGGCGCCGGTAGAGGTCACCGGTCTCCTTCATCGACGGGCAACAAGGCGGACCTTGGGGCCTGTGCCGATCTGCCAGGCGCTTACTAGCACCGGTGTCAAGATCGCCCCTACCCGTCCTGCCGGGCCCGCAAGTCCCGTCCCCCCAGTGCCAGGGGGGTGCGCGATGAGGTTCTGAAGGCCGAAATCAGCAGAGTGCATGAGAAGAACTACTGCGTTCTGGGCGCCAGGAAGATGCATGCGATGCTGAACCGGCCTGAGGCCTGTGAGCGGCATGGTCTGGGGCATGCGACGCCTGCTGCACCGTGGAGAGGTTGATGCGGGCCATGGGCCTGCACGGCCACCGGCCGCGCCAAGTCACCGCGTACCACGCGCAGCGCGCCCAGGGAGCAGTGCCCCGCAGACCTCGTCAACAGGCATCAGCGCGTTCAGGCCGAACGAGTTGTGGGTGGCGGACATAACGTATGTACGCACCCTGTCCGGCTGGGTGTACGTCGCCTTCGCCCGCTGACGTGTACTCCCGGCGGATCGTCGGCTGGCAGACGTCCACGAGCTTGTACACCGACCTGGCATTGGACGCCCTGAAGATGGGTATCTGGCAGCACCCGGCGCGAAGGAGCCGACCTTACCGGCCTGATCCATCACTGGCTCTTCGCGTTTGAGGGTGTGGTGGTGGGGGTCGCGGGTGCGCGTGTCGGGGTGGTGGGTGTGGGTCGAGGTCCCCGATGATTGGGAGTCGCTTAACACCACCGATCACGGAGACCTCGACATGGCCGAGTACTGCCTTCACTGTCCCTGATCTTGCTAGTTTCCTGGGGCTGGACGGCCTGGGACTGACCGTTACGGGGCAGCGGATCACACCCGATCAGGCGCTGGTGGAGTGCCGCCTGCAAGCCCGCGAGGAGGACGCGTTCTGCCAGGTCTGCGGAGCCCAGGGCGTGGCGGTGGGGACCGTGGCCAGGCGCCTGGCGCACGTGCCGTTCGGCTGGCGTCCCACGCACCTGCTGGTCCGGATGCGGCGGTGGCGGTGCCAGGGCTGTGAACGCGTGTGGCGTCAAGACGCGTCTCGTGCCGCGGCCAAGCGGGCTGTGCTGACCCGGGCGGCCGTGGACTGGGCGATGCGGGCCATCGGCGTGGAGTTCATGTCCGTCTCCCGCGTGGCGGCGGGGTTGGGGGTGTCCTGGCACACTGAGGGCGACGCCATGTCAAGCCCCGGGTTTCGTAGAGGCTGTTTTATCTGGCGCCGGTGGTTGCCGGCTGGGGTTGGTTGGTGGTCTGCTCGCCGACGTCCATGGTCTCGGTCTCGGCCTCGGCGATGGTGTCGGTGTCGCCGATGGCGGTGGTGTCGGTGTCGTCTGGTGGGGTGTAGGCCTGCTCGTGCTCGATCGGGGCGTGCATGCCTATGGCGGAGTGAGGCCGGACGGTGCCCGACCAGTTGCGCCCACTCAGCGGTAGCGAACTCCACGTCATCGATGCCCTCCCAGGGCCCGTGCTCATCCAAGTACTTGTGGTTGCGGATCAGCTCCGCCTTGTACAGCGAGTTCAGGGCCTCGGCCAGCGCGTTATCGTAGGAATCGCCCTTGGAACCCACCGAGGCCACCGCATCACAGTCCGAGGGGGCCTGCCCGTAACGGATCGCCCGGTACTGCACTACCCGGTCGGAGTGGTGAATCAGCCCCTTCAGGTCCGCGCCCTCGCGCTGGCGCTGCCAGATACCCATGCGTAGGGCGTCCAGGGCAAGGTCGGTGTACAGGCTGGTGGAGGTCTGCCAGCCGATGATCCGGCGGGAGTAGACGTCGGTGACGAAAGCGACGTACACCCAGCCGGACAGGGTGCGCACGTAGGTTATGTCCGCCACCCACAACTCGTTCGGCCTGAACGCGCTGAAGTGTCTTTTGACCAGGTCCGCGGGGCACTGCTCCTTCGGTGCCGACCGGGTCGTCCTGGGCGATTTGGCGCGGCGGATGCCGTGCAGGCCCATGTCCCGCATCAGACGCTCCACGGTGCAGCGGGCCACATGCCCCAGGCCGTGCCGGGCGGAGGCCTCGGGTCGGTTGAGCATGGCGTGCATCTTGCGGGCCCCAAGTACGCAGTAGTTGTTCTCATGCACCCGCCCGATCTCGGCCTTCAGAGCCTGGTCGCGTCTACTCCTTGCCGATGGAGGACGGGACTTGCGGGCCCGGTAGGCGGAAGGGGCGATCTTGACACCGGCGCTAGTAAGCGCCTGGCAGATCGGCTCGACCCCAAGGTCCGCCTTGTTGTCATCAATGAATGAATCGATGACCTCTACCGGCGGTCGAGCTCCGCCTGGGCGAAATACGCGCTCGCCTTGCGCAGGATCTCATTAGCCCGCCTCAGCTCGCGTACTTCCTTCTCCAGCTGCCGGATCCGCTCGGCATCGGATGTGGTGGTTCCCGGGCGGGCGCCTGCGTCGATCTCGGCCTTCTTGACCCAGGTGCGCAGCGCCTCGGGGTGGACACCCAGTTCATCGGCGATCCTGCGGATCGCTCCCTTAGACCTCTCCGGGTCCCTACGGGCCTCCACAGCCATCCTGGTAGCCCGCTCCCGCAGCTCCTCGGGGTACTTCCTTTGTGCACTCATGACAGTGATCCTTCCGTGTGTTCACTGCCTCCATCAAACCCGGTGCAGTTCACATGCCCGTGCAGCCGAGACGGATCCGTCCGGTCGCGCACGGGTGTCAGGTCAATGATGACGGTGACATACCTGTCGCCCTTGCGGGTGTGCCGCCAGATATGCTCGTCCACCCCGATGACCTCCACGCCTTTCAGACGTCCAGGATCATTGATCAAGCGGTCCTTGGCCCGCTCCAGGATGGCGTCGCCCTCAGTGTGCCATGACACCCCCCAGCGCCGCTGCTACGCGCGAGATGGACATGAATTCCACGCCGATGGCCCGGATTGCCCAGTCCACTGCCGCCCGGGTCAGTACAGCCCGCTTGGTCGCGGCTCTAGAGCAGTCTTGACGCCACACGCGCCCACACCCCTGGCAGCGCCAGCGCCGCAACCGTACTAGCAGGTGCCTGCTCACGGCCCCCACCGGTGCGCCCTGGGCCCCGCAGACCCGGCAGAACGCGTCCTCCTCCAAGGCCTGCAGCCGGCACTCCACCAGTGCACTGCCGCCATCTATGCGCATGCCGGTGGCGGTCAGTCCCAGGCTGTCCAGGCCCAGGAAACTAGCAAGATCAGGGACAGTGAAGGTAGTCTCAGCCATGTCGAGGTCTCCGTGATCGGTGGTGTTCAGCAACCCCAATCATCGGGGACCTCGACCCACACCCACCACCCCGACACGCGCACCCGCGACCCCCCCACCACCCACACCCACAAACCGGAAGAGCCGGAAAAGGAAGCCGGAATACCGCTAGCGCGGATCCTGGGTAGTGAATGTACGCTCCGTAGCTCAAAGGGCTGCGCAAACAGCCCAGTGTTGTGCTCCCAGGTTTGACATCAACGATGTGTTGTGCGCCGTGCTAGCGGGCATGTTTCAAAAAACCTACCGTTCGTCCGCCACCCCTGAAACCCGTCATTGGACCACAAGGTCCCCATGTAACTCTGCGTCTTGCTGTCAGAAAGTGTCCAGACCCAAAACGTCAACGGACTTGTCCATATTACTTGAGTACTCCCCTTGCCGCACTGCGGCCTCCAATCGCCTCCAAGCTTGAAGGCTGCGGGCGCGACCGCCGACGTTTGAGCAACTTCTACTCCGACATTCGCAGCGGCCGGGCTCGTAGGAGCTGCACACACAGCCGCCGTAAGTGCAGCGGCGGCTACGGCACTGAACAATCTAGACTTCAGGGACATGACACGACTCCTCGTTGAATCACTGTGACGCATTCAGGTTGCGTCTGTGATTAAGCGTACACTTCGGTCGCCATGATGTCAACGGTACGACGAGACTCATCTCAGATGCCCGCGAAAGAGGTTCGGTGCCTCATCCAGGTACTGCCCGCGAGAGTCGCGGATCGTGGCGGACATGGGGAGTGGGTTGTCAATGCAGGCCAGGGCTGAGATCACTAGGAAGTACGCGGGGGCGTATGCCAAGGGGGACAAGGGGAGGATGCCGGGGTGAGGTGTGTGCGGTGACCGGTCGGGTGCCGGGAGGGCGCCAGGCGGCGCCTGAGGGCGGTTGCCAAGCGCCCTCCAGGAGCTGGCAGGTCCGAGCCCAGGACCAGGGCGCGTAAGTACTCCTACGACGCGTTGAAGGTCTTACAGCGAATGTGGGCGGCCAGCGGCGGGGGAGTTGCGGCAAATAGGCTCTTCGCGTTTAGGGGTGTAGTAGCTGTTGTCTGAAGCCTCCGGCGTGGATGAGGCTGCGTACGGTGTAGTTGGCTGGGTTTCTGAATCCGAGGGCGATGCCGCGTAGGTGCTCCAGGCGGGGCGTTGACTGCTTCGGTGGGCCCGTTGGAGGTGCCGGGGTGGCCGGTAGCAGGCCAGGATGTCCTTGCGCCGCTGGGCCAGGGTCTTGCCCAGCGACTTCAGCTCTTCCAGGGCCTCAGGCACACCGGTGGTGAGCGAGTCGATGACCTTGCTCATCAGCTGCTTGCCTTCGGCGGGGGTCTTGGCGCGGTAGGGGGCCATGATCTTCTGATGCACGCCCCACATGATCTCTACCGGCGCGTGCCGGTCGTCGGCGAACAGTTGTTCGAGACGCTCCCAGCCCCTGTCGGTCACCAGCCCCGCCCCGGTCCGCAGCAGGAGCCTGGCCTTGTACAAGGGGTCATCCTTACGGCCCCGTCCCCCGGTGGTCTCGCGCTGGGTGCGGCGGCGGCACTCATCCAGCTTGTCCCCCCGCCAGGGCAACCACGCGGGTAGGGGTCCATCACCTCCGCCGCATCGGGTAGGGCCTCGGCAGCGGCGGTCTTGAAACCTGTGAAGCCGTCCATTGCCACCACCTCGATCCGGCTGCGCCAGGCCTCATCGCGTTCCTGGAGCCATTGCTTGAAGACCTGCTCGGGTGCGGCCTTCGATCATGCCCGTGCAGCCGGGAGGGGCCGGTACGGTCGCGTACCGGGGTCAGGTCAATGATGACGGCGGGCGTACTTGTCTCCCTTGCGGGTGTGCCGCCACGCGTGCTCGTCCACGCCTATGACCTCCACGCCCTCCAGACGGCCGGGGGCCTTCAGGAGCGTGTTCTTGGCGCGCTCCAGGATGGCGTCGCCCTCAGTGTGCCATGACACCCCCAACCCCGCCGCCACGCGGGAGACGGACATGAACTCCACCCCGACGGCCCGCATCGCCCAGTCCACGGCCGCCCGGGTCAGCACAGCCCGCTTGGCCGCGGCACGAGACGCGTCTTGACGCCACACGCGTTCACAGCCCTGGCAACGCCACCGCCGCATCCGGACCAGCAGGTGCGTGGGACGCCAGCCGAACGGCACGTGCGCCAGGCGCCTGGCCACGGTCCCCACCGCCACGCCCTGGGCTCCGCAGACCTGGCAGAACGCGTCCTCCTCGCGGGCTTGCAGGCGGCACTCCACCAGCGCCTGATCGGGTGTGATCCGCTGCCCCGTAACGGTCAGTCCCAGGCCGTCCAGCCCCAGGAAACTAGCAAGATCAGGGACAGTGAAGGCAGTACTCGGCCATGTCGAGGTCTCCGTGATCGGTAGTGTCTAGCAACCACCAATCATCGGGGACCTCGACCCACACCCACCACCCCGACACGCGCACCCGCGACCCCCCACCACCACACCCTCAAACGCGAAGAGCCACCTAACTCAACAGCTGGGAACCGCTCGGCAGTGGTCTAGACCTGGCCACCAGGGTCAGGGTCCCGTTGTACATCTCCCGGGGCGGGCGGACGCGCACAGCTCCCCCACATACGGCACTGGTAGCTTGACGGCGCAGCGGCGGCCGCGGCGTTCACAGCCTTCGGCGCGACGCCACCGTTGCGACATCGCCAGCAGTCAGAAGGAGCCCCGTGTCCGCCCGTCCCGGCACTTTCAATGACCGGCTCGCCGACGTCGTCGGCCACCTGCGCCGCCGTTGGGAGCTCGGCTACGGCGCCTGGGTCCTGGGCGCGCTGGCCTTCGCCGCCTGGACCGTCCTGGTTCGCACCGGACTCACCGACCGCCTCGACGCCGCCCTGACGGTCCCCGCGCTGCCACCGCGCTCGGGCCGGGGCCAGGTACTCGAGGCGGTCTCCCTGCTCACCCACCCGGTGCTGATCTACGCCGCCATCGCCGCGGCCGCCGTCGTCACCTACCAGCGGCGCATGCGTCGCCTGTCGACAGCCCTGACCACCTCCCTGCTGGGCCTGCCGCTCCAGATCGTCATCGCCACCGGGATCGACCACGCCCGCCCCTCCTCGGCCTTCGCCGACTCCCTGTCCTACCGCGGCTTCGCCTATCCGGCCGGCCACGCCGTCGCCATGACCGTGGCCGCCTGGGTGCTGGTCACCCT
Organism: Actinomyces procaprae; assembly: GCF_004798665.1. Taxonomy (NCBI): domain Bacteria; kingdom Bacillati; phylum Actinomycetota; class Actinomycetes; order Actinomycetales; family Actinomycetaceae; genus Actinomyces; species Actinomyces procaprae. Next base: position 3,415,549 of record NZ_CP039292.1, read on the forward strand.
GACCCGCGCCCGACGCCGCCCCACCTCCCAGGTGCGGCTGTGGCGCCTGGCGGGGATCCTCGCCGTCGCCGTGACCTGCGTGGGCCAGTGGGCCATGGGACTGCAGTCCATCTCAGACCTGGTCGGCGGGGTCCTGTTGGGCGCCACCGTCGCCAACCTCGCCCTGAGCGTCGGCGGAACCGAGGAGATCCTGGCGTCCTGGGCGCATATCGGCCTGCCCTCCGCCACCGTCGACAAGCGCGCCGCGATCGTCTACAACCCCACCAAGTTCGACGACCTGTCCCTGCTGCGACGCCGGGTGGAGTCCGAGGTGCTGGCGGCCGGCTGGCAGCCCACCCTGTGGCTGGAGACCACCCCCGACGACGTCGGCCACGAGCAGACCCGCCGCGCCCTGGCCGCCGGCGTCGACCTGGTACTGGCCGCCGGCGGCGACGGCACCGTACGGGCCGTCGCCGGGGAGCTGGCGGGCAGCGGCGTGCCCATGGCACTGCTGCCCACCGGTACCGGCAACCTGCTGGCCCGCAACCTACAGGTGCCGCTCGACACCGACGCCGCCCTGCGCCTGGCCCTGTCCGGCTCCGCCCGCGCCATCGACGTCGTGCGCTGCACCTGGGACGGCGGCACCGAGCGCTTCGTGGTCATGGCCGGCCTGGGCCTGGACGCGCGCATCATGGCGGACACCAGCGACGACCTGAAGCGGGTGATCCGCTCCGGCGCCTACGTCCTGGCCGCGGTGCAGAACGCGGTGCCGGACCCGTTCACGGTGCGGGCCGAGCTCGACCACGACAATGACGGCGGTGACGGCTCGGGCACTCCAGCCGCCGCCACCGAGCACCGGGTGGTCATGGCGCTGCTGGGCAACGTCGGCACGATCACCGGCGGCATGACGATCTTCCCGCAGGCCGTGCCCGACGACGGGCGCGTGGACCTGCTGCTGACCGGCCCCAACCGGGTGACCGACTGGGCGAAGGTCGGCGCCGGCCTGCTGATCGGCCAGGATGTGGATGGCGTCAGTCACCACCAGGCCCGTCGGCTGACCCTGACCACGCCCGAGCCGGTGCCCTTCGAGCTCGACGGCGACCCCGTGGGCCGCACCCGCAGCCTGGTGGCCGAGGTCGAGCCCGCCGCCCTGCGTGTCGTCGTCCCACCCGCCTCCACGTCACACCGCCGAGGCGGGGGCACTCATCTAGACTGAGGCGATCCGCCACCGACCACAGGCAGGAGCCCCATGCGTTCACGACTAACCGTGGCACTCGGCCGCACGGCCCGCACCCTGGCCCGTCTGCGCGGCGGCGGCTCCGGCGGCACCGCCTTCCCCGGCCTGGTCATGGAGCGCACGGATCCCGGCTTCCTCGCCCGCACCCTGGATCGGCTGCCGCACGGGGTGGTGCTGGTCTCCGGCACCAACGGCAAGACCACCACCACCAAGATGGTGGTGCAGCTGCTGCGCGACCAGGGCTTGAAGGTCTTCACCAACCGCACCGGCTCCAACTTCGTGCGCGGCGTGCTGGCGGCCCTGCTCACCGAGGTCGACGCCGTCGGCCGCCTGGATGCCGACGTCGCCGTGCTGGAGCTCGACGAGGCGCACGCCGTCCACTTCGTCCGCTCCGTCAAGCCGCGGGCCGCCCTCATGCTCAACGTCATGCGCGACCAGCTCGACCGCTTCGGCGAGATCGACTACACGGCCTCCCTGCTGCGCAAGGCCGCCCTGGCCACACGCGACGTGGTGGTGGTCAACGCCGACGACCCGCGCCTGAACGGGGACCGGTTCCTCACCGGCCTGACCGCGCGCACCGCCGCCTTCGGGGTCGGCCCCGCCCTGCGCTCGGTCTTCCTGTCCGACGACGATCTGCGCACCGAGCAGGCCGACGGCGGCGCACCCGAGTCCGCCCCCGCCGCTGCGGAGCCCGACGCCGGCTCCCCCTGCCCGGCGCCGCGCGTGCGCCTGGTGGCGCTGGCCGACAGCGAGGCCACCATCGAGGTGGACGGCGCCGAACACCAGGTGACCTTCGCCATCCCGGGCATCCACAACGTCCTCAACGCCTGCGCCGCCCTGACCCTGGTGCTGGAGGTGCTGGGAGACCGGGCCGACCTGCCCCGCCTGCTGGCCACCCTGTCGGAGATCCGCCCGGCCTTCGGGCGCGGGGAGGTCATCACCCTGGACGGGCGTCCGGTGCAGCTGTCACTGGTTAAGAACCCGGCCGGCTTCCGCATGAGCCTGCTGTCCGCGCCCACCGCCCAGGCCGACGCCGCGCCCGCCGCGGGCCGGACTCAGCCCGATGAGCTGATCATGATCGCCATTAACGACGAGTACGCCGACGGCCGTGACATGTCCTGGCTGTGGGACGTGGACTTCACCTCGCTGCAGCGGGCCGGGGTCGCCGTCGTCACCGGGGTGCGCGCCTGGGACATGGCGCTGCGGCTGCGCTACGACGAGGTGCCCGTCGGCGTCGTCGAACCGGACCTGGCGGCCGCACTGGACACCCTGCGGGAACGGGCCGCAGCCGAGGACCGTCCCATGCGCATCTACACCAGCTACACCGCCATGCTGGCTCTGCGCGCCCGCCTCGGGCACCTCACCGACGTCGAGGAGGTCATGAAGTGAGCACCGCGCCCACCACCTACCCCCACACCGGGGACGGACCCGCCCGGGGCCTCATCCGCGTGCTGCAGCTTTATCCGCGGGACATGAACATCTACGGCGACTGGGGCAATCTGCTCACCCTGGCGCGCCGCGGCCAGTGGCACGGCTACGACGTCGAGCTGCACTCCTACAACCCCGGCGACCACCTGCCGCAGGAGGTCGACCTGGTGCTGGGCGGCGGCGGCCAGGACTCCGGGCAGGAACGCATCAAGGAGGACCTCACCGGGATCGGCCCGCGCCTGCGCCAGTGGGCGGCGGACGGCGTGCCGATGCTGGTCATCTGTGGCCTGTACCAGCTGTTCGGGCACCGCTTCGTAACCGGCGAGGGCTCGGAGATTCCCGGGATCGGGCTGCTGGACGCGCAGACGGTGGCCGGCCCGGGGCGCCTGATCGGCAATGTCGTGCTGGACTCCCCCGAATTCGGCAGGGTGGTCGGCTATGAGAACCACTCCGGGCTGACGACGCTCGGCCCCGGCGCCGAGCCGTTGGGCACGGTGCGCTCCGGCGACGGCAACAACGGCAAGGACGGCTTTGAGGGCGCCCGGTTCAAGCACGTGATCGGCACCTATCTGCACGGCCCACTGCTGCCGAAGAATCCGGCCGTGGCCGACTGGCTGCTGCAGCGGGCGGTCGAGCTGCGCGGCCAGACCTGGGATCCGCTACCGATCGACGACGCCGACGCACGCCGCGCCAGCAATGTCGCCGCCTCCCGGCCGAGGTGATCCGGCATGGCAACGCCTGAGTTCATCGTCGAGCTGCGCAAGAAGATCGGGCACGAGCAGCTGTGGCTGCCCGGCGTCAGCGTGGTGGTGGTCGCCCCGGACGGGCGGCTGCTGCTGGGCCGACGCTCGGACAACGGCGCCTGGGCGGTGGTGTCCGGCATCCCCGAGCCCGGCGAGCAGCCGGCCGCCGCGGCGCGGCGCGAGTGCCTGGAGGAGACCGGCGTGGACCCGCAGATCGTCGGCGTGGCGGAGGTGAGCACTGGGGAGCCGCACCTGTTCCCCAACGGGGATCGTTGCGTGTTCATGGACGTCACCTTCGCCGCCCGGGCGGACGCCGCCGCGGTGGCGCGGGCACATGCGGCCGATGAGGAGTCGACGGCGGTGGGCTGGTTCGCGCCGGATGCGCTGCCGACCCCACTGGTGGCCTCCACTCCGGGTCGCATCGACGCCGCCCTGGCGTGGCTGGCCGACCCGTCCACCGGTGCGCGCTTCCAGTGATGCGGCGCCGACACGCACCTCCGCCGACGCGGCGCACAGGCACGCTTCGCTGACGGTTCGTACCTTTTGTTGACGGTTCGGCACTTAGCACCGACGATTCGTATTCTCTTGCGACGGTTCGGCACCTAGAGGTACGTACCGTCGCCAGAAAGTACGAATCGTTGACCTGAAGGTACGTACCATCGTGCAAAGGTACGAACCGTCACACCGAGGGCACGAACCGTCGTGATAGCACCCGGGCACCTCGCCCGCTACGACCACCCTCAAACCGGAAGGTCCGCAAAAGGTCTCCTGCGCCGCCCCCAGTGAAGCCTCAGGCATGGCCCCGGTCACAGGATTTCCGCTGACGCTTACCGCAGCCTATCTTTTACTCGGCAAGCGGGCGCCAGCGCCCGCTCGACACCGCGACCCGCCCGGTCAGCACGGCCGATCGGCACCTACTGACCCGCACCGTGAGCGTCTTAATGACCAAGGAGCCAGACATGGCCGCACCGACCACGGCCAGCACAACATCATCTGGGCCCGCCGCCTTAATCGTTCCCCTGCCCACCCTGCCTCGGGGCACGCGCGCCCGCATCACCGCCGTCTGCGCCGATCGCGGCGAGGCACTGGCCCGGCGCCTGGCCGATCTCGGCTTCGAGCCCGGCCGCGTGATCGTGGTTGGGCGCCGCGCCCCACTGGGCGACCCGACCGTCTACCAGGTGGCCGACTATGAGCTCAGCCTGCGCCGGCGCGACGCCGCGCTGGTGTCCGTGGAGGTCCTGGCGCCCGCCTCACCAGAATCCGCCGCACCGGAGACCGCCGTATGAGCACCGCCGTCGAAACCGCAACGGCCCCGGGCCGCACAGGTACACCCACCGATATGACCTCCTGCCACGAACCCTCCTGCCACGGCGGCTGCACCGCCCACGGTTCCGCCGTCGGCCCCATTGACGCCGCCGCCCGCATCGCCCTGGCGGGCGCCCCCAACGCGGGCAAGACCTCCATCTACAACACGCTCACCGGCCTGCGCGCCAAGACCGGCAACTATCCGGGCGTCACGGTCTCCCGCTCCCTGGGTGCCCTGGAGCTCTCCGCCGCCGAGACCGGCTCCGACCCGCTCACCCTCGCCCTGGAGGACCTGCCGGGCGCCTACTCGCTGGAGCCCATCAGCCCCGACGAGCGGGTCGTGTATGACGTGCTGACCGGCCACTGCCACGGCGTCGCCCCGCCCGACGCGCTGCTGGTGGTCGTCGACGCCACCACCCTGTCCCGCTCCCTGGGCTTCGTCGCACAGGCCCTCGCCCTTGGCCTGCCCACCGCCCTGGCGGTCACCATGACCGACGAGCTGACTCGCCGCGGCGGCCGGCTCGACGTCGACGCCCTGGGCGCGGCGCTCGGCGTGCCCGCGGTGCGGGTGATCGGCAACCGCACCACCGGCATCCCGCAGCTGCGCCGCGCGCTCGCCGCCTGGCGCGACTGGTCGCGCGCCCCCATCGCGCCACCGACCAGCGGCCCGGAGCGCACCTCCTGGGTGGCCTCGATCCTCGCCGCCGCCGACTACACCGCCCCCGTGCCCGACGCGCGTACCGCCGCCGTCGACCGGGTGCTGCTGCACCCGCTGTGGGGCACGCTGGTGTTCTTCGCGGTCATGTTCACCTTCTTCCAGGCCATCTTCACCTGGGCCGCTCCGCTCCAGGACGCCATCGAGGCCGGCTTCGGGCTCCTGGGCGACGCCGTCCACGCCTGGCTGGACGGCCCCGCGCCTCTGCTGGCGGGGCTGCTGGCCGACGGCGTGATCGGCGGCGTCGGCGGGGTGCTGGTGTTCCTGCCGCAGATCGCCATCATGTTCCTGCTGATCGCCCTGATGGAGGGCGTGGGGTACATGTCGCGCGCCGCCTTCCTCATGGACCGGGTGATGAGCCGGGCGGGACTGGAGGGGCGGGCCTTCGTGGCGCTGCTGTCCTCGCTGGCGTGCGCCATCCCCGGCATCATGGCCACCCGCACGCTGCCCAGCGCCAAGGACCGCCTGGCCACCATGCTGGCGGCGCCGCTGATGACCTGCTCGGCGCGCCTGCCCGTCTACATCATCATGATCTCCCTGCTGGTCGACCCCGGCCAGCGCATTGGCCCGTTCGGGGCGGCGGGCACGATCATGTTCGGCCTGTACCTGGCGGGGGCGGTCGCGGCCATGCTGGCCGCCCGGGTGGTCAAGCGCCTGACCGACCGGGGCGGCGTGCTGCTGCCCTTCTACATGGAGATGCCGCCCTACCGGCTGCCGCGCCCCCGCACGGTGGCCCTGATGGTGTGGGACGCCTGCAAGGGCTTCCTGAAGAAGGCGGGCACCATCATCCTGGCGGCCACCATCCTGGTGTGGGTGGGGCTGAATGTGCCCGCCCGCTCGGAGGCGGAGTTCACCGCCCACTGCGACGCCAGCGCCGAGTGCGCGCCGATCGCCGCCGCCGCGGCCGACCCCGCCTCCTCCACGGTCCTGGACGACGACGGCGCGGTCGTATACGACCCCGAGGAGCTGCAGGCGCTGCTGGACGCCCAGCGCACCAGCTACACCATGGACTCCTCACTGGCGGCATCCATCGGCAAGGCGATCCAGCCGGTGTTCGAGCCGCTGGGCTTCGACTGGCGGATCAACGTGGCGGTCATGTCCTCCCTGGTGGCCCGGGAGACGGCGGTGGCCACGCTCGGTCAGATCGCGGCCGCCGGGGACCCGGAGGAGCCGGGTGCGCAGCTGGCCGCCATGACCTACTCCGAGGACACGCTGGTGGCCCACGCCGGCGAACCCCTGTTCAACCCGGCGACGGTCGCGGCACTGCTGGCCTTCTTCGTCTTCGCCATGCAGTGCATGGCCACCGCCGGGGCGATACGCCGCGAGACCGGCACCTGGAAGTGGTCGGCGATCGCCTACGGCTACCTGTTCGTGCTGGCCTGGGTCGCCGGGGCCGCCGCCCACGCCGTCGTCACCGCCCTGACCTGAGTGGAGGTGGCCATGAGCGTCGTCCCCACGCATCCGTTGGCGACCCCGGACCCGGCCGTGCTGCGCTGGGTCATCCCAGACGGGCTGCTGGGCTTCTCCGGGACCGTGGCCCGCGCCCCGCGCCTGCTGCAGGCCCTGCTCGACGACGGCACCCTGGCCTGCATTGAGGCGGTGCCCGGGGCGGTGCTCACACTCCTGGGCGCGGGCCACAGTTGGCAGGACGACGGCGCCCGGGTGCGCACCGCCCTGGTGGACGCGCTCGGCGCACCCGGAGCATGGGAGCCGGCTGAGGACGCCGTCGGGGTGGGGCCGGACGAGGCGCTGGAGGCGGCGGCCCGGGAGATTGCGGCCGGGCCGGTGGGGGCGATCGCCGCGGCCCACGGCGGCTCCTTCACCGTGCAGAAGGTGGCCGACGGCGTCGTCGAGGTGGCCCTGGAGGGCGCCTGCCGCGACTGCCCGGCGGCCGTGATCACCATGCATGCGCGCTTCAAGCACCTACTGCGACGCCGCTGCCCATGGCTGGTGGACGTGCGCGAGGCGCCCGCTTGCTCGCCGGCTTAACCGGTTACTGGCCGCCCTGGCTGCGGGGCATACGGGCCGCCGCCACCAGCAGGCCGACGGCTACCAGCACGGACGCCGCGATGGGCATGGCCCACCACCAGCCGAAGGAGCCGGTCACCAGGGGATTGTTCATTATCAGCGCCGGTTGCGCACCGAAGCGGCCGAGCAGGGCCGCCACCGCGGTGCACGCCACCACGCTCAGGCTCAGTGGCACCGCCAGGGCGCACTGCCCGCGCCTGCCGACGCCGTGGTCCCGCGCCTGCAGGCGCACGGGCCGCAGCCGCCCCAGGAAGGTGATCGCTGCCAGCCCCTGGCCGATCACCGCTACCAGGCTTGCCGCAATCGGCAGGGCGAGGGCCTGCCGCATCAGTTGGCGCTGCTCCGGCGAGTCCGGCTCGATGACAAAGGCGTAGCCGGCGCGGGTGATGACGTCGCTGCGGAAGGCATCACGCTCATCGTCGGGCAGGGAGCCGAATTCCGGCAGGTAGATCGTGCGCACGTTCGATGGCTCCAGCCCCAGCGCCTCCACCTGCGGGTCGTCGGCGGCGAGCACCACGTCGGGCAGCCACTGGCTGTCCAGCAGATTCGACGGGGACAGCCCCGTCACCTCGGCGGTCTCCTCCACCTGGTCCGTGGCCAGAGTGAAGAAGACGCGCGTTGCCCGGTCCTCGGCACCGCCGTCCAGCAACTCTGTTGCCGCTGTGCCGGCCAGTGCGGAGGCGGGCCCATCCTCAGGCGCGAGCGCAATGAGCCCCAGGGCGGTGAAGCACATGGCGTCGGTGCAGTCCGACTTTCCCGCCGGAGCCACCCGCGGCCGCCGCTGGTCCTCACGCAACTCGGTGAATACCAGCGCCGACTCCATGGCCTGCGGGTAGGTGGTGGTAAGCACGGCGACGTCCTGCGCGGTCAGTCTCTCCACCGTCAGCGTCTGATCCTCTCGCCCATCGGTCCCGTTAGCGAAGTGGAGGCTCGCACTGTAGAAGGCGGCGAAGCCGGTGAACATCATGGTGGCCATGAGCACGGGCAGTGCCACCGTGAGGCAGTGGCGCACGGCCGCGCCCGCCGTCGGCGTGCGCCGTAGCCACGGCAGGCTGAGCAGCAGCACCGGGGCGGCCAGCGCCCCCACGATCACACCCAGGATGTGACCGGTCAGCACGCGGTGGGGCTCGGCGACGCGCAGGTAGACGAGCACCACCGCCGCGATCACGCCCACCGCGCCCAGCGCCACCCCGTAAGCGGGGCGTAGGTGCCAGGCCGCACCCCTGGTGTCGGCTGACCAGCGGCGCAGCCGGTCCGGCAGTGCCCCCACCGCGGCGGCGAGCAGCAGCCAGACCAGGATCAGGCCTCCGCTCTGCCACAATGCCGGACGGTAGCCGTCCCAGTACTGTCCTAGCGCCGTGCCAATGGCCCCGTGGCCGACGCCGAGGGACACCTGGGCGGCGATGATCCCGAGAACGCTGCCCACAAGGAGTGTCAGCGGCATGCCCGCGCCGGCCAGCACCGTTGCACGCTGTGGCGTCGCCCCCGCGGCCCGCAGCGCCCCGGCGACGCGACCGGCATGGGGCCGATCCGCGGCCAGGGCGGCGCCGCAGGCGGCGCCGGCGCTCAGCAGCAGTAGCGCCAACAGCACCGGGAACCCGGCCAGTTGCCGGGAACTGACCTCCTGCACGGCAGACCGAACGGCATAGTCGACCCCAGCTACCGTTACCGCACCGCTACCACACTGCTTACCCACCCCGATCTGTTCGCACGGGTCGGCGTCACTGAGCCAGGAGGAGATCGCCGCGCCGGCATCCAGGACCTCGCCGGATACCGCGACGGCCGTGGGCTCATCCGGCGCGGCGGGATTGCGGGTAATGCCGGTAACCGTGTACTCGGCTGTGCCTTCGGGAAGATCCTCCGAAGTCAATTCCAGGCGGTCGCCCACGCTCAGGCCCGTGCGCCGTGCGACCTCTGCGGAAATGGAGGCCTCGCCGTCGGCGCGCGGATAGACGCCCTGCGCGAGCACGCCGGTGCGGGAGGGCCCACTCAGCACGGACACCTGCGCATCGGAGACGGCCTGCGGCCCGCTCAGGGCTGCGCTGATGCGCAGCACGGCCACCGCCTGGCCTTCGTCCGCCAGCGCGCGCATGCGCTCGGACAGCTCGTCGCTGTCGCCGCTGACCTGGTAGCGGTAGCCGCCGAATTCGGCGCGCGCCCCGGCCTCCACCGTGGCCAGGAAGGTGGCCCTGCCGCTCAGCAGCAGGGAGCCGAACAGCGCCAGCACGCCGGATAGCAGCAGTGCCGCGGCAAACAGTCCCGGATGCGCACGCACCGAGCGGGTAATGACCCGCAACTGCAGACGGGTCACCGCTGGGCCCCGCCCGTCATGGCGCCCACCGAGGAAGGTTCGGCTACGAGGTCGTGGTCGTGGATGCGCAGCACCACGTCGGCATACTCGGCCACCACCGGGTCATGCGTGGCTACCAGCACCAGCAGGCCGTCGTCGTGGGCCAGGTCGGCGAAGCGCCGGGCAATCTCCCTCGTGGCCTGCTCGTCGACCGCGCCGGTCGGCTCGTCGGCGAGCAGGACCTGCGGGGCGGTAGCCAGTGCGCGGGCGATGGCTACCCGCTGCTGCTCGCCGCCCGAGAGGCTGCCCACTGCGGCGTTGGCCTGCCCGGTGAGCCCGAGCTTGTCCAACAGTGCGGTGGCGTCGGGAAGAGTACCGACGCCACCGGCTGCGGAGGCGAACTCCTGGGCCAGCTTCACGTTCTCGACCGCGGTCAGATAGGGGACCAGCCGATAGTCCTGGTAGACCTGGGACACGCGCCGGGCACCGCCGGTGCCCGCCAGCTCGATCGTGCCGGTATCCGGTTCGAGCTCGCCGGTGATGAGGCGGAACAAGGTGGTCTTGCCCGAACCCGAGGGCCCCATCACCGCATGCAGCCGCCCGGCCGCGAGTCGACAGGTGACGCCCCGGTAGATGACGCGCTCACCCGCACCGCCGTAGGCGAAGCCCATGCGATCGAGAATGACATTTTGACGCTCAGACATCGCGTCGCGGCTCAGACTAGCGGGGCGCCTGATCAACACGCGCACTGCGAGGCCACACTGCGCTGTTGGGATTTGTCGTGAAGTAGAGGGTCCTGTACGTCCTGCCGGTCCTCGTAAACCACGATGAATGAAAATCCGGCCCGTTAGCGAGATCAAGAGTCACCCGCGCCTTCGTGTCATTCCCCAAGTAAGAGCAGTAACCAGCGGCACGGGTTGCCCCAACGGTGGTTTCCAGCCAGGCAGCACAGTTCCCAGACAACGCTCCTGCACTCGGAACAACTGCGGCAAACCCGCCTACAGTCAACAACCCTGCCAATGCGACTGAGAGCACACCTCGCAAAGCTGGACTTGACTTCACCATGGCAATCAACCTCTTTCAACTGACCCCATAAAGGTCAAGGACTAGTCAGTGAGACAAGGAGACAAGCTCCGTTGTCAACGGAGCTAAGATGAGTGTAACCCCCGCCACAGACAGTATTCAGCATTTGCATACAACGATGACATAACGATCAAGGCCGGTCGCTCCTAGCCGACTTCTGCCAAGCCCCTCACACCCCCGAACAGCATCAGCAGCAACGGTGTGCTCAGCCGCCTGCACCCGGTCGTCCCGAAGGCACGGGCGCGCTCAGCAGTGCCTTCACGTCCTCGGGGTAGGGGAAGCTGCCGGGCTGGTAGGCGCACAGCGGCTCCTCGGCGTGCAGGTCCCCGGTGGTGTTGAAGGCCCGCGCCCGCGAGCCGCCGCACACGCGGTTGTACTCGCACGCCCCGCACTTTCCCTTGAGCCGGGAGGTGTCCCGCACCCCGGTGAAGACCTCGCTGTTGCGGTAGATCTCCGTCAGGGAGGCGTCGCGCACGTTGCCGGCGCTCTTCTCCAGGAAGCCGGAGGGGGTGACGTCGCCGATGTGGGAGATGAACATGAAGCCGTTGCCGCTGGAGACGGTGATCGGGGGCCGACGCCGCCGCTCGCCGTGGTCCAGGCCCAGCTCCACGATCCGCTCCCGCAGGCTGCGGTACAGCGGCCCCAGGTGCATGGCGGCGATCATGTCCTCGCCCTCGATGCCCCGCTGCGCCAGGGCGTAGCGCTGCAGGGAGACGCGCCGGAAGTGGTGCCCCTCGGTGGTCTTGGCGGGCACCGCCTCGCCCATGTCGTAGAAGATGTTGAGCACGTCCTCGATCTCGGCGGCGTCCAGGCTGCCCAGGTCCACCCCGCGGCCCGTGGGCACCAGCAGGAACCCGGACCAGGTCATCGCCCCGTACTCGCGCACGAGCGCGGCGATGTCGGGTAGCTCGTGGACGTTGTGGCGGGCGACGACGGAGTTGATTTGCACCTTCATGCCCAGTTCGCGGGCCGCCTGCCAGCCGGCGACGGTGCGGTCGAAGGTGCGCTCCACGCCGCGGAAGGCGTCGTGGGTGGCGGCGGTGGCGCCGTCGAGCGACAGGGAGATGACCCCGGCGCCCGCGTCCTGGATGCGGGCCAGGGACTGCTTGTTCAGCTTGTCCGTGCCGGAGGGGGACACGGCCATGTGCAGGCCCAGGCCACTGCCGTAGGCGACCAGCTCGGCCAGGTCGGGGCGTTCGAAGCAGTCCCCGCCGGTGATGATGAAGATGACCGCCGGCTTGCCGAAGGAGGCGGCCTCATCCATGAGGGCCTTGGCCTCGGCGGTGGTCAGCTCGCGGGGGTCGCGCAGGGGCCGGGAGACGGCCCGGCAGTGGCGGCAGGCCAACTGGCAGGCGCGGGTGGACTCCCAGGTCACCAGCATGGGGCGCTGCGCCGGGTCGTGGCGCTGCATGCGCACCGGCCGGGCGGTGCGGGGGCGCGTGGCGGTGCTCATGCGCGGGGCTGGCGTTCGGCCCACTCGTGGGGGCTGACGCGGCAGCCGGTGTAGAAGGGGGTGTCCACGCGCACGTGCAGGCGGGCCTCCGTGTAGCGCTGGTGGTGGATGACGCCCTCCAGGCGGTCCAGGGAGTCGGCCTCGAAGCCGAGCACCCACTCGTAGTCGCTCATGCCGAAGGCGGCCAGCGTGGAGCCCTTGACGTCCGGGTACTTGGAGAAGCCGTTGCGGCCGTGGGCGGCCATGATCCGCGAGCGCTCCTCGGGCGCCAGCAGGTACCAGTCGTAGCTGCGCACGAACGGGTAGACCATGCACCAGTCGCGCGGGGCCACACCGCCGAAGCAGGCGGGGATGTGCTTGCGGTTGAACTCGGCGGGCGTGTGCAGGCCCATGCAGGACCACACCGGCTCCAGGTAGCGGCCCAGGGCGCTGGCGCGCAGCCGGTGGTTGGCGTCCTGCAGCTTCTCCGGGTCGTCGTCGAGCCACCAGACCATCAGGTCGGCGTCGGAGCGGAAGCCGGACACGTCGTACCAGCCGCGCGTGGTCACCTCGGAGACGTCCACGAAGTGGGTGGACTCCCCCACCAGGCGACGGCGCGTGTCCTCCAGCGGCGGCAGCGGCGCCGTCAGCCGGTAGACGGCGAACAGGGCGTAGTGATTGTTGTTGTTGACGGCGTCGAAGTCGACCTCGGCGGCGTCGCGCGGGTCGTGGAAGGGGCGGCGCTCCTCATCCTCGAAACGGTGCAGGCGCGGGGCGCCCTGACCGGAGTCGACTTCGGGGTGAGAGTTCTCGTGGTCGCTCATGGTGTCTCCTTCGTCGATTACTGGTGGGTGGTGGCGTGGGGGTGTTCTCCGCCCGGGTGCCCGGCGGGCCGGCAGCAGGTGGGCGGGCAGACGGTGTGGAAGGGGCCGGTGCCGGTGGTGGACTGGGGGCGCACGTCCTCGCCCCGGGCGACGGCGGCCCGCTCGGCGAGCACGTCGGCCAGGGAGGCCACGAACTCCGGGTGCGTGCCGGCCGTGGCCGCGCGCACGTAGGGCAGGCCCAGGTGTGCGGCGGTATCGCGGGCCTCGGTGTCCAGGTCGAAGACGACCTCCATGTGGTCGGCCACGAAGCCGATGGGGGCGACGACGACGCCCGCCGGCACGTCCACGTCCCGCCCGTCGGTCAGGCGCCCGGCGGCCAGCGCCTGAAGGTGATCGTTGACGTCGGGCTCCAGCCAGCGGGCCTGGGGCGGGCCGGAGCGGGAGCAGTAGACCAGGTCCGCTTGCGGGCGCCGGCCCAGGCGGGCGGCGACGGCGTCCAGCAGCACCGCGGCCAGGCGCTCGTGCTGGGCGACGTAGGAGATCTCGGTGGACAGGTCCGCGGCAACGCCGGGCTCAGGCACGAAGGGGTGGGATTCCTGCGGGGAGGGGCTGGAGAGGTCTCCGGCCCCGCCAGTGGCACTGCCCGATCCAGCCTCTCCCGAGTCGGCACGCTCCTCGGCGCTTGGGGTCGACAGCTCTTCCATCGAGGTGGGGATCGAGTGGGTGACCAGCACCAGCCGGATACCGTCGGCGCTCACGCCGTCGGCCACCAGCTGGTTGAAGGCGGTGACGATGGCGTCGGTGTTGGCGGCCAGCATGCCCGGCGTGTTGTAGAAGGGGCGGGTCTTGTCCACCACCAGCTCCACCGGCCCACCCCCGGCGCCGCCGACGCGGGCGGCCGCGTCCGCCTCCCGGCCGCGCCCGGTGGCCCCGTCGGCGCCGACGGCCAGCAGCGCCAGCGCACCGGCGACGTCCTCCCGGTACTGGCGGCAGCCGGAGTAGGAGGCGTAGGCGGCGGTGGTGAGGGCCAGGATGCGGCGGGCACCGCCGTCGGCGAGCTCGCGCAGGGCCTCGGAGACGAAAGGGTGCCAGTTGCGGTTGCCGATCACCACGGGCACCCGGCTCCCGCGGGCGGCCAGCTCGGCGCGCAACGCATCCAGGAGTTCGGCGTTGCGGGCGTTGATCGGGGAGACGCCGTCCCAGCGGCCGTAGTGGCCGGAGACCTCGCGCAGCCGGGAGTCGGGCACGCCCCGGCCGGCGGTGGCGTTGCGCATGAAGGGCAGCACGTCGTCGGGGCCCTCGGGACCGCCGTAGGACAGCAGCAGGACGGCGTCGTAGGGGGCCAGCGGGTCGGCGGCGGGTGCGGGAGCGGTCGGCGCCGCGGCTCCGGCGGCGGTCGGGGTCATCGGGCTCCTCCCGGGACCGGGACGGCGGCTCCCGCCCCGTCGGTACTGGCGCAGGCGGCCTGACGCAGGTCGGCGGCGATCTCGACGCCCAGTATCAGGTTCAGGGCGTCGAGGTAGTCCTGGCCGCGCCCGGCCTCGGCGGCGGCGCGGGCGGCGACGGTGGGGTGGTGCAGCATGCGGGCCGCCAGGTGGTGCAGGGCGCGGGCGGCGTCGCCGGCGTCCACCCGGCCGTCGACGACGCGCAGGCGGGCGACCTCCTCCTCCACCAGCTCCGCGACGTGCCCGCGCAGGCTGCACACCACCGGGTCCATGCGCCGCCCGGACAGCATGCGCTCGAACAGGGCGGTCTCCTCCTCCACGATGGCGCGGGCGGTCTGAACCTGGTGGGCCTCGGCCGCGGGAACGGCGCGCTGCACGCTGGGCAGGTCGATGAGCCGCACGCCGGGTAGGGAACCGACCGCCACCTCCACGTCGCGGGTGAGCGCCAGGTCGAGGATCACCAGCGGCCGAGCGCCGTCGGCCGGGTGGTGGCGGGCGGCGGGGGCGATGAGCTCGCGGGTCAGTACCGGCGCGCCCAGGCCCCGGCAGGTGATGACCAGGTCCGCTCCGGACAGGGCAGCGGGCAGGGCGGCGGCGTCGACGGCCTGCAGCCCCCGCCCGACGGCGAAGGCGGTGGCGCGGTCCGAGCGGGAGTAGACGGCGATGTCGGTCACCCCGCGGCGCCGCAGCGCGGTCACGGTGGCGCCCGCGTACGCACCGGTCCCGACGATCAGCACCCGGGTGCCCTGCAGTGGCGGCAGGTGACGGGCGGCCAGGTCGACGCCCACGGAGACGACGGAGCGACCGTTGCCGGCCAGGCCGGTCTCGTGAGCGACGCGGCGGGAGGCGGTGGAGGCGTGCTCGACGGCGCGCGCAAGATCGGTTGAAAGGGTGTCCTCCTCGGCGGCGACCCGCATGGCGCGGCGCAACTGGCCGGCGATCTCGCGCTCGCCCACCACCATGGACTCCAGTCCGGCGGCGGTGGCGAACAGCTCGCTGACGGCTCCGGCGCCGCTCCATGCGGTCAGCTCGACGGGGACCGCCTCGGCGTCGGGGCGCCGGTCCGCGCGCCGCGCGAGGAAGCCGGTGACGTCCCGGCGCAGTGCGCCGCCCGGGAGGGACTGTGGGGCGTCGAGGAGGAGGGCCAGGCGGTTGCAGGTGCCCAGGACGACGGCGCCCCGCAGTTGCGGGACGGACTGCAGCAGGTCGGGGCCGAGGTGCGCGGCGGTGGCCCCCAGGCGGGCGACCGCGTCGAGGCCCTGGGTGCGGTGGTCGGCGGAGAGGAGGTGAATGGTCACGGCGAGTGGTAGTCAAGCACTGGATGCGGATCGGGGCACAATTATCACCGGCACCACCCTCAATTATTCCGACACGGCGTCAGATCGGTTTCCCGACGCCGTGTCACCTGGTTGACGAACCGCCGGATTGCAGGCGAAAGCAGCCAAGGCGCGAGCAGTTCGGGGCGGGGCTGCACAATGAGCGGACGCCGCGCACCGGCGACGCCACGTCATGTCATTTCTACCGGGACCAGCAGGACGAGGATCATTTCGTGAGTATTTCCGCGCAGAATTCCGACGGGGCGGATCGCCCGGGCGCCGGCCCCGGCACCGCCGGGAACGGCGCCGCACGCCCGCAGCGACCCGCCCTGCTGGAGGCCCTGGCCGGACGCCGGCCCGCGCGCACGCCCGTGTGGTTCATGCGCCAGGCGGGCCGCTCCCTGCCGGAGTACCGCGCGCTGCGCGAGCGGGCCGGGGCGCCCATGCTGGACGTGTGCCTGTGGCCCGAGTCGACCGCGCAGGTGACGCTCCAACCGGTGCGGCGCCACGGGGTGGATGCGGCCGTGCTCTTCTCCGACATCATGGTGCCGCTGCGGCTGGCGGGAGTGGAGGTGCGCATTGAGCCGGGCACCGGACCGGTGCTGGACGCACCCGTGCGCGACCACGCGGACGTGCGCCGCCTGACGGCTCACCGCTACGGGCAGGCCGAGCGGGCCGGGACCGGGCCGGACGGAGACCTGATCGACGGGGCCGCGGGGGTGGAGGCGATCCAGGCGGCCGCACGGGCGGTCGTGGCGGAGCTGGGCAGTCCCCGCCGGCCGGGCGCGGGCATTGGACCGGACCCGCCGGGCTGTCCGCCCGGGCGCGGGCGGGCCTGGCACAGTCGCGCGGCGCGGCCGACTGGACCCCGCTGCTCGGATTCGGTGGCGCACCGTTCACACTGGCGGCCTACCTCGCCGAGGGCCGCCCCTCCCGGGATCACCTGGCCGCCCGCACGCTCATGCACGCAGACCCGGCCGCCTGGGACGAGCTGATGACCTGGGCGGCGCACCTGACGGGGCGATTCATGGCCACACAGGTGCACGCGGGCGCGGCCGCCGTGCAGCTGTTCGATTCCTGGGCCGGGTCACTGTCCGCGGCCGACTACCGCGAGAAAGTCGCCCCGTACTCGGCCCTGGCGCTGGACGTTGCCCGCGAGGCCGTCTCCGCCACCACCGGCGCCTCGGCGCCGACGATCCACTTCGCCACCCGGGCGAGCCACCTCCTGCCCGAGCTGCACCGCACCGGGGCAGACGTCGTCGGCCTTGACGAGTGCAGTGAACTGGGTGAGGCGAGCCGACGAGTCGGGGGCCGCCCGGTGCAGGGGAACCTGAACCCGGCGCTACTGGGCGCGCCGTGGGACGTGCTCGCCAGGGGTGTGGATGCCTGCCTGGAGTCGGGCCTGGCGGCACCCGCGCACGTGTTCAACCTCGGGCACGGGGTGCCGCCGTCAACCGACCCGAATGTGCTCACGCGGGTGGTGGCGCGTGTGCACGGCGCGGAGGATTGGGAGCACACTGCACTGACCGGATGGGATGGTGAGGCATGAGCGAGCAGTACGAGGCGCTGGTGGTCGGCGGCGGAATCGCGGGCCTGGCCGCCGCGTGGGAGCTGACGCGGGCCGGCCTGCGGCCGTTGCTGATCGAGGCCCGCGGCTACACCGGTGGGCTCGTCGCGGGCGGCGAGATCGGCGGGGTCCGTATGGACCTGGGCGCGGAGGGCTTCGTCATCCGTGGTGACGCGATCACGCAGATGGTCGATGCCCTGGGCCTGCGCGTGGTCGGACCGTCCGGGGGCGGGGCGCGCCTGTTCCTCCCACCGCTGGAAGGCGCGGGCACCGGCGCGGACGCCGCCTCCGCGCAGGCCGAGGCGCACACGGCGGACCCCGCCCGCGGCTGGCGGCTGCACCGCTTCCTG
The DNA here is from genome assembly GCF_004798665.1 of Actinomyces procaprae. NCBI lineage: Bacteria > Bacillati > Actinomycetota > Actinomycetes > Actinomycetales > Actinomycetaceae > Actinomyces > Actinomyces procaprae. Next base: position 3,433,291 of record NZ_CP039292.1, read on the forward strand.
CGCGACGCCTTCCTGGGCATCCCCGCGAATCCGCTCGCCGACGACGTCGTGGCCGTCATCGGAGCCGACGGGGCCGCCCGCGCCGCCCGCGACGCCGAGCTCGCTGGATCGGTGGGCACTTCCCCGCAGGACCCGGCCGACCTGGCCTCCTTCGTGCGCACCCGCATGGGCGAGGCGGTGCTGGACCGCCTCGTGCGCCCGATCGTGGCGGGCATCCACACGGCCGACCCCGCCGACCTCGCGGCGGACACCGTCGCCCCGGGGCTGCGCGAGGCGACCGCCCGGCTGGGCTCGCTGCAGGCCGCCGTCGGGGAGCTCCTGGAGCGGCGGCGGGCCCGCCGCCGCGGCGGTGGCGCCGCCGACGTGACCGTTGAGGGCGGCCTATTCAGCCTCACCGACGCGCTGCGGGAGGCGATCACGGCGGCAGGAGGCGAGGTGCTCACCCGCACCGGCGCGCAGTGGCTGCGGCCGGCGCCGGGCACCACCGAGGGCGCGGCCTGCTGGGAGGTGGGGATCACGCCCACCACCCGGGGGGCGACGCCGTCGGCCGAACCGGTTGCGGCCGGCCCGCAGCAGGTGGTGCGCACACCACGAGTAGTACTGGCCTGCTCGGCGGGGGCGGCGCTGCGGCTGCTGGCGGGTGCCCCGGGCGTGGACACGCAGGTGCGGGTGCCGGTCGGCTCGCCGATCGCGCGCTTCACCCTGGTGGCTCGTGCCCCGGAGCTGGCGGGCGCGCCGGTCGGCTCCGGACTGCTGGTGGCCCCGGCCGCGCCCGGGCAGGTGCCGGTGCGGGCGAAGGCACTGTCGCACCTGTCGATCAAGTGGCCGTGGATCGGGGAGGAGCTGCGGCGCCTGCACGGTGGGGCCGCCCCCGCGCAGGACGAGGTACATGCGCTGCGGCTGTCCTACGGGCGGCCCGGCGAGCCGCGCCCGCAGGTGGAACTGGACGATGTTCTCAACGACGTCGCCGCGCTGACCGGGGTGCGCATCCCCCGGGCCGACGTGCTCGACTCCATGCTGGTGCGCTGGGACGGGACCCTGCCACCGGTGACGCCCGCCTACCGCGAGCGCACCCGGCGCCTGCTGGCCGAGGTCGCCCCACTGGACGGCTTGGCCGTCACCGGGGCGTGGGTGGCCGGGACGGGCATCGCCGCCGTCGTCGCCCACGCCCGCGCGCAGGCTGCCGGGCTCGCGCCCGCCGACGGCATCACCGGACAGGAGGGACGCGCATGAGCACCGGCCAGGTGATCGGGGCGGGCTCGCCGTCGGCGCGGACCGTGCGCCTGGGCACGCGCGGCTCGGCGCTGGCCGTCGCCCAGTCCACGCAGGTGGCGCAGGCACTTGCCGCCGCGTCCCGGCGGATCGGCGCCGACCTGGAGGTGGAACTGGTCCAGATCCGCACCCGCGGTGACGTGGACGCCACCCCGCTGACGCGGCTCGGCGGCGTCGGAGTGTTCGCGGCCGCCCTGCGCGAGGCGCTGGCGGCGGGAGCCTGCGACCTGGCGGTGCACTCCTGCAAGGACCTGCCCACCGCCGCGGTGCCGGGCCTGCGCCTCGCCGCCGTGCCGGCCCGCGAGGACCCGCGTGACGCCCTGTGCTCCGCAGGCGGGGCCGACGGCGCGACGCTGGCGGACCTGCCCCGCGGGGCGCGGGTCGGCACCGGCTCGCCGCGGCGCGGAGCGCAGTTGTTGGCCGCGCGCCCCGACCTGGAGCTTGTGCCCGTGCGCGGGAACGTGCCCACGCGGCTGGCCCGGGTGCTCGGGGCGGTAGTCGGTGCGGACGGGCCCCTGGGGGCGGTGCGCGACCCCGACCTGGACGCCGTCGTGCTGGCGCTGGCGGGCCTGCGCCGCCTGGGTCTGGACGGCTACGCGACCCAGGTGCTCGCGCTGCCCGGAGCCGGTGCCGCGCGGGAACCCATGCAGCATGCCCCGGCGCCCGTCATGGTGCCGGCGCCCGCGCAGGGCGCGCTGGCCCTGGAGACGCGGGACGAGGCCGGAGCCGGGGCATACCCGGACCCGGGACTGGCCGCGGCGCTGGCCGCCACCCTGGCGGAACTCGACGACCCGGCCACCCATGCGGCCGTGTCCGCGGAGCGCGCCCTCATGCGGCGCCTGGAGGCGGGCTGTGCCGCGCCGGTGGGTGCCGTGGCCGTTCCCACGATGCTTTCGGACGGGAGCGCGGGGCTGCGACTGGACGCCGTCGTCGCCGCACCGGATGGGACGCGGCTGCTGCGGGAGTCGGCAGTCGGCAACCAGGCGGAGCCCGCCGGGCTCGGGGTGGCGGTGGCCGAGGCGCTGCTGTCGGCGGGCGCCGCACAGCTGGTCGACCTGCACGCGAGCCTGCCCGACCGCGGCCGCCGGGAGGCGCCATGAGCCCGGCGACCGCCGCGCCGGGCACCGCAAGCGCCCCTCTGTTCGGGCGGCGCGTGCTACTGCCGCGCGCCAAGCCCGGCGACGCCATCGCCGCCGCACTGGCCTCGGCCGGCGCCGAGGTCGCCTGCGTGGGCGTGACCCGGGCCGTTCCCGGGCCGTTGGCACCCCGCGAACTGGCCGCCGCACAGCTGGCGGCCGGCCACTACGCCTGGGTGGTGCTGACCTCGGCGCGCACCCTGGACTTCTTCGACCTGGGCTCCTTGAGCGGCCGTGAAAAGACCCCCTCCCACGCAAAGGCCGCCGACGCGGCCCTGTCCCCCGGTGACACCGGGCGGCCGAGCGACGCGCCCATGCACACCGGACTCGCCGTCGTCGGGGCGGGCACGGCCCAAGCCCTGCGGGAGCAACTGGGCCGCGAGCCCGACCTCATCGCCGCGGGCAGTGGCGCCGCCCTGCTGGAGCTGCCCCAATTGAGCCGGGGCCCCGGCCCCGCGGCGGGCGCATCCGGTCGCCGCCTGCTGCTGCCGGGTTCGGCGCTGTCCTCCCCCGTATTGCGGGAAGGCCTGGCCACGGCCGGCTGGCAGGTCGATACCGTGGCCGCCTACACCATGGAGCCGGTCCGCGCCGCCGAACTGCCGGAGGGCTTCACCGCCGAGTGGGCGGGCGGCGGTTTTGACGCGGTGGTGCTGGTGGCCGGCTCCTCCACACGAGCACTGCTGGAGGTGGCCGGGCCGCCCCCGCCCGCCACGCGCGTGGTCGCCATCGGCGCCCCGACCGCCACAGCCGCGCGCGCCGCCGGACTGCGTGTGGACGCCGTAGCCGCCGCCCCCACCCCTGCAGGAGTTCGCGACGCCATCGTCACGACACTGCCCGATCCACCACACTGAAATCACATCCTCCACCACTCGCCCGCATGCCTGAGGAGGCCCCCGCAATGACCCCGACTGCACCGACCTCACCCCTGCCCGACCCGCGCGACCCCGCCACCTCCCCGGCCGCCGACCTGCTCACCTCGCGGGGCGTGCCCGCGCCCGCCATCCCGACCGTCCGCCCCCGGCGCCTGCGGCGCACGCCGGCCCTGCGCGGGCTGGTGGCCGAGACCCGCATCGACCCCGCCCAGCTGATCCTGCCGGCCTTCGTGCGCGAGGACATCGGTGAGCCCGCCCCGATCGGCGCCATGCCCGGCGTCGTCCAGCACACGCTGGACTCGATCCGGCGTGAGGCCGCCGCCTGTGCCGAGGCGGGCGTGGGCGCCATCGACCTGTTCGGCGTGCCCACTACGCGTGACGCGACCGGCTCGCAGGCCTGGGCCGAGGACGGCATCCTCAACCGGGCGGTGGCCGCGGTGCGCGCGGAGGTCGGGGACGCGCTGGTGGTGTGCGCCGACACCTGCCTGGACGAGTTCACCTCCCACGGCCACTGCGGCCTGGTGCGGCCCGACGGGGACCCCCGCGCCGGCGAGATCGACAACGACTCCACGCTCGCCCTCTACCAGGCGATGGCCGTCTCCCAGGCGGAGGCCGGGGCGCATATGGTCTCCCCCTCCGGCATGATGGACGGGCAGGTGGCGGCGATCCGCGCCGCCCTGGACGCCACCGGGCATGACGACGTCACCATCCTGGCCTACTCGGCCAAGTACGCCTCCGCCTACTTCGGGCCGTTCCGGGAGGCGGTCGGCTCCACCCTCAAGGGCGACCGGCGCACCTACCAGCAGGATCCCGCCAACCGCCGCGAGGGGCTGCGGGAGGTGCTGCTGGACGTGGAGCAGGGCGCCGACGTGGTCATGGTCAAGCCGGCCGGGCCCTACCTGGACGTGCTGGCCGACGTGGCCGCGGCCAGCCCGGTGCCGGTGGCCGCCTACCAGGTCAGTGGCGAGTACGCGATGGTGGAGGCGGCCGCCGCCAACGGCTGGATCGACCGCGAGCGCGTGATCATGGAGTCGCTGCTGGGGATCGTGCGCGCCGGCGCGGACTGCGTGCTGACCTACTGGGCGCGCGAGGTGGCCGAGCGAATGGGCGCCTAGAGATGAAAATGGCCATCGGTAGCGACATTGACGATTTGGGCGGCTGACAGCCACGATAACAAAAGGTTATTTGCCCAGGTAGAAGGCCGTTTGCCCAACAAACCGATGCGTCACGCATATTCAAAACTGCGCCAGATGGACACTTTTCCCCGGCCAGGCACGTTCCACAGCGCCGTAGGCTGCCACCAGACCACCTCGATCGCTCCAGGAGCCCGCCATGTCATCAGCCCCGACCAATGCCGACCTATTCGCCGCCGCCCGCGCCGTGATCCCCGGCGGCGTGGACTCCCCGGTGCGCGCCTTCGGCTCGGTGGGCGGCACGCCCGCCTTCATCACACGCGCTCGCGGCGCACGCGTCACTGACGCCGAGGGCCGCGAGTACGTGGACCTGGTCGGATCCTGGGGGCCGGCGCTGCTCGGCCACGCCCACCCGGAGGTGGTGGCGGCGGTGCAGGCGGCTGCCGCCCGGGGGCTGTCCTTCGGCGCCCCCACCTCAACGGAGACCGAGCTGGCCGCGGCAGTGCGCCGCCGCGTGCCACCGGTGGAGCGGCTACGCCTGGTATCCACCGGCACCGAGGCCACCATGACCGCGGTGCGACTGGCACGCGGCGCCACGGGCCGCGACCTGGTGGTGAAGTTCGCCGGCTGCTACCACGGTCACAGCGACGGCCTGCTGTCGGCGGCCGGCTCGGGCGTGGCCACGGGCGGGCTTCCGGGTTCTGCCGGGGTGCCGGAGGCTGTTGCCGCGCAAACCCTGGTCCTGCCGTACAACGACGTGGACGCCCTGGAGGCGTGCTTTGCCGCCCGCGGGGAGGAGATCGCCGCGGTCATCACCGAGCCGGCGCCGGCGAATATGGGCGTGGTTCCGCCCGCGCCCGGCTTCAACGCCGCCATCCGCCGGGTGACGGCGGAGCATGGCGCCCTGATGATCGCCGACGAGGTGCTCTCCGGCTTCCGGGTGGGCCCGGCGGGATTCTGGGGCCTGGAGGCGGTCGACGGCTGGACTGCGGAGGCGGTGGATCCGGGCGCTTGCGCGCAGCAGCCCTCACCCTCCTGGCCGGGCGACCCGGACGGGAACAACTCCGGCTGGCGCGAGCGGGCGGCCTGGGTGCCGGACCTGTTCACCTTCGGGAAGGTGATCGGCGGCGGCATGCCGCTGGCGGCCGTGGGCGGCCGCGCCGACGTGATGGAGTTGCTGGCGCCGCTCGGCCCCGTCTACCAGGCGGGCACCCTGTCCGGCAATCCGCTGGCGACGGCCGCCGGCCTGGCCACACTCGCCCTGGCCGATGCGGGCGTGTACTCCACGGTCGCGCACCGCGCCCGCGAGATCGGGGCGATCGTCGGCGCCGCCCTGGAGGATGAGGGGGTGCCGCACCGGGTGCAGTACTCCGGCTCGCTGTTCTCCGTCATGTTCGGCCCCGCGGCCGAGGCGGAGGGCGTGCGCGACTATGAGGCCGCCCGCGCCCAGGAGACGTGGCGCTTCGCCCCGTTCTTCCACGCCTTCCTCGGCGCCGGGGTGGCGCTGCCGCCGAGCGTGTTCGAGGCCTGGTTCGTCTCGGCCGCGCACGGTGATGCCGAGGTCGAGCGCATTGCGGCGGCCGCACCCGCCGCCGCCCGCGCCGCGGCCGCCGCGCGGCCCAACTAAAGCCCGTTGGACCCCTGTTCCCCACATGGACCGCCATCCCGGCGTTGGACCGCCGTAGCCGTCGGCTACAGGGGTCCAACCGCGTTTAGGCGGTCCATCCGCGCCTAGGGGCTCCACCGAGCTGCCAAAACCAGGGTGGCATCGGGATGGTCCCGGATACCGGAATCGTTCCGGGGCGGGCAGGCTGGCACCATGACACAGCAGCGCCCCACCAACCCTTACGGTCGTCATCCGAAGCGCTCGCGGAGCACCGAGTCGTGGCGCTCGCGTCTGCCGCGGCGATCCCACCGGCGCCTGCTGGCGGGCGTGTGCGGCGGCCTGGCCGAGTACTGGGCCGTGAGCCCCACCCTGGTGCGGCTCGCAACACTGGCGCTCGCCTTGCTGCCGGGACCGATGTGGGTCGTCTACGTCGCCGCCTGGGTGCTCATGCCCGGCCCCTACGAGGCCTGAGCCCCACGCCCGCCCCGGGCGGAGAGTGCGGCCTCGTAGGCGGCGACGTCCACGTCGGCGAAGGCGCAGATGACTATCCGCAGCTCGGATTCGGGGTGGGCGCGCAGCCAGCCATCGAGGGTGTCGAGCACGAGCGGCGCGGCCTCGTCCTTGGGGTAGCCGAACACACCGGTGGACACCGAGCACAGGCCCACGGAGTCCAGGCCGGCGTCGTCCACGGCGTCCAGCACGCTCCGGTAGCAGGAGGCCAGCAGGGCGCGGTCGGCGTCGGCGGGGCGGCCGCCGTCGACGATCGGGCCGACGGTGTGAACCACGTGCGCGGCGGGCAGGTGGTAGCCGGACGTGAGCAGCGCGCGGCCGGTCTCCTCCGGGCGGCCGTCGCGGGCGTCCATGTAGGCGGCGCATTCGGCGCGCAGGCCGGGGCCGGCGACGGCGTGGATCACGTTGTCGATGCAGGTGTGCCCGGGCACGAAGCAGCCCAGCATCTGCGCATTGGCGGCGTTGACGATCGCGCCGGCGCGCAGGGTGGTCAGGTCGCCGCGCCACAGGGCGACGCGCGCGCCGAGCGGGCCGGCCACCCCGTGGGTGGCGGACAGGGTGGGCAGCGCCAGGGCGTCGGGGGCACCGGCGTCGTGCACGCGCTGGGCGGCCTCGGCGGCGAGCATCTCGTCCAGGTCCTCCCGGACGTCGTCGTCGGGGATCTCGCGGGGCGGGCGGATGGTGAGCAGCCCGTCCAGCAGCCGCCGCAGCTCCACGGGCGGCAGCTCGGCGAGGGCGGCGGGCGGCGGGAATGCGGCGACGTCGCCTGCCTGGACGGCCTCGGTGGCGAAGTGCCGGGTGAGGCGTTGCAGGCGGGCGACGTCGGCGGTGGGCGCGTGCGTCATGCGCTCAGGTTAGGCGCACCGCCGCGCGATTGGCAGCGGCGGGCGGGCACCCGGGCGCAGTCGGCGGCGTCAGTTCACGGAGTAGTTCTGCGCGGACAGGAACCAGCTCTGCTGCTCCAGGCGCTGGGTGTAGTCCTCCAGGATGCCGGAGGAGGAGGGGTCGGCCTCGTCGACGGCGTCGTGAATGTCACGCAGGGTGGTGACGACGGCGTTGATGGCGGAGACGATGTAGTCCACGGCGTCGGCGGTGATGACGGCGGCCTCGGGCGCCTCGGGGACGGTGGTCTGCGAGGCGACGGTGCCGGGGCGGCCGTCGGGGAAGACGTTGATGGCGCGCATGCGCTCGGCGAGCTCGTCGGAGCCCTCGCGGGCGATGTCGACGACCTCGTCCAGGTTGAGGTGGAGGTCGCGGAAGTTGGGTCCGACCAGGTTCCAGTGGACCTGCTTGCCGACGAGGCTGAGTGCGGTGATGTCCACCAGGGCGCGCTGCAGGTCGGCGGCGAGGGCCTCGGAGGCGGTGAAGGTGGGGATGACGGCGGGGTTCTTGACTTGGTGCTTGCTCATGGCTTGAAGTTTACAATCGCTTCGGTTCTAACGGTAGGGCTTATCGCTCGTGAGGGAACCCGAGCGGCGGCTGGGAGCCGCAAACGGCGGAAGGCCGCCCGACGGCGTACACGGCGGTAGCGCCGTCGGGCGGCCTTCCAGTCAGTGGCCAGGGGGCTTGGACCCGCTTGTGCCGCGGGCCTGTGCCGCGGAGTGCGGCGATCTCAGGCCTGCGCGCCGGCGGCCTCCTCCTCGGCGATCTTGCGCTTGATCTCGTCCATGTCGAGCTCGCGGACCTGGGTGATCAGCGAGTCCAGGGCGGGGGCGGGCAGGGCGCCGGCCTCGCGGTAGACGAGCACGTCGTCGCGGAACACCATGAGGGTTGGGATCGAGGAGATGCCCAGGGCGCCGGCGAGCTCCTGCTCGGCCTCGGTGTCGACCTTGGCGAAGGTGACGTCCGGGTTGTTCTCGGCAGCCTTCTCGAAGATCGGCGCGAAGCGGCGGCAGGGGCCGCACCAGGAGGCCCAGAAGTCGACGAGGGTGATGCCCTCGCCGCGTACGGTCTGGTTGAACTCGGCGCCGGTGATGTCTTTGGGGGCCATGAGGCTTCCTTCCCACTCGGATGACTGGCGGTGTTGCCCGCCGGCGCCTGGGACAACCGTCCTAGATGCCGAGGTATTCCGGCGGCGTGTCCCTCCCCCTCGCCGAGATCGGTAGAAGTTACGTACCGAGATCGGTAGATCTTACGTACCGAGGTCGGTAGATCTTACGCGGCACGTGGTGCCCGACATACGCAGCGCTCGCGCCCCCCATCCCGACGACGTCGGAAACGCGAAGGCACCTCCCCGGTCCCGCCCAGGCCGCCTGCCTACCGTTCATCGGCGAACGCTGGTTCTGACGATGCCAGGAGGCACTATGTCCACCATCACCTACCGCCCCTACGCACCCCGGGACGCCGAGGGAGTCATGGCGATCCTCCTCGACGCCTTCAACATCCGGCGCTATGCGCCGCGCCCACACCTCGAGCGCTCCGCCGCGGAAGTGTTCCTGTCCGAATGCCTGCTCGCCTCCACCTACGCGCAGGTCGCCGTCGCCACCGACGACGCCCCGGACGACGACGAGGCGCCCGGCACCGAGCGGATCATGGGCGTGATCATGGGCCGGGTGGAGGATGAGACGCCACTCCCCTGCCGGCCTCTCGCACGCGCCGATATGCTCGCCAGCCTGACCTGGCTGGCAACGGTGGGAATGCCGCAACGCGGCCTGCTCATGCAGGCGCTGAACCTCAAGCACCGTTATGCCGAGCTGTGCCAGGACGTCCTGGACACCGGGGTTGCCGCCCTGACCGACGAGGTCACGCTGCTCGCGGTGCACTCCGCCTGCCGGGGACAGGGCGTGGGCAGCCGTCTGTACGACGGCTTCATGGAGCACCTGCGCGAACACGGCCGCACCGACTTCTTCCTACGCGCCGATTCGTTGTGCGACTACGAGTTCTGCGAGAGCCGCGGGATGGCGCGCGCCGCCGCACGAGAACAGCAGCTCGACGTTCCCGGGCTGCCAAGGCGAGTCGGCGCGTACCTGTACGCCGGCGAGGTGCCGGAGGCAGCACCGGCTTCCGCGTGAGTGGCGGAGGCCGCCCAGACAGCGGTCGCCCCAGCCACTTCTACCGACCTCGGTACGTAAGATCTACCGACCTCGGTACGTAAGATCTACCGACCTCGGCGGAGTTCGGCGGCTACGAGTTCGGCGAGCTGGACGGCGTTGAGGGCGGCGCCCTTGCGCAGGTTGTCACCCACCGCGAACAGCGCGATGCCGTGGCCGTCGTCCCAGGCGCCGTCGGCGCGCACCCGGCCCACGAAGGTGCCGTCGCGGCCGGCGGACTTCAGAGGGCTGGGCACCTCCTCGTAGGTGACGCCGGGAGCGGCGCGCAGCAGCTCGATGGCCCGCTCGGGGCTGAGGGGGCGCTCGAACTCGGCGCTCACGCTCACGCCGTGCCCGGAGAACACCGGGATCCGCACGCAGGTGCCGGACACGCGCAGGTCCGGGATTCCCAGGATCTTGCGGGACTCGTTGCGCAGCTTCTGCTCCTCGTCGGTCTCCCCGGTCCCGTCGCCGGCGTCGTTCCCGGCCCAGGCGACGGCGTTGAAGGCGATGGTGTCCACGTACACGTTCGGCTCGGGGAAGGTGACGGCCCGGCCGTCCAGGGCGAGGCCCTCGATCTCCTGCCCCTGCTCGACGACGCCGCGCACCTGCCCGGCCAGCTCGGCGACCCCGGCGCGCCCGGAGCCGGACACGGCCTGGTAGGTGGAGGCGACCAGCCGCCGGAGCCCGGCCTCATCGTGCAGCACCTTCAGGGCCGGCATGATCGCCATGGTGGTGCAGTTGGGGTTGGCGATGATCCCCTTGGGGCGGTCGGCCAGCGCCTCCGGGTTGACCTCGGCGACCACCAGCGGCACGTCGGGGTCGCGGCGCCAGGCGGAGGAGTTGTCCACCACGACGGCGCCGGCGGCGGCGAAGCGGGGCGCGTACTCGCGCGAGGCGGCCCCACCGGCGGAGAAGATGGCCACGTCAATGCCGGTCAGGTCCGCGGTGGCCACGTCCTCCACCTCAATGCGGGCGCCGCGGAACTCCGCCACGGTGCCGGCGGAGCGGGCGGAGGAGAACAGGCGCAGGCTGCGGGCGGGGAAGTCGCGCTGGGCGAGCATGGTGAGCATGACTCGGCCGACCTGGCCGGTGGCGCCGACGACGGCGACGTTCACGCCGTCTGCGGGGCCGGCGTACCCACCGACTCCCCCGGGGGACGCGGCCGTCGGGGAAGCGTCCACGTGCTGGTTGTTCTGGTTGCTCATCGTCCGGTACCTCCGTAGACGACCGCCTCGGCGGCCTCGGCATCGAGGCCGAAGGCGGAGTGGACGGCGCGCACGGCCTCGTCGAGTACGGCGTCGTCCACCACCACCGAGATGCGGATCTCGGAGGTGGAAATCATGTCGATGTTGATCCCGGCATCGCTCAGGGCACCGAATAGCTTGGCGGACACGCCCGGGTGGGAGCGCATGCCGGCGCCGACCAGGGAGAGCTTGCCGATGTTGGGGTTGAAGTGCAGGGATTTGAAGCCGAGCTCGTCCTGGGCGGCCTCGAGGGCGGCGCGGGCCGCCGCAGAGTCGCCGTCGGGGCAGGTGAAGGAGATGTTGGTCAGGCCGGTGCCCTCGGCGGACACGTCCTGGACGATCATGTCGATGTTGGTGTCGGCGCGGGCCACGATCTCGAAGATGCGGGCGGCGGCGCCGGGGATGTCGGGCACGCCGACCAGGGTGATCTTGTCCTGGCTGCGGTCGTGGGCGATACCGGAAATGACGGGGGCTTCCACGTGATCCTCCTTGGCGGACGGGTGCGGGCGGGCCTGGGCGCGGGCGTTGACGGCGCGAGTGTGGGCGGCGCCGACGGAGGCTCCGTCGGGCGGCTGGGAACCGGTGGGGGCGACGACGCGGCCGGTGACGGCGTCCATGGCCGGCGCCGGGGTGGTGCCAGCCGGCGGGGCGGGCGTGGGGGCGGAGGGGGCATCGTCGTCGGCCCCGGGGACCAGGGGCGGAATGAAGGCGCCCTCGCGGCGGCCGTCGTAGATCCAGGTGCCGGTCTTGTCGGAGAAGGAGGAGCGCACGTGCAGGGGCACGCCGAAGCGGCGGGCGTACTCCACCGCGCGCAGGTGCAGGATCTTGGCGCCGTTGGCGGCCATCTCCAGGGTCTCCTCGCTGGAGATGGCTTCGACCCGGCGGGCGCTGGGGACGATGCGCGGGTCGGCGGTGAACAGTCCGTCGACGTCGGTGTAGATCTCGCAGACGTCGGCGTTCAGGGCGGCGGCGAGGGCGACGGCGGTGGTGTCGGAGCCGCCGCGGCCCAGGGTGGTGACGTCCTCGACCTCGTTGATGCCCTGGAAGCCGGCGACGACGGCGACCGCCCCCATCTGTACGGCACGGGCGACGCGCTCGGGGATGACGCCGACGATGCTGGCGCGCCCGTACTTGGAGTCGGTGAGCACGCCGGCCTGGGCGCCGGTGTAGGCGCGGGCGGGCACGCCCAGTTCGCCGATGGCCATGGCCAGCAGCGCCATGGAGATGCGCTCGCCGGCGGACAGGAGGATGTCCATCTCGCGGGCGGGCGGCTTGGTGGAGACGGCGCCGGCCATGTCCAGCAGGTCGTCGGTGGTGTCACCCATGGCGGAGACGACCACCACCACGGTGTTGCCCGCCTTGCGGGTGGCGACGACGCGCCTGGCGACGCGGCGGATCGCCTCGACGTCGCTGACGGATGAGCCTCCGTATTTCTGCACGACCAGTGCCATGTGGGGGTTCCTGCCGTTGTGCTGCCGGTTGGTCGTTGCCGACGCCGAAGCAGCGGGTGGCCCCGCATGACGGGGGCGTCCCGGCGTCCTCGGCGTGGCGTCGGGGCTAAGCATACGGCCCGTGTGTTACGGCGGCTTACGGCGACCGCCAGGTGGGCGCGGGCAGATGCCCGATCCCGGACGGGCGCCACTTTGATCCTGGCCGGGGTTGCGTCACGGGGAGGACACGCCTAAAGTCGCCGCATGGCGAGCGTTACGGTTTCGTCATTATCCCTGTTAGTTCCTGAAAGGGCTGGTTCATGGTCGACGGCGGCGCTGGGCGCGAGGCAGCGGGTGGTGACGACGGCGTTCGGCGGGACCGCTCCGCATCCGTGGTGGGTGGGGACGTCCCGGCGCCTCCTCCGCCCTCGCCTCCACCAGGTCCTTCGCCGGAGCCGGCGCGGGGTCGGCATGCCGCTGCGCCGCAGAGTGCGTATGGGGTGATGCCGACTGCGGACAACGACTCGAGCCAGCCGGCATCGGCGGCTGGTGCTGGCGTGCCCGCCGGGTCTGTGCAGGGGTATGGGTTTGTGGTGCCTGCGTCAGCACCTGCATCCGCGCCCGCGCCTGTGTCTGCGTTAGCAGCGCCCCCGCTTGGGAGTGTGAGTGCGCCCGGTCCCGCGGGCGCGGATCATGTCTTGTCGGTTTTGGATGTGCCGGCGGAGTGGTGGGAGCGGGCGCTGGAGGGCTGGCGGGGCTGGTGGGCGCACCATGCGGGTTTCGCACGCGCGGTGGTGCGGGCTCAGCGAGTGGTATCCACCGTGGCGCTGGTGCTGGGTGTGATCGCGCTGGTGGTGGTGCCGCGCCTGGCGATCGGGTTGGTGCCCGCGCTGTTCATGACCGGCTGCCTGCTGGTGGTGGGGCTGCTGGCGCGCACCCGCACCGTGGGCCTGCGGCCGCTGTTGCTGCTGATGGGCATCAGCGTGCCCTGGTCACTACTGATAGCCCACGCCACCCGGGCGATCGGTGAGTCGATCGGATTGTCCACCACCGATGACGGCGCCCGCATCGCACTGGCGGCTTTCGTTGAGGAGCCGGGCAAACTGCTGTCACTGCTGCTTCTGGCGGTGGTGGCGCCGGGCCGGATCAGACGCCTGGCGGCGGTGGACTGGGCGCTGCTGGGGTTCGCTACCGGGGCGGGCTTCACCATCGCCGAGGACGGCGCCCGCCGCCTGGCGCCGCCGGGCATGCTCGCCGAGCTGCTGGGTGAGAACCGGCTCCACTACTCGCTGAACCCGTGGACATCCGGGGCGTTCCAACTGTCTGGGGGCAGTTGGGCCGAACAGATTCTGGGTATCGACGCCGCTCCCGCAGGGCCGATGACCACCGGTCATCAGGTCCCCACCATGGGCGTGGCCATGGGCGTCGCCCTGGGCCTGGCCCTGTGGCGCACCGCAAAACCCTGGTGGCGCGCCGTCGCCTGGCTACCGCCAGCAGCGATGCTGACGATGGCGATAGTGGATCATGCCTGCTACAACGCCACCGTCGGCTGGTCCGGCTGGGCCGACCAGGACACCGCCATCCCCACCTGGATACGCCTGGCCTGGCAGGTGCGCGGGCAGGGCCACACCCAGATCGCCGTCTCCGTGGCCTTGTTCATCACCTGCATGCTGGTCGACGCCCGCCGCCGCCACCGCGCCGGCGTGTCCGGCGACGTCGCCCTGGAGGCCCCCAAGGCGCCCGGTCTGCCCATGACCGGTGCTCCCGCTGCTCTGCGGGTGCCGGTGCAGGCCGTGGTGTGGCTGGCCGCCTATACCTGGTCCGACCTGGTGGTCATCGCCGCCGCCTACGGGGACCGGACCCTGACCCGCAGGGCGCGCATGGCCGAGGGCCGCGCCATGGGCGCCCAGGTGCGCGGGGTGCGACAGGACGCCATGACCGTGACCACCCCCGGGCACCGAACCGGCCGCGCGCAACACCTTCCGCCTCATCTCCCTCGCAGTCGCAGCGGTGATGGTGGCGGTGTGCTGGTGGTACGGCACCGCCCTCGCCCAGCACATCGGCTCCTGGCTGCGACAGGAGGACTGGCCCTACTTCTTCGCCGGCCTGCTGGACGGGCTCGCGCAGTGGTGGGACTCCCTGGGCCTGCCCGGTCAGATCCTGGTCACCGCCCTCGCCGTCCTCTTCTTGACTTGGGGCGGTCTGTCGGTAGCCACCGCACTCGGGGCCGTCGGCGTGGGCACCTGGGCCCTATCCCACGGGCGCGGCATCGCCACCTTCCTCCAAGACCCCGCCACCGCCACACGCTCCTACGCCACCAACGCCACCTGGGAGCAGGTACTGCTCGACGGACTTGACTTCGCCCTGACCTTCATACCCGGCTCCGCCCTCGGACTCGGAACCCGCAAAGCCGCCCGCACCGCAGCCGAAAACGTCGCCCTCACCCGCGCCGCCGCCCGCACCAGTGCCGAAAGCCTCGCCCTCACCCGCGCCGTCCGCCGCAACGCCACCGACCTGGCCGAGATCAACCGTCTCTTCGCCCAGCGCGACGCCGCCAGGGCCGCCCGCCAGGCAGCCGAGAAGCGCCTCAGGGACGCCATGCCACCCGGCTACGACATGACGGATTTTAACGCTAAGAAAATCAAGACGACACTCAGGAATCTAAAGAAATCTGGGTACAGCGACACCCAAATCAAGACGCTTCGTAATACCGCAAAGCAGGCCACTGAGGCGCGGCCAGCGGAGCGGCGTATTGCCGAGTACATCGGCGAGCGGGGCGGGGAGCAGGCACTTGCGCGCCGCGGGTACGACATCCCGGAGTCCTTCCACTCCACCGGGCCCGGCACGCCCGGTCCCGGCAGTCACCGGCTGGACGGCATGGGGGTAAAGCCCGACGGCAGCGAGATCGTCTTCCCCGAGTACAAGGGCGGCACCGCCAAGGTATCCACCACCAAGGTCCCCACACGCTTCGAGGGCCCCGCCGCGCAGGCCACGCCGGCCTACGTGCGTGACCGCATGCTGAGCGATCCCCGCGTAGCCCAGTACTTCCACGACAATCCCCAAGTCTGGCAGTCCGTAAAGGAAGGACGCACCAGGCTCCTGATCGAGGTGTACTCAACCCCCGCACCCGGATACGCCCAGGCCAGCGCCAAGACTTACTTCACCCTCACACCCCAGGTCATCCAGGCCATGGAGGAGGCCATCGCAGCCCTATAGCATCACGACCAGCCACCACAACACGACATCCAACCCGGCAAGGGAGACCACAAGCATGACCGAGATGAAAATACTTCCCGTCGAGCGCGCCATCGAGTGGATCCGCGCCTGGGCCGAACTCGACTGGCCCATCACCTGGGAGACCGCCTACACCACCCGCGACAAACTCGGCTGGACACCCAACCCACATGACCCCGAACTATTCGCCACAGAACTCACTGTCGGAGATCGGGGAGGATACATCACCAGCTACCATGAAACAGTTGGAGGTGCGGCGATACCTCTAACATCATTTAATGCACTGGGCGAGCACGACGACACATGGGTTGCCAACGTGTGGACAGCGTTTGAACTTTACGCGAAAACGCTGACGGAGCTTTACGGTAATGGAAAACAGACCGGGGATCGCACCGGCGTTGTTCAGACAGACTGGGTACTCCCCACCGGAGTCACCATTAGCCTAATAGGTTCGTCAGAGGGAATCGACGCAGATATAGACTCGCCCGCTATCACCTCGATTGATCAACGGGAACTGGCCTATATCGAGGAGTACGGTGAGGACTATGTCAACGACTGAACCCGACACCTCGGAGGCGCCACCGCCAGCGTCAACCCGAACCACCACACGGACGCGCCGCTACGCAGCATGCGCATCCTCCCGGTCGAGCGCGCCGTCGAGTGGATCCGTGCCTGGACCGAGCTTGACTGGCCCATCACCTGGGAGACCGCCTACGCCACCCGCGACAAACTCGGCTGGACACCCAACCCCGAAGACCCCGAGCTATTCACCACCGAACTCACCGTCAACCAAGACGGGGGATACCTCAGCACACTCGACGACGCCTGTAGCGGCCTCTCGATCCCGCTCTGCTCCCGTAACCTGTCGGCCGAACCAAACACTCCTTGGACGACTTCCCTGTGGCTGGCTCACGATGCCATCGCCGACGCACTCACAAAGCTTTACGGCACCGGCAAGCAGACCGGCGACCGAAGCGACGTCCTCCAAACCGACTGGATACTCAGCAACCAAGTCACCGTAAGCCTAGTAGCCTCAGACAAGTCCATGAGCGTCATGCTGGACTCCCCCGAAGTCACCGCGATTGATCAATGGGATGCCTACTACGTCGAGAAGTACGGTGAGGACTATGTCGATGACTGAATCCGGCAGCTCACCCGACGACACCACCGCCAGCATTGTCCCGGGTCACCACGGGGATGGGCTGCCGCAGACTGTGCGTATCCTCCCGGTCGAGCGCGCCATCGAGTGGATCCGCGCCTGGGCCGAGCTTGACTGGCCCATCACCTGGGAGACCGCCTACGCCACCCGCGACAAACTCGGCTGGACACCCGCCCCCGAAGACCCCGAGCTATTCACCACAGAACTCACCGTCAACCAAGACGGAGGGTACCTGATACGACTGGACGGCCGGTGCAGCGAGGTGTCGATAACGCTTTGCTCCCGTAACCTATCAGCCGAGCCGAACACTCCTTGGACGACTTCCCTGTGCCAGACATACGATGCCATCGCTAACGCACTCACAGCACTGCACGGACCCGGCGAACAAACCGGCAACAGAACCAACGTTCTTCAGACCGACTGGATACTCAGCAACCAAGTCACCGTAACTCTAATCACATCAGGCAAAATCATGCGGGCCATCTTGAAATCCCCCGAAGTCACCGCGATCGATCAATGGGATGCGTACTTTGTTGAGAAGTACGGTGCGGACTATGTCGATGACTGACCCCGGCACCGCCCCCGGCAACGCCACCGCCAGCATTCGCCCGAGTCACCACGGGGATGGGCTGCCGCAGACTGTGCGTATCCTCCCGGTCGAGCGCGCAATCGAGTGGATTCGCGCCTGGGCCGAGCTCGACTGGCCCATCACCTGGGAGACCGCCTACGCCACCCGCGACAAACACTGCCGGCCGCTATGCAAGTTATTCGCGCACACGCCACGCAGGTGACGTATGGACAGATGCGACGCATTATCTAGGCAGCTTTGGATTGCACGCACCGAAGTAGCAACCAACCCGAAAGGGGTGCTCTCATTGCCCCGGCGGGCACAGATATGGACTGCCATGAATGACCCAGCCGACCCCGAAGCTTCCTACCGACACAGAACCTATCTGAAGATCGCCTGCATCCGCCATGTGCAGCACATCTGGGAGCGAGTACTTCCAGGGCATGGCGGTATCGAGGAAATGCTGGCCCTGACACAGCAGCTCATTGACCGGCAGGTCGACCCAGAAACCGCGGAGCGGGCGAGCGATTCCTTCCTGAGTTCGGTGACCTCCAAGTACGGAGCAATCGAGAGGAACTACCCGGCGATGATGATCGCCGACGCGGCTCGTAACACCGTACTGTCAGCGTGCGAAAGGAATCCGGACTACGACACCGCCGAAGCCAACGAACAGGACGACGACGAGCTGCTACCAGATGCTCTAGAGACAAGTTACGCGTACGCAAGCGCCGCCGCAGGAGGCCTGAACTGGCAACCCGCAGACCAAATCAACGTCAACGCCCGCCGCGCCTTCTGGACCTGGTACCTGGACCATGCCATCCCTTGGGCGCTCACTATGTGAATGCAGCTCGGCGGTCAAGCACCCGGAGTGGCACTAAAGTCGGCACCTCTACCCCACCAGCTGCGCCATCCAACCACAGCCACCTCCACATAACCGCACATGTCGCCAGCAGGAGCAGACCACCATGACCGAGATGAAAATACTTCCCGTCGAGCGCGCCATCGAGTGGATTCGCGCCTGGGCCGAGCTCGACTGGCCCATCACCTGGGAGACCGCCTACGCCACCCGCGACAAACTCGGCCGGACACCCGCCCCCGACGTATACTCGGGGAGGACTTCCCACTCACCATCAGAATAGTTCCTTAACGTCGCCCCAACAAGAGAGGCGATCATGACAACGTCCCTAACCGTATTCACGCCAGAATCGACCGATCTAACGATCGTTGACCGAACAACATTCACCGGCGCCACACAAGCGAGGTGGCCCGGATGCAGGATCATATACTCTGACGACCATGAGAATAGACACGCCGACTGCTACGCGTACCCCTTTATTGACGGAACGCTAACGGAACTATCCCACTTCCCCGACAGCACAACCATCGCATGCAGGGGCGCATTAGAGGCTCCCGGAATAGCTGAGACGATAGCCTGGATACGTTCTCTCAATCCTGATCCGAATCTTGTTCTGTGGCTCACGGACACATTCTTCACTGGTCACGTCGTCCTCACACCAGGCATCACAGCCGACGAAATTCGCGCCTCGTGGGTAGACCACGCCGAGCACGACCCGACGGTCGAGTACCCGGAGTACTTCGGCAACTAAGCCGGCACCTCCGCCCCACCACCTGCACCCCCATCCACAGACACCTCTGCCTCACCGCACAT
The DNA here is from genome assembly GCF_004798665.1 of Actinomyces procaprae. Classification (NCBI taxonomy): domain Bacteria; kingdom Bacillati; phylum Actinomycetota; class Actinomycetes; order Actinomycetales; family Actinomycetaceae; genus Actinomyces; species Actinomyces procaprae. The sequence goes on from NZ_CP039292.1 coordinate 3,452,156, forward strand.
GGCCTCAGCAGAAGCCGCCCACCATGACCGAGATAAAAATACTTCCCGTCGAGCGCGCCATCGAGTGGATCCGCGCCTGGGCCGAGCTCGACTGGCCCATCACCTGGGAGACCGCCTACGCCACCCGCGACAAACTCGGCTGGCCAAGTGCTCCCGGCGGCTTATTCACTAAAGTACCCGCCCCCGTAGGCCAGGACGACGAAACCGTCTCGTACTTTCGCACAAGATGTAGTGGTGTTCCGTCGCCCTGGCGTCAACCATTCCTCCGGACCAGGAGAGCATTGAGTGGATTTCCAGGGTCTGGGCAATGTACGATCGTTACGCCCGGTCATTGACATACGTGTACGGCGCCGGCTCTGAGACCGGTAGGCGCAGCGATGTTCTGCGGACCGATTGGTACCTGCCGAATCGAGCAACGATCAGCCTGATAGGCTCCGCCGCAGGTGTGGAAGCCAGACTTTATGCACCGGACTCCACTGAACTCAGTGATTTCGCTTCATCGCAGCCCAAACTTGATGGCAGGGATCCAGTGTGCCCTGAGACCGGATCGGCTGGACCGGAGAGATCCCGCCGCACCGCCACGCAACAAACGCCCAACCAACAGGCGCCAAGCTCCTCCACGCATCGGTACGCATCGGCACGATCCATCCCCATCAGGACGAGCCTCTGCAAACTGTTCGCTCCCAGGCGGGCCCTGCCCGTCGGGAACGCAATGGCATGGATACTGACGTTGGCCGAGCTCGACTGGCCCATCACCTGGGAGACGGCCCGCGCCGTCTGCGACGACCTCCGATGGTTTACCGACCGCAAGGACGCACGGCGATTCAGAACATATCTATCACCCAGACGCGAGTACTACGGCCGCATTCTCGACCTTGACGGCGAGCCGATCGGCGCATCTACCCCTCTCACCCGTCGCAACCCCAGAGGTGACTAAAAGCCAAGGCGTGCTTCTCGGCAGCAGCAGGCCTACAACGGGTACATGGACGCGTTTCACAGGTCCTTCGGCGTGGCCTGGACCAGCAATAGCAACAATAGCAACGGTTCGCAGCGCGGATACACCTGGGCACTACCCGATCACGTCACGGTCAGCCTGCTCGGACCTATCTGGGGCGTCGACTCCATAGTCGGATCACCGGCTTACCAAGACCTGCTCGAACATGAATGGCAACGCCACTCCGATGAATTCGACGTCGCTGACGGATGAGCCTCCGTATTTCTGCACGACCAGTGCCATGTGGGGGTTCCTGCCGTTGTGCTGCCGGTTGGTCGTTGCCGACGCCGAAGCAGCGGGTGGCCCCGCATGACGGGGCGTCCCGGCGTCCTCGGCGTGGCGTCGGGGCTAAGCATACGGCCCGCGTGTTACGGCGGCTTACGGCGACCGCCAGGTGCGAGCGGGGCCGGTGGCGTGGGCGGGCGCATCCGGACGGCGACCTCCGGCCCGCGCCGGCGCCCGCGTTGACGCTCCGCCGCGTTCCACGACCCCGGGCGTCGTTCCACGACCTTGGTGCATGTTTCACGACCCCGGGGTGGTCGTGAAACATGCACCAAGGTCGTGCAACGCCCGGCCGACTCCTGGGTCAGCCCTCTTAGTCCACGCGGCGGCGTCCCTCGAAGGCACACCTACTACCGGTGATCCTGACGTCCCTCCTCGCCCCATCGCACGGTCCACGCGACAGTCGATGGGTCCTCCCGGCCTGTGATGACGTGAACCTTGCCGTTGACGACGCGGCGGAGGGATTTGCGGAGCTCCTGCTGATAGTTCGCCATCGTCTGCTGTGCGGCGGCTTGCCGATCTCGCCTCGCGTGCGGCTGCGCGCCGGGCAGTTCGATGCGCAGCGCTACCGAAAGCCGCTGCGTCTTCACCGCCTTAAGGCATGTCTCCCGCTCGGCGTGTTCGGCGCGGGTCCAGGCATGCAGGCCCGCGAGCGTATCCATGACCTTCTCGGCCACTACGGCGACCAGGTCCTTGGGCGCTATCGCCTCCGGGTAGGCGTAGTCCTTCGCCTCAATGAGCCACAGGTGGTCACCGTCCAAAGCGACGACGTCACAGCCATGGAGCGCCTTGCCGGCGGGGTCCTGGATCTTGCTGAGAGCGTTCCTGAAGTACGGCCATGCGTCGTACTTGCTTACCTCCCAACCGTCCGGGAAGGAGAAGACGGCGCCGTCGACCTCTTACTCCACCATGAGGGGTCACCGATAGAGGTAGCGGGTGGACTGTTCGAGTTCGGCGTCGAGGGCAGTGATGACGGGCAGGTCGTCAAGGTCATCGGCCTGCGTCACGGTCACCGGATCGTCGTTGGCACGGTCGAGCCCGAAGTAGCGGATGTCTGCATCCTCATCCTCGTCGAGCATCTGGAGCTCGCGCGGGAGGAATAGGCTGTGCGTGGGGAGGAAGACCTGGACCCCGCAGCGGGCGAGCCCGGCGATGAGCGGGGCGAGGAGCCGGATGGAAGCGGGGTTGAGATTCGCCTCGGGCTCATCCCAGAACAGGTACCCCTGATCTTTAAGAACCCCGTTGGCGAGGAGCACCTGGATCATGCCGAGCTTGCGGTGCCCCTCGGAGACCAGCGGCGCCTCGAGCTGAACACCTGAATCACCCTCTGTGTCGCGGCGCAGAACGAAGCGCTCATCCCTCACCTCGAAGCGTCCGCCAACGATGTCGCCGATGACGTCCTCAATCTCCGTGTCGGAGCGGTCCTTGAGTCGGGGGCGGTAAAGGAGCGTCGCCAGGTCGTTCCAGGTCTCATCAAAGGGGAGCTCGTAGGTGGCGAAGAGCGAGCGCAGTCCGTGCGCCACTGAAAGGATCTCGTGTGCGGGAATGAAGACCGGGAAGTAGCGGGGGCGGCGTAAGCCGACGTCGAGGAGGACATTGCTGTCACCGGGCATCTCGTCGTCCGAGAACACGTAGACGAGATCGCTTTCGTCGTCCAGCGTGAGGTTAAGACGGGTCGGACCTTGCCCGTGCGTGGTGAGAGAACTGATCGAGTCCACGTTGAAGACACCGCGCAGCTTGCCGGGGAGGTCCCCCGGCCAGTTGTCGGCGCCCGCACCGCGTCGCGCCGGATTCGACTTCTCCGAGGCGACCGCCGTCATGGAGTACAGCAGCTTGAGGAGCATGGACTTGCCGGTGTTGTTCGTACCGACAAAGACGTTGATCTGAGGCGAGAAGGTCAGGTCGGCCGACGCGAAGGGCCCGAAGTTGGTCACGCCTAGGCGTGTGATCGGCTGGTCAACCATGGCTGAATCCTACCGGCGACGCGCGGAAGGCCTGCCATCTCCCGACCCGAGCCGCCCACCACGCGCCGGTCCAGGCGGCAAACTCGCCACTCCATGGCGTAACCGTTACATTATGCCCCATGAGCATTGAGGCGAGCCAGGTCACACGCGTCTTCGGGTCGGCACCGGCCGTGCAGCGGCTGAGCCTGTCCGCGCCGTCCGGCGCCATCACCGGCCTGGTGGGCCCCAACGGGGCGGGCAAGACCACCCTGCTGCTCATGCTGGCGGCCCTACTGCGCCCGGATACGGGCACGATCAAGGTGGCGGGCCTAGATCCGGTCACCCAGCCGCGTCAGGTGCACCAGGCGGTGGGTTGGATGCCGGATGCCTTCGGCACCTGGGACTCGCTGACCTGCACTGAGATTCTGCTGACCTTCGCCGCCGCCCAGGGCCTCGACGACGTGACCGCCCGCGAGCACGCGGCCGACATGCTCGCCCTCGTGCATCTGGAAGACATGGCACGCACCCCGGCGCGCGTGCTGTCGCGTGGGCAGAAGCAGCGCCTGGGCCTGGCGCGAGCACTCGTCCATTCCCCGCAGGTGCTGCTGCTGGATGAGCCGGCTGCCGGCATGGACCCCCGCTCACGCGCCGATCTGCGCGGCATTCTGCGGGACCTGGCCGGCCAGGGGGCGACGGTGCTGATCTCCAGCCACGTGTTGGGCGAGTTGGAGGAGATGGTCGACGGTGTCATCTTCATGTCCCGTGGGCGCGCAGTTGTGCCGCCTGGCGCCAACTCCGCCGACGCCGTCGCGACGGCCTCCAGCCAGGATGCAGGAGCTTCTGGTGCGGAGCCCGGGACCGGGACTGCGGCGGCGGCCGGGGGCGCGGTGCCGGTGCGTCCGACGCCGCTGCGCACCACCTGGCGGATGCGGGCCCTGGACTCCGGGCGCCTGGCCGCGTGGGCGCGCGCGGGAGCGCCGCCGGGCGCCGTCGTCGACCCCGGCGGCTCCGTGCATTTGGAAGTGCCCGACGACGCCGCTGCAGCACGCATACTGCGGCTGGCCGTTGAGGACGGAGTCGAGGTGGTGTCCTTCGCTCCGGTGACCGGTGCGCTGGAGGCGGCGTACCTCGTAATGGAGGAGGAGCGGGCATGAGTCTGCGGGGAGTTCACACCGTGATGGTGCTGGAGTTGCGGCAGCGAGTGCGGTCGACCCGCTGGTGGGTGATGCTGCTGGTGTGGGCGCTGGTGCTCGTGGTGCTGTTCGTGGGCATGACGGGGCTGTCCGTCTCCGCGGGCATGGAGCGTGAGGAGTTCGCGCCGGTCCTGTACGACGTGGTGCTGTGCTTCGTGCTCGGGATCGGGCTGGTAGTGGCACCCACGCTGTCGGCCACGTCCATCAACGGGGACCGCGCCGACGCGACCCTGGCGCTGTTGCAGGCGACGGCGTTGCGCAGTTGGGAGATCGCCGTCGGGAAGCTGCTGGCGGCGTTGGTGGCAGCCATGGCCTTCCTGGTGGTGGCGCTGCCGTTCCTGCTGATACTGGCGGCGGTGGGAGGGGCGACCCTGCCGGCGCTGCTGGGCCACCTGATACTGCTGGTGGTAACGCTGGGATCGGTGTGCGGCATCGGCCTGGGCTTCTCCGCGTTGACGGCACGCACCTCGGCGTCGGCGGTGCTGACTTACCTGGTGGTGGCGGCGCTGGCGGTCGGTACGCCGCTCGCTCTGGCGATCGCCACTCCCCTGGTGCAGGAGCAGCAGGAACAGATCATTTACAGCATCGACTATGACGCCTCCACGGAGGACAAGCTGGTGTGCCGTGAGGATCCCTACAGATACCACACCACGGTCACTCACGCCGAGCGGATCTGGTGGATGCTCATTCCCAATCCATTCGTGGCACTGGGAGACGTCTCCGCCCGCGCGCCGCTGGACCACTATGACTCCGAGAGCTTGCTGGAGGGGCTCGGCCGAGGAATGGACGCAATGCGCGACCCGCAGTCCTCAGAACCAACGGTCATTGACCACTGCGACGTGCAAACCGAATCCGTCAACGACGACGGGTACTCGCACGACTGGTCGCGCGTCGACCACGTGGCGTTTTGGCCGGCTAGCGCGGCGCTGCTGTTGCTGCTCGGCGCGGGCGGCGCCTGGGCCGCGGCCCGCCGCCTGCGGGTCCCGGCGGGTCCGCTCCCCCGCGGCATCCGCCTGGCGTGAGTCGTCGGGCCTGAGTCTGCCCGCCGCCCTCCCGCACCGAGATCGGCCGATCTAACCATCCACTTCGGTCGGATATACCGTCACGGTCGGTCGACACAGCGGCGGCAGGAGTGCTGACGATGTCCTGGGACATGTCATGGGGCGGGGTGGGGTGGGGTGTCTGGTGCGCCGGCTGGGCGTTAACAACGCTACTTAACGCTCTGCTGTATACCTCTGGGGCCTTCAGCAGACGGTTAACTGGCGTTGTTAACGCCGAAGTGGCGTTACAGACGGCGAAGTGGCGTTACAGACGGCCCCGCTCCCGGGCGCCGGAGCTATCGGCAGCCAGGTGCAGCCAGGCCTGGCGTTCTGGCGTGGCGAGCCGGCCCAGCTCACCACGCCCGGCTCATCGCGTCCCTCACCCCGCAAGACGCCGACCACCACACCCACCAGCACCAAGAGCCAACCCGGAGATCGCCTGGCGGGGGACTGTCCGAGGACGACGGCTAGCCACCGCCAACGCGCCCCTGCCCGTCGGACAACGCCGACGACGTCCTCGCCGGCCCGAAAACGTCCTCGTACGCCGAGTACGACCCCACCGGCCCGACACCGACCTCACCACCCCAACTACGACCACCGCGAACACCGCATCCCGGACCGAAGCCACCACGCCGGAAGCACCACACCCTCAAACCGGAAGAGCCAATTAATCGGCACCTCTACCCCACTGCCTGCACCACCCATCCACAGACACCCCCACCTCACTGCACACAACCCCAGCAGGAGCCGACCACCACGACCGAGATGAAAACACTTCCCGCAGAGCGCGCCGTCGAGTGGAATCGCACCCAGTCCGTCCATGCCGTTCCGCCGCGCCCACAGTGTCACAGACGGTGACAAACGAACCCGAAACTCCCGCCCACTACTCACAAAACGCTGGAATCATGCGGCTGCTGGAACCAATCCGCGCTGCAGGTCCCACGTTCGTCATCATTTCTGACACTACTGACCACAGAACGCCCCGCTCTCAGCTCTCATTGTCGCCCCCCTTGCCCAGCGGACGTGGGTCGTACAGGTCGTCAAGGTCATGGCCTACACCCTCGCCCTCTGTCGGCGAGACGCCTAGCGCCCGCGCGCCGTCATCCGGCCTCGGCGCGGGGAACCGGCGGTTCACTCCAAGATGTCGTCCTGGCGCACCTCTCGCTCACCGAGCTCCTCGGCCAGCGTGACTCGCACGGCCGACAGCACCGCGATCGCCGGGCAATCGCCGTCCGCCATCTCCGGCAGCACCCCGGCGCTGAGATTAATGGTGACGTCTTGCGGGGTCTCCCGCAGCTCCACGGATACGCCCTCGCATGTGGGCGAGCCGCCGACAAAGCTCACCTCCACCGTCGTCGGGTCGATCAGACTCCACGAGTCCCACTGGATTCGCGACGGCGAAACCAGGTCGTCGCGGGGTGTGAGCAGCTCCCCCTCAGCGATCGCATCGCTGGAGGGCGCCGGCGTCGCGACGGAATCCCCGGGAGCAGCACCGCCGGACCCCTGCGGACCCGCTGTGGCCGTCCCCGAGCCGCCCGACGACGTCGAAGTCGAGCACCCCGTCAGAACCGGAATCCCGATGGCGGCGGCACCGGCAAGCAGTACCGCCCGGAGGCCGGTACGTCTTCCAACAACATGCATGACTATCCCCTCCCGCGCCCAGGGGCCCTTCGACTTTGAGTCGACGTCGTTCACGTTCAGGGTACCCGGCAATTGACGATTGGGGTGGGCGCTGACCGGGAGGAGCTGCGGCCGAATCCGCGCCTCGGCTCGGGCCCGCCGTCGCTCAGCTCTCCTCGTCAACCCGGCGGCGCCCCTCAAAGGCGCGCCCGAGGGTGACCTCATCCGCGTACTCCAGGTCGCTGCCCACCGGCAGGCCGGAGGCGAGTCGCGAGACGGGAACCGCCATGGTGCGCAGCATGCGCGTGAGATAAGCGGCGGTCGCCTCGCCGACCACGTCGGGGTCGGTGGCGATGATGACCTCCTCCACCGCGCCGTCCCCCACCCGGGCGAACAGCTCGCGGATGCGCAGGTCGTCCGGGCCGACCCCGTTGATCGGGTCGATGGCACCGCCCAGCACGTGGTACAGACCCCGGTACTCGCGGGTGCGCTCAATGGCGACGACGTCCTTGGGCTCCTCCACCACGCAGATGACCCGCCGGTCGCGCCTCGGGTCGCGGCAGACGGTGCACTGCTCGGATTCGGCCACGTTCCCGCAGGTCTGACAGAACCGCACGCGGGACTTCACGGCCCGCAGCGCCTCCACCAGCCGCTCCACGCTGCCGGCGTCCGCGGACAGGATGTGGAAGGCGAGCCGCTGGGCGGACTTGGGGCCAATGCCGGGCAGTTCGCCGAACTGGTCGACGAGGTCCTGAAGTGCGCCTTCGTAGGCTGCGGGCAAGGTCAGTGTCCTTCCTGGGTCACGGTGACTTCCTCCAAAACAGTGGCGCCGAGGAGACGCTTAACGACCTCAAGGCCGACGACGCCGGCCTCCTCGGCGTCCTCATCGTCCTCGCTGGGCAGGTCGTCCTCGAGGGCAGGACGCGCGGGCGCCGATGCGTCACCATCGCCGTGATGGTGGCGGGCACCCCTGGCTGCGGCCCTGGCGGCCGCCTGTGCGGCGGCCAGCCGCGCGGACCCGGTACGCGGACCATCATCGGCGGGACCCTCGGGGTCACCGGGCTCCTCAGGCACCGGCACGCCGTCGGAGAAGGTCGATTCCGGGGCATCCCAGGCCACCGGAGCCAGGCCGTGCGTCCGGGCGGGCTCCGGGCCGACGGCGGGTGCCGGATCGGCGGAGCCCGACGGCGCACCAGCGGTCCCCTCCGGACTCCGGGCGGGCTCGACGGCGTCGGGCGATTCCGCAGCAGCCGGCGTGCGCGACGGCTCGGGTATCTCCGGCAGCGGGCGCAACCGGTGGACAGTTGCCAGCGGGGTGGCCTCGGCGTCGGGGGTATCGCCGGGTCCGGCTGCGGGCTCAGGCGCGGGGTCCGCGCCGGATGCGTCGGCGTCGGCGTCGGGAGCAGACTCGTCCGCCTCAACCGGAACGGGATCGGCTGGCGCCGGGGGTGTCGAACCGGCCGGGATCGCGCCGCCGACTGCGACCGGGGCGGCCTCCGCGGGCGTCGACGGCGGCCGCACCTGTGGGCTCTCCTGCCCCTGGTCGGTGGCAGAACCGGCCGACCGGGCCTGCTCGGGGGAGGTCGGGGGGACGGAGGCGTCGGGGCCGGCGAAGTCCACCGGTGGGGGGATCGAAGCATTTGCTGCGGCCACGGCCTGCTCCCGGGCGGCGTGGCGGGCCCCGGGGACGGCGACCTCCCCCCAGCCGTCGTCACCGGAAGGAGCCGGAGCTGTCGGCGTCGGCGCAGACCCGCCCGCGGCGCCGCCGCTGTTCTGCGCGCCCCCGGGGGCGCGCATGCCGCCGTCGGGGCCCGGCCCCGCGCCGGTGCCGCGGTCTCCGGCCGAGGCGTACCTTGCCGTGTCCGCACCGTGGGGATTCGCGGCTGGGCCGGGACGCGCACCGAAGCCGCCGACGTCGGGCCTGCCCGGGCGAGCACCACCCGGACCGCCGGAGCCTCCGCGTGGGCCGCCAGGCCCGCCGCCCGGGCCGACGAGCACCGCGTGGACTTCCAGGTTCAGCCCCAGCGCCTGGTGGATCGCCTGGGCGAGCACCGGACCGTGTCCGCCGTTCTCAAAGGCGTTGACCAGGCCTTGCGCGGTGAAGATGACCTGGAAGACACCGCCACTGATCCCGCCGGGCTGGGAGTTGGGACCCACCAGCGCCCAGGTGGCCCGCCGCGAGCGCTTGGCGGCGTCCAGCACCTCCTCCCAGCGGGCCCGGATCATCTCGGCGTCGGCGGCGCCCGCGGATGCGGCCGGACCCGCCTGCCCCGCGGCGGCCGGGCCGGACGGGTGGGACGGCGCCCCACCCGATGCGGCGGGCTGCGACCGACTCGGCGCTTCGGTGGATGCCGGGTGCGGCGGCTGCCCGGCGGGCGCGGCCTGCTGCGGCGGGGCGGCGCCCGGGGCCGACGCCGGGGCCGCGTGCTGCTGTGCCGCGCCGGCGGGCGCAGGAGTCGGGGTCGCGCGCGGCGGCACCGAGGCGGAGCCGCGAGATGCGTCCGGCCGCCCGGACGCGGCAGTGGGCGCGGTGGCGGGCGGGGCGGGCTGCGGCGTCGGCCTGGCGGCGGACGCACCTGCAGGCAGGAGCAGGCGCGCCATGAGCAGCTCCAGCTGCAGCCGGGGGGAGGTGGCGCCCACCATCTGGTCCAGGGCCTGGGCAGTCACGTCCGCCGCCCGAGACAGCGCGGCCGCACCGATCGTGCGCGCCTGCGTCTCCATGCGGGACAGCTCATCGGCGGGCAGGGAGCCGAGTGCGGGCCCGGCCTCGCTGCCCGCGAGCGCGATCACCAGCAGGTCCCGCAGCCGCTGCAGCAGGTCCTCGACGAAGCGCCGGGGGTCATGCCCGGAGGTGACCACGCGGTCCACCACCCGGAACACGCCGGCGCCGTCGGCTGCGGCAACCGCATCCACGCAAGAGTCCAGCAGGGTGGTGTCCGTGTAGCCGAGCAGGGCGACGGCGCGCTGGTAGTCGACCTCGCCGTCGACGGCGCCGCCGATCAGCTGGTCCATGACCGACAGGGTGTCGCGCACACTGCCGCCACCCGCGCGCACCACCAGCGGAAACACGCCCGGCCCTACACCGATGCCCTCCGCCTGGCACAGGCGCCCGAGGTAGTCCTCCAGGATGTCCGGCGGGACGAGCCGGAAGGGGTAGTGGTGGGTGCGGGAGCGAATGGTGCCGATGACCTTGTCCGGCTCGGTGGTGGCGAAGATGAACTTCACGTGCTCGGGCGGCTCCTCGACCAGCTTGAGCAGGGCGTTGAAGCCCTGCGGGGTGACCATGTGGGCCTCGTCGAGGATGAAGATCTTGTAGCGGTCCCGGGCGGGCGCGAAAGAGGCGCGCTCACGCAGGTCGCGGGCGTCGTCGACGCCGTTGTGGCTGGCGGCGTCGATCTCGACGACGTCGAGCGAGCCCGGGCCGCCGGTGGCAAGGTCCCGGCAGGAGGGGCACTGCCCGCAGGGGGTGTCGGTGGGGAACTGCTCGCAGTTCAGGCAGCGGGCCAGGATGCGGGCGGAGGTGGTCTTGCCGCAGCCCCGCGGGCCGGAGAAGAGGTAGGCGTGGGTGACGCGGTCGGCGCTCAGGGCCGCCATGAGCGGAGCGGTCACGTGCTCCTGCCCGATGACGTCCTGGAAGGTGTCGGGCCGGTAGCGGCGGTAGAGGGCGGTGGTCACGGTCCGACTCTAAACGGGAGGACCGACACGATGCGACGCCTGGACGTTGCCAATCGCTCAACCGCCCGGCGGGCGGTGCGCACAGGCCCCGTGCACCCGCCAGAGCCTCGCCACTTGCCGGGCACCCGCGGCCCGGTTGCAAGGGACCCCCCGTGCACCCGCCAGAGCCTGCTTACCCTTGCTACCTTCCGGTCCTGGGGGATTCACTGGATGACGCCGCACGAGGGGCCGGATCAGAGCGTACCCGATGAGGCCCGGCGGCGGTCAAGTCCCGTTGTCTAGGTTGAAGTGCAACGCCTGGGGTTGGTGGTTTTGATTGTATGTTGGGTCAGGGCTTGTTGGTGGGCTTCGGCTGGTGTGTGGTAGCCCAGGACCCGTAGGGGGCGGTTGTTGATCTCGGTGGTTATGTCGGCTAGTTCCGTTGGGTCCAGGTGGGTGATGTCGGTGCCTTTGGGCAGGTAGCGGCGAAGCACGCCGTTGCGGTTCTCGTTGGTGCCCCGCTGCCAGGAGCTGTAGGGGTCGGCGAAGTAGGTCAGTACCCCGTGGGATTCCACCAGGGTGTGGTGGGCAGCGAATTCACTACCATTGTCGTAGGTGATCGTCCTGCGCATATGGGTGGGCAGGCCATCGAGCAGGCGGGTCTGGGCGGCGGAAGTGGCGGCGGCGGTCTTGTCCGGCAGCAGGGCGGTGAGCATGAACCGGGTGGCCCGGTCCACCAGGGTGTGGATGACCCCATGCTTGCAGATCACAGAGTCGGCCTCCCAGTGACCCGCCTGGGAGCGCTCATCCGCTGTCTTGGGCCGGTGGCTGACACCCACGCGCAGACGGATCGGGGAGCCAACCGTCCTGCGCCCGCCGGTGTGGCGGCGGCGCCGGTGAGCCCTGGCCAGGTAGCCGGACAGGCCGGCGGCCCGATCCTGGGTGACGTAGATCCAGGCGTAGATGGTCTCCGGGCAGGCCCGCATCCGCTCATCATCGGGGTGGTCCAGCCTCAGGCGGCCGCTGATCACCAGCGGGCTCCACCCCCGGCGCAGCCGCTCGGTTACATAGGCGACCAGGGGGTCATGACTCATGCGTGCACGCCGGCCGTGGTGGCGTGAGCGCGCAGCCGCCTCGGCGCGGGAGGCCACATATGCCCGCCCGGTCCACCAGTCGGTCTTCAACCTGGCGGGCCGGTAGGGCCTGTAGGCCTGGGCCAGGTGGGAGGGCCGCCAGGAGTTGCGGGCCACCTCCCGACTGATAGTCGCCGGGCTGCGGCCCAGCGCGGTGGCGATCTGCCGCAGCGAATGAGTGGGGAGCATCGCCTGAATCACATCACGCTCCTCACCGCTCAAGTGCCGGTATCCTCTACACACGGTGCAGCACCGTTCCTCTCCAAAGCCAACGGATTCCTCACAGAACCCAGGCTAGTAGGCACGGTGTTGCACTTCTTCATAGACAACGGGAGTCCGCCTCCCCCACCGCCTCTGCGGTTGCATCCGAGGCACTGTTGTACTGCCAAGTGCCGCTAGGCGGGCCGGCACCCCGCACACCCACCCCACGAAGCCAACCGTGACGGATGCCACCGCCTTGAGTTGGCGCGAGGGGCATCCGGTCCGATATATTCGCTTCTCGCTACACGTGGTGACAGCCACGAGCAGCACCTGGAGGATTCGCCTAGCGGCCTATGGCGCACGCTTGGAAAGCGTGTTGGGTGCAAGCCCTCGGGGGTTCGAATCCCCCATCCTCCGCCACCACTTTTCCCCGGAATCACAACGATTCCGGGTTTTTTCTTTCTCCTCCTGTCAACGCTCCTGTCAACACCTGCCCACCACCTACGTGACGAGCACCACCGCCACGGGCACACATAGACCCGCCGCACCCACGAGACAGAACTACGGCCACTGCCGACCCATGGCCGAGACCCGCGACCGGGACCAGGCCATACGCGCCGCCGCCGACGACGGCCGCCCAGTCGCCGACCTGGCCGCCACCTGGCAGCTATCCGCCACCCGGATACGCCAGATCCTCCAGTGAGCACACGAAAACGCCGCCCCACACCCAACCGGGTGCGGGGCGGCCCTCGTTTACGCGGTATGAGGCTCAGAAGTCCGGGCTCCAGTCGCCGACGCCGGACACCATCGCCCCCACCGCGCCACCCTCCACAGCAGCCGAGAACTCGGCGCGGCCGGTCAGGATATGCGCGGTCAGCGGCTTCCCCACCGCGAGCGCCTCCTCCCAGGCGGCGGTGCTGTACGGCCCGTCCAGGCTGAGGATGTCCTTGTTGGGGTCGGTGAGCAGGTTGGACCAGGCGCTGGTGTTGCCGGTGCGCCAGGTCTGGTACCCGTACGCCCACGTGCGGAAGCCGCGCGCCTTCCACACTGAGTATGCGACCAGGCCGTCGCCGGAGTACTTGAGGATTGTGCGGTCCCGGTAGGGGGTGAGCATGTCCAGGTACTCGCGCTGGTGGGTGGTGATCGCGTACTTGGGGTCGAAGAGAAGCACGTGGCTGTCGCCGTAGTGCTCGATGAGCCAGTCGAGGCGGGCGGGCATGTAGTCGGTCCCGCTCATGGCCTGCTCGACCTGCGCCCACGTCATCTCGGAGACGGGCGTGTCCGGGCCGCCCAGGCGTGCCAGGGTGCGGTCGTGGCAGCCGAGCCACACGCCATCGGACGTGCGGGCCGCCGAGAACTCGAGCATGTGGGCGCCTGCCCAGACGGCCTCGGTGTAGGCGCGCTCGGTGTGCTCGGGCCAGGACGTGGACCCGCCACGGTGTGCCACCAGCCACGGCGTGCTCATGCCCAGCAGGCCGGTGACGGTGGTGGCGCCGTGCGGCATGAGGCGGGCGGGGGCCAGGCCACGGGAGGTCTGGTAGCCGACGATCTCTACCGGCTGCCCGTCGACCTCGAGGGTCCGGTCCACCGGCTCCGGGTCGGGGTCGGGCGCGTAGGCCGGGTCGATGGTGAGCGGCAGCACCGACCATGCCTTCAGTGCGGTCTCCCCGGTCAGGGTGGGTACCAGCTCCTCGCCCTGGCAGTCGTCGATGATCGCGGCCGTGACCGCCGTCCAGGACGCGGCCGTGGTGTGGCCGGAGTCCTCGGCGGACACCACCACCCGGCCCGTGGGGGTGTGGCCGACGATCTTGCCGGTGGCGACCTGGTGCTGCTGGGTGACCACCAGTGCGGCCCCGGCGGCGGGCAGCACGGGGGCGGTATCCTGCCACGCCACCGGCGACGGTGCGGACAGCAGGCCACGCAGCACGACCAGGACGGCGGAGATCCGCCCTCCGCCGACCGGGGTCCCCACCGGGACGCTGAGCGTGTCCCCGGGGGCGGTGACGGGGCGGGTGGCGATAGTGCCCGAGCGGCCACTCTCCCCGATCTTCGCCGTGTAGGCCCCCTGCCACCCGGCGGGTGTCATGTCCCCGGAGTGGCCGTACTGGGCGCCGACGACGAGGACGGCGGCGTCACCGGCCTGCGCGCCCTCCACGCTCAGCACGGACCCGGCCGCTGTCGTCGCGGCGGTCCCCACCACGGTGGTGGTCATGCGATCACCCGCACCACGAGCGTGCCGGCCGGGGTGCCCGCCGGTACGGACGCGCCGGCGGCCAGCACCAGCACGCGCACGGTGTCACCGCCCTGCTGCGGGGCGGTCGCCTGCGCCGCCTGCACGGCAGCCGCGATCGCAGCGTCCGCCCCGCTCTTGGTGTACACAGTCGCAGCCATAGGAATCCCCTACCTTCTAGTCGTCTTCTTCCTGGTCGGCGGCGCGCCACGTAGACCCGGGATCCTCGCCCGGGCCACGGGGCAGCCGCTCCACCGGCACGCCAGCCTGCACCGCCAGCGACCTGGTAGCCCAGCACGTCGTCTCCCACGCGGCCGCCTGCCTGTGCCACCGCTGCACCTCGGTCTCGATGTCCCGCCGCTGCATCCACGACCGGTGGGCGGCACGGATGATCGACAGCACCAGCGGGGACCCCAGGGCGGCGACGATCACGGACACGATCAGGTCAGGTCGGATCATCTGGCACCTCCTGCCCTGGCGGCTGCTCGTAGACGGCGAGGATGTCCGCGCTCAAGGCGCGGGCGGCCATCAGCCGCGTCTCCTCCTGCCTCAGCCTCGTGTGAGGCTCCCGGCCCGGCTCCCACCAGCACCCCCAGATCCGCAGCACACGCTGCACCACGAGCAGCGCCACCGCCACGGCCACCCACAGGTGCCAGCCCGGCCACCGCTCGGCCAGCAGCGACCGGGACAGGCCCAGCGTGGTGGCCGCCCCCAGGCCCAGGATGACCAGCATCGCCGCCGGCGCCTCCACGCCCCACCACCCGCGCCAGGCGGACGGCACGGCCACCAGCGCACCCACGACCATGCACGCGGCCCCCAGGCCGAGGTCGAGCGGCACGGGGCCGGGGCGGGCGACGACGGCGACACCAGCCGCACCGAGGCACAGGTAGGTGACGGCCGCGAGCAGGGAGATCAGTCGCGGCGGGGTGAGGGACCCCCAGATGGTGCGCGGTGTCAGGGGCGACCACATGGGGCCTCACCCCTCCTCGCCGGCGTTGTCGAGCGGCTGGCCCACGATGGGCGCCTCGTAGACGCCGCCGGTGTGGACGGCGGCCACGACGAGCGCGACGACGGCGAGGACCTGCTCGGCGACCTGCCCCCACGCGCTGGCCTGCTCGCCGGTGATCACACCGAGGGCCGCGAGCGCCGCGAGGATGGCGGCGGCGGCCCCGTAGAGGGCGCGCCTGCGCTCGGGCGTCAGCCAGGAGACGATCGTCCGGTCCGTGGTGAGCGCTACATGCCTACCCATTGGTACTTCCCCCTGGTCACTTGGAGAGCAGCTTGCCGCTGCCCTTGTAGCTGGAGTTCAAGACGTGCTGGAGCATCCGGACCGTCTGGGCGTCACCCCGGCCGGTCACCCACCGGCCGAAGTTGCCGCCGTTGAGGTCGGCAGGGCCTCCGGACTGCCTCATCCACTGCGGGGACTGGTGCGCCGCCCAGTACTGGAAGCACTTCCAGGACCGCCACCCCATGACACCATCACTCGCGAGCGTGGTGGATCCGGTCAGTGTCCGCTTGGCCCCCGACGACATGGCGCCGTCGAGGAACTTCTGTAGGGCGGCGTACGCCGGGGCGGCCGGCCCGCCAATCTGCGTGCCCATGACCTCCTGCAGGCGGCGCAGGGTCGGGGAGCCCAGCACGCCGGTGATGGCGAGCTGCCGGGCACCATCCGTCCCGGTGCGGGCGTCCAGCGCCCGGTCCACCACCGCCGACGTCGACGTCGACGTCGACGTCGACGTGGTGGTGGCGGTAGATACCTTCGACGTCGAGCCCGCATAGCGCGCCCAGGCCTGCCGGTCGCCGTAGAAGACGTTGAGGTCCAGATTGCCGCCGTAGCCGCTGACACGCCCGGAGGATGTGTACTGCCACATGACCAGGTTCCAGCCGTGGCCCGGCCGGTACGGGCAGTCGGGGGCCTCCAGGCCACGTGCCTTGGAGGTGGGGTATCCGGCGATCCACAGGCCGTAGTCCCGGGAGACGGTCTCCCAGGCGTACTGCGAGGCCGGAGCGGCGGACATGTAGATCAGGGGCCGCACGCCTGTCAGCTGCGTGACCGTGTCCAGCCAGGTCTTGGCCCAGGCGACGTCGGAGACGCCGGAGCCGTCCTCCCAGTCCAGCACCAGCACCGCATCGCGGATGTAGCCCCGAATGTTGCCGACGAAGTGCCGCGCCTCGGCGGCCGCGCTGTTGGTGCGGTTGCGGGCGAAATGGTAGACGCCCCGCAATTTGTTGGCGGCCTTGGCCTGCTGGTAGTGCCGGTCGCAGTACGGATTGACGTATCGCGTCCCCTCGGTCGCCTTGATGATCACGAAATCACCTGCGACGCTGCGGACGTCAAGGGATGCCTGGTAGGAGGCGATGTCCATTCCTGTCAGTGCCATATGCTCTCTCCTCTGTTGAGTTGTTGGCCGGGTGTTGGGGTCAGGTGGCGGGGGTACCGAGGACGACGGCGCGGCGGCCGTGCAGCAGCACCAGCACCCGCGCACCCACGGCAGGGGCCGCCACCAGCGACACCGGGGACGCGCCCAGCGGCGCACTATCCCCATCCAGCCGCACACGCAGCGGGCTCGCACTGGTGACAGTCCCCCACCGGTACGACGGCGCCCTATCCACACGCCGCCGCAGATCCGCGAGCGCCGCCACGAGCGCATCCAGGGTGGTGGCCATCATGGGATCTCCTCCAGCTCTATGGTCGCGAGCGCGGTCGGCTCCATGGGGACGGACACCGAGGCGATGGTGGCGCTGGTGCGGTGGCCGGCGGTGTCCCAGGTGACGCGCTCACGCGGCCAGATGGGCAGTGGCAGGCAGGATGCCTTGATGCGGCCGGTGGTGGCCGTGAGCTCGGCGAGGCGGCGGGCGGCGATGGAGTTCAGTGCGGTCTGGCTGGTGGCCTCCACGCCGGTCTCCACGTGCGTGATCCACCGGCCGCGCGCCTGGTGGCTGTAGGGGCTGTCTGGGCTGGTGTTGGTGGCGGTGGCGGTCATCTCCGGCTCGTCCTCGCCACCGCCCTGGGCGACGCACACGACCCGGTTGGGTGTGCCCGCGACGTCGAGGTCGCGGGTCCAGGTGGCGGAGTGGACGGCCCGGTCGCCCTCGGCCAGCTCCCAGGCGAGCGGCCGGTCGCCTGGGAGCCGGTACGGGCTCGACGCGAGGGCGCCGTCCGGGGCCGGGCTGAGCGCCCAGTAGTTCGCCGCCGCGAGCACCTCGTTCAGGGCGGTGAGGAGGGTGGTGCCTGCCTCGAAGGTGAGGGCGGAGGTGAGGGCGGAGGTGAGGGCGGCGGTCGAGCGCTCGATAGCGGGCCGCTCCCCCGCCGCCGACACCTGGGCAGACACCCAGTCCGTCACCACCGTGCCCGCCGGGACGGTCAGCGTCTCAGGCAGGGCGTCCTCCGACAGCACCAGCAGCGGCGAGGACAGCTCCACATCCCACGACGAACCCGCGCCCGTGTACGACCTGGTGGGTGCGGACAGCAGGTACTCGCCCAGCGGCCACGACACGACCCTGCCGTGCCGGTCGCGCACATGCTCGTAGACGTGCACGCGGTCGGACAGCCAGTCGATGCCCTGGGCGCGGTCCGTGAGCGTGAGCGTGCCGGAGGCCCGCAGCGTCGTCGACGCCGACAGGTCCACCTGCCCGCCGGTCACGCCGTCCACCGGCCGCACCTCCCGGCCGTGCCGGTCAGCCAGGACGACCTCCCACCAGGACTGCCGGTGCCCGGTCAGCACCCGGGCGACCGTGTCCCCGTCCAGGCCGTCAGGGCTGGCCGTCACCCATGCGGGCAGGTCAGTCGTCACGATCCACCTCCGTGAGGTCCAGGTCGATATCCCAGATGCCGCCCCGGTAGTCGCGCGGCAGCGACAGCCCCGACATGGAGCACCACATCCGGCGGCCCAGCGGGTCCCGGTACACCACCGGGCCCGGCAGCACCGCGAGCGCGGCCAGGGCGTCCCGGATCGGCATGTCGTCGTCGTCCAGGGTGGCGGACACGGTCAGGGAGCGGGCCTCCTGGATGCCGGCCACCTCCACCGGCAGGCGGCGGCCCGCGAGGTACACGGTCTCCCGCTCCGCCAGGTCCACCGCCAGGGAGTGCGCCGGGTTGCCGTACAGGGGTGCGGTGGTGGCGTACGCGGGGCCGCCGCCGATCCACATGGCCTGGGAGTCGGCCTGCACGGCGACCAGCGCCGACGCCGACGCCCCGTCATCGGTGACCGCCTCCACCCGGTACACCGTCTCACCACTGGACAGGGCGAGCGGGTCAGCGGTGGCGTAGTCGAGCGGCACCTCGGCGTCCAGCGGCTCCCAGGACTCGCCGCCGTCCACGGACCGGGCCACCCGGTTGCGGGTGGCCGGCGGAGAGTTGGGGGTGAGCACGCTGCCGTCGGCGGAGACCGCGTAGGACTGGCCCCCGAGCATGGCGTATGGGCCTGCAGGGTCCCACCACTCCGCCACCAGGCCCTCCTGGCTGGCGTCCGTGGTCAGGGCCGGGTGGCGCACCCACAGGGTGCCGCCCGTGCACACCACGGCGGGGCGCGCGGCCACGGCCCCCTCGGGGACCGAGGCTGCCAGGACCGCCCGGTCACCGCCACCAGCCAGGCCGGTGCCCGTGGGGGCGGGCTCGCTGGTCACAGCCAGCACGCTGCCGTCGGCGGCGAGCCACTCCACCTCCACCGACACCACGGCCCCACTGGTGGGCTCCTCGGCCGCCGGCACCGAGGCGGGCGCCGCCGGCACCGGCGCGGTGGTGTCCACGACGGCGGTTGCCCCGTCTCCGGATACGACGGCACCGTCTACCACCACGGTGTCCCCGCCGGCGGCCGCCACCACGGCTGCGCCGTCCAGGACAGCCGTGGCGCCGTCGGCGGCCACCGCCACAGTCAGGGCGGGCGCCGCCTGCTCCGCCGGTGCGGCGTCCTGGCCGGTGACGTCCAGCACCACCGCATCATGCACGGTCAGCGGGCTGCCCCCGGCGCGCAAGTAGCAGATGAACTGGATCTTCCCCTCGCCATCGCGGAAATTGATGGGGAGGTCCACCCAGATGGTGGCACGGCTGGTGCCCGCCGACAGCTGCTTGCGGCTACCCGACGGCCACAGGGACCGCGTGTAGGTGCCCGCCGTCGTCAGGTAGTAGCAGCCCATGTCCACGTAGCAGTCCGCCTCGGCAGACACCAGCAGCGCCAGCCGGTACGTGCGGCCGCCAGGCAGGTCCCGCGTGCTGGTGCCGATACGGCCCGCGTTGCCGGACACCGCCGACGTCGACGTCGAGATACTGCCCGAGGTCTTGGCGACCTCGGCGTTGACCCACCAGTCGGCGGTCCACCGGTAGGCGACCTCCAGCCCGGCATCCACGCCCCCGGCAGCCACGTCCATGCCCCACGCCAGATGCTCGCCCGCCGACACCGGCACAGGGTCCGCCACGGCGACACGGCACCCCCACCCGGGCACCACAGGCGCCGCCTGCGCCCACCCGTCAGCCGTGCCGTCAGCCGCCGCCAGCGCACCGCCAGTCGTGGCCCACGCCGTCGGGCGCGCCATGTACGGGTCCGGCACCAGGCCCACCACACGAGCCGACGCCGGCAGCGGCGCAGGATTCGCCAGCGCCAGCTGCACCGCCCCAGTGGTCTCGTCCCACACGGCATCCACGAGCGGCACCGGCGGCGAGGGGTACACCACCGACACCACCGACACGGCGGTAGCCGACTGCCGGACCGCCGACACCACAGTCACCGACACCTGCCACGTACTGCCGTGCGGCAGCCGCGACGCCATAGATACCCGAGTCCCGGCCCCGGACACGCTCACCGTCTCCACCGGCCCGGACGGCACACCGTCCACCAGCTCCACGAGCTCCACCACAGCCGACACCTGGGCGTGCCCCTCGCTCTGAGCGTAGGACCACGCCACATCCGTGGTCGCAGCACCCACCACAGGCCCCGGGGCCGTGATCCCCACCACGGGCGGCGTCGCCGCCCGGAACTGCGCGGCCGCCTGCCCCAGGCCCCCACCAGCCGGGGACCACGCGGCAGAATCACCACCCGCACCACCGTCATACAAACCCTTGGTGCGCACAGTCCACATGTACTGGCCCACCGGCAGCGTGACCGCAGCAGTCTGCGCAGCCCCCGTGACATCGATGGTCTGCACCAGCTCGGTGACCAGCGGGGACACCACCCGCCGCAGCTCCACGCGGGCGGCGGTCTGCGCCGTCGAATCCGTAGGGATGTGCCGCCAGGACAGCACCACGCGCCCCGGCGCCACAGTCCCGGTCGGGCCCAGCACCGTCGGCGCAGACGGAGCCCCCAGCACCTGCACCGCAGGCGACGGCGACGACGGTGCCGACCGCAGCCCGTTGGGGGTCTTGGTGACCACCGTGTAGGTGTGGGCAGCCGCCGGATCCGGGGCACGGTGCACAAACGACGTGACGTTATTCCCGACAGACCCGACGAGCACGCCGTTGTCGTAGACGTCATAACTGCCCTCATTATGCAAGACAGTCTTCGACCAGGAGATGACAATATCGCCCGCCGAATTCTTGATAGCCGTAAGGCCGGTGGCGGGAGTGGGGGTAGTCCACACCGTCGCCGACTGCGCCCGCCCGGACTCCCTCCCATTCCACGCCCACACCCGGTAATAGGTGGCGCGCCCCGCTGGCAGGGACGTGTCAGACCAGGCCGTCCCCGTCCCCTGCACAGTGCCGACCCGCACCCAGGATTTGGTCTGGTTGTTGTAGTATTCAATCCCCGACGCGGACACGGGGTGAGACGCGTCTCGCCGCTGCGACCACGAGACGCGGATTGTCTTGCCGTCCGTCGTCGTCGCGGACACGCCCGTAGGCGTGTACGGCACCTCATACTGCCGGGCAGCGACCGTCACCGACCGCGTAACCTTCGGGCTGCCCCCATTCCAAATCGGCCCCAGCGACGCCGAGAAACTGCGGGTCACGGTGGACCCGTAGGCGGTAGCAACCGTAATCGTCTGCCGGGCGACTTCCTTAGTTACCGTCGCCCCATACCCGGACGAGAAGGATACGGACACGTCGCCCGTGATCGCACCCGACCGGTGCAGCACCGACGAGTACGAATGCCCATACGCAACCGACTGCAAATAGTAGACGACGGTCAGCCGCACGCTGCCAGAATCGACACTCCCCGACTGGGAAACGTCAATACCGACACGCATGTACCCCGATGCGGAGCCCCACTGGATAGCCAACCGTCACACCCCCAGAGTCTCACGCAGCCGACCACGAGACGCCGGACCAACCGCACGCTCAATACGCACGTCCATCTCCCCCAGGAGCGACCCATTGGCGTCCAAGAGCGTGACCTTCTCCGGCCACCGGTCGCGGCTGGCCGCTAGCTGAGCCAGCAGGTCCCACTGGCCGCCGGTAAACACCGGCTCGGGCTTTCCCGTTTCATTAGCGACCAGTGACAGGCCGGGCTGCAAAAGACCGCCCTGGTCATACTTCAGGCGCCCGTAGGTGACGGACCCGTACACCGGGACCTGCCGGGCCGAGCCGCCCGGGTGCGGCTCCTCCACGATCTGGCCGCGGCCGGCGTACCACGCGATGTGGTACGCCGGATTGCCCCAGAACACGACGTCGCCGGGGATCGGCGAGGTCACAGGGGACGCGACGGCTTGGTAGCCCGCAGCCGTCAGACGCGGCGCCCGATGCCCCGTGTGAGTCAGGGCGTAGTAGACCAGGCCGGAGCAGTCCAGCCCCGGCGGAATACTCGACCCACCCCACACGTACGGGGTACCCAAGAGAGTCTTCGCGAAATCCACCGGCGCGGACCCGGTACCGAGCGTCTCGGTCTTCTTCTTCAACCACTCGCCGATAGAGGTAATAGCATTCCCGGGGATTTCCTTAACCGCGTCGCCGAGCTGGCCAGCGAGCGGGAACCCGCCCATGAGGGCGTCCACGGGCTTGCGCACCAGCTCGGTAACCGCACCGATCGGGTCGGAGATGATCTCCGCCGCCGCCTCAACAGTATTAGCGAGCCAGTCGGTCACGCCCTTAATGCCGCCGCCGACCGCGTCCTTTACCTTGTTGAAGATACCGCCGAGGAAGAAGTGCTGGTAGCCGCGGTCTCCGATCGCGGACAGGCCCCGCCGGCCCCCGCCGACCGCAGCCCGATTCATCGCGTTCACGGCCTTCTCGCCGCCGACGGCGCGCACCCACTCCGGGCGCATGATCGCCTCACCGCCCGACAGGGCCAGCGCGCCGCCACCATCACGAGAGACGAAATGGTAGACGTCCTTGCCGGGCGTGTAGCCCGGCAGCACACCACCGGACGCGTAGCCCGGAATCTTCGACACCGACGGCAGGGTGATATTCAGGCCGACCGCCTTAGTCAGCTTGTCGACCAGCTTCTTGATACCGTCAGTGTAGATAGTGCCGATCAGGAAGTTCACCGGCTTAGCCGCCAGGGACTTAATACCGTCCCACGCCTTCCCGACAGAGTCCTTCATCGTGTTGAATCCGGACTTGATCTTCCCGATCGTGTTGTTGATGTTGGCCCACAGCGTGTTAGTGAACCAGTTTGCGACCGTGTTGATCGCAGACTTGATCCCAATCCACACCGTCGTGATCGCCGACTTCAGCCCGTTAAACCCAGACTTCAACTTGTCAATGACAACCTGAATTATCGGGCGCAGCGTATTAGAGAACCACGACGCGACCGTGTTGATCGCAGACTTGATCCCAATCCACACCGTCGTGATCGCCGACTTCAGCCCGTTAAACCCAGACTTCAACTTGTCAATGACAACCTGAATTATCGGGCGCAGCGTATTAGAGAACCACGACGCGACCGTGTTGATCGCAGACTTGATCCCAATCCACACCGTGGTGATCGCCGACTTCAGCCCGTTAAACCCAGACTTCAACTTGTCAATGACAACCTGAATTATCGGGCGCAACGTGCTGTTGAACCAGTCGGCGACCACGCTGATCGCGGTCTTGATCCCATCCCAGACCACCTTCACTGCGACAGCGAGCAGCGCGAATCCCGCCATTGCGTTGCCCACAAAGACGGTGATGACGGGCTTGACGTAGGTGTTGAACCAGTCCACGACAACTCGGACAGCGCCCATAATGCCGACCCAGACCGTGCTCACTACGGTGGCGAGCGTCGAGAAAACGTTCCTGAGCGTGTCGAACACGGTCGTGAATACGGGCACGACATTATCTGAGAACCATGCCACTACCTTTTCGACGGCACCCTTTATGCCGTCCCAGACGTCTGATACCTTGTCGCCGACCGTACTGACGCCGCTCTTGATCCCGTCCCAGGCACCCTGTAGCGCGGGGAGCACAGTGTCCTGGAACCAGGACACGACCCCGCCAACCACGTTCTTGATCGCGGTCCAGACCTTGTCCATGATCTTGCGGCCGGTCTCGGTCTTCGTGAAGAAGAACCACAATCCGGCGGCCAGGGCGGCAACTGCTGTCACCACCAGCATGACGGGATTAGCGTTGGCCGCCACATTGAACGCGATTTGCGCTGCCTTGGCGGCGTTCTGCGCGGCCTTGTAGACGTTCAGCGCCGTGGTCCAAGCCTTGTAGGCCGTCACGGCCGCACCAATCGCTACCGCAATCGACGACACGTAGTCCTTGTTCTTCACAAGCCACTGCGCCACCGAGGAGATGCCGTCAACGATCGACGGGACGAGCTGCACAACGCGGGTCAGCACCTCGCCGATCTTGGGTCCAGCCTCCGCCACGAAGCCCTGCACGCCCGTCCAGATGGACTCGAGAGTCGGCTTGGCGGCCTCGAAGCCGTTCATTACAGCGATGACGGCCTCACGTACGGACATCAGGAAGTCAACGAGGCCGGAGTCCTCCTGCTGACCGAAGATCGGCCCGGTGAAGTCGCCGTCGAGCAAGATCGACTTCATGCCCTCGAATGCCGGGACAATAGTGTCGGAGATCCACTCCTTCACGACCTGCGCCTTCTCAGCAACCGTGTCGCCCCAGGTCGAGAAGTTCGCCGTAAACCCGTTAATGGCCGACGAGATGCTGTCCACGCCGAAGACGTTGATTACCTTGGTAATCGCCGCGGCGATACGGCTGCGCGCGTTCTCAAACGCCGTGGAGATACCAGACGTCGCTGTCAGCGCCTGGTCGTGGAAGGACGCCAGCCCGTCGATACCCTCGCCGTCGAGCTTTACCAGGGTGGCGTTGAAGTCATCGAAGGAGACCGTGCCTTCCTTCATCGCGTCGTACAGGTCGGAGGAGTTAGCCGTGGCCCCCAGGAGGGCGCGGGCCATCTGGTCCAGCTGCCCGGGCATGGCCGACTGCATAGAACGCCACGCCGCCATGTCCACGGTCCCGACAGCCAGCATCTGCCGGTACTGCTCCATAGCATTCTCGACAATGGCCGCCGAGCCGCCGCCAGCGAGCAGAGCATCGTTCAGAGCCAGGCTGACGTCGGTCGCCTCTTCCAGGCTGTCAGTCAGCGGAGCCAGCCCCTGCACGGTAAGGGCTACCGCGTTCGTCGACGTCGGCAGCCCGTCCAAGGACTTGGCGATCCGGTCAATCTGCACGCGCGCGTCATCGGCGGAGTAGCCGATGTTCGCCATGATCCGCGGGAAGTTCGACAGCGTGTCCGCACGGCTCACCGCCCGGGAGAGGTTCGTCGCGATCGTCGCGCCCAGGGCGGCCACAGCGACACCGGCGGCCTTCACACCGACCGAGACCGCAGAGGACAGAGCATTGCCGACAGATGCGCCGACCCTGGACGCGACCGACGCGACCCCGGCGCCGGCCGCAGCCACGACACCGCCGAGACCGGAGACCGCCTTGCCGAGCCCAGCGCCGATCACCTGGCCTACGGGCTGCCACGCCTTGACGACCTTGCCCACAGCACTGCTGCCCAGGGCGGTCGTGATCCCCGAGACCTTCGACGTGACCGCCTTCGCGACCCCGTTCACGCCGCTGGTGATGCTGCCCCACGCCTTAGTCGCGCCAGCCGACACCGAGGCCCAGGACTTCGCCAGCGGCCCCGTGACCGTCCTCGCCAGGTTGCTGATTGCAGTCCCGACCGGGCCGAGCTGCGCCAGAGTCGTCCTAGCCGCGTCCCTGGCGTACATACCCACCAGCCGCAGCGTCTCCACCCCAGACTTCACCGACGCCGCGAGCGCCCGGGCGACGGCGGGGGTCTTGACGATGGCGTTGCCGATGGATCGTGCGATTCGCTGGCCGACGCTGGTGCCGAGCTTAGTTGTGGTGGGGCCGTCGATGGCCTGTGCGAGCTGGGCCTTGATGCCCTTGGCGCTGAGGGAGACCTGGAGCCAGGCGGTGCCGAGCTGGATTCCGGAGGTGGCGTCTGCCATGGGCGGGCACCTCCTTGGGGCTGGCTGTGGAGTTATCGGCTGGCGGTGAGCTCGGGGTGGCGGGCGAGCCAGCGGGCAGCCTTGGCGTCCTGCTTCTGCTGCTGGGCGCGGGCCTTGGCCTGCCAGCCGGGTTCGGGGGGCTTCGGGGCCTTTGGCAGCTGGTTTCTCTTGGCGCCGGCGGCGGCGGCGATGTAGGAGATGATTTGCCAGGTGCCGTGCTGGATGGCGGCCACCTCGTCTGACCAGGAGACGTCCCCGCCCATTGCGCGTCCGAGCGCGCTGCCCGGGGGCAGGCCTCGCAGGAGTACCATTAGGCGGCGCGGGGTGAGGGTGCCGCGCCACAGGTCGAGCAGATCGACCTGGTAGACGCGTAGCAGGTCTGCCTCGATCTCGGCCGCGTGCTCCTGCAGGAGGGCGGGGAGCTGGGCTAGTTTCCCAGGTTCGCGGCCTCCATCAGCTCGGTCATCATGTCGCCGACGGCGTCTAGAGGTACGCGGCCTGTGTCCGGGTCGCGGAGTGTCTCTAGGACGTCGTCGCGCGCGGGCCCGAGCAGGATTGTCACGATGCGGTAGAAGGCAGCCATGTCGCCTGCCTGGCTGAGCGCCGTCGCCTCAAGAAACTCCCAGGAGGACAGTGCCTCGGGGTCGAGGGTCACGGTGATGCCTCGGACGGTGACGGTGATGGGCTCGCCGGTGGCCTCGGAGCGCTGCTGGTCCGCGATGGTCACCTGGGGCGCCTGTTCGGCGGCGGCTGCCAGGGGCTCGCCGTCGGCGGCGGGGGCTGTGGCGGCCGGGCGGGCGGCGAGGGCGGTGTGGGTGTGGGGGCGACGCCGGCCGCGGTTCTTCTTGGACGACATTTCCGGATCCCTTTCAAAGATTGTGGGTGCGCCGGATCCTCTAGCGGTGGGTTGACCCTCGCCCGGCCGGGGATCCGGGGCCGGCCGGGCGAGGGAGTGTGTCAGGCGGACGGGAGCAGCGACGGAGCGTCCGTCCAGATGCTGAAGTCGTCCAGCATCGTCAGCTGGTGCTCATAACCGGTGATCTCACCGGTCTGGAAGGACAACTCGCCGCGCTCGCCCAGCTCCAGGTGAGGGAGCACGATGCGGATCTTCACGCCCGCGCCGGACACATCAAACAGGTCCAGCACCCCGGACATGGGGATGACCTTCCGAGACGTCGGGACTGTCAGCTTCGCGACGACCTTCGTCTCCCCGTTGAACTCCTCCGAGCTGCGCCCAGCGGCCTTGACGTCCAGGTACCGCTTGACGATGTCGAGCTTCCCCTCAAGCAGTGTCGCGGTCACAGTCGTCTTGGAGGAGTCCATGAAAGTCTTGACGATCTTGTGTCCCTGGTGTCCCTTGATCTCAGACACCGAGTCGTCGAACGCCATGCCGGCTCCGTCCTCGGACAGCCAGCCACAGTCCACCAGGGTGTCCGGCACAGCCGTGTACAAGCCGGTGATCTTGGAGTCCAGATCCGGGTCGTAATCCCCCAGGTAAAGGGAGTCATCATCAGACCCAAAGATCCATGCGTTGAGAGCGTTTGTCTTTCCCATGGTAGTTTGCCTTTCAGCTATTGAAGTTTGGTAGTGATCTGATAAGTGGCGGTCGCCCGCGCACTCGTGGTGTCCGGGTCCGGAGACTCCGCCGGGGACGTTCCAGACACACGCACCACCGGCGCCAGCCCCACAACAGCCCCATGCACCGCACTATCGACCGCGAGCGCCAGCTCGACGGCGGCGGCCGTGGTGGGGGCGTAGGAGTCGATGGTGACCTGGGTGGTGTGGAGTGCGCGGTCGTGGCGGCCGGTGCCGCCGGTGAGCAGCACCCGCACGAATGTGGCGGGGGCGTCCTCGGTGTCGGGTCGGGCGGAGAGGGCGGGGACGCCAACCTGATCCGTGAGCCAGGCCAGCAGGATTTCCTTGACGTCTACCGCGCGAGGGGGTGTGGTCATCGGACGCCACCTCCAGCTGCCCGCTCTAGGACGTGGTCGCGCGCCTGGCGGCGGCGAGCGTCGGGGGTCTCGGCCCGCACGTAGGCGCGGGCGCGGTTGCCGGTGCCGGCGACGACGCCGAAGCCTTCTCCGGCGCGGGCCCTGACCTGGTTGGCTGCGTCGTTGACGGCGGCGCGGGCGGCCTTCGAGCGCAGCAGCTCGGCGATGCCTGGCTTGTTGAGCGTGATCCTGGTTGTCACGGGTGTCCTCCTGTCTCGTGGGGGTCGGTGGCGGCGGCGAGCGTGACCACCAGGCCGGAGGGCCAGCGGGCCGGCGCCCCCTCCACCCGGTAGACGGTGCCGTGGACGCGCAGCCGGTCGGACGCGAGGACATCCGGCCATGCCCCGCGCCAGTACAGCGTCGGCGAGGAGAGCACCGGTGCTGCGCCGACCGTGACCGGCTCCGAGGTGCCCCCAGGCGCGAATAGCGCCGGGGGCAGCTCGGTCTCGACGTCGGGGCCCGGCACGCGCTCGCCGTAGCGGTCGGTGGTGCCGGGGCCCGCCCGGACCCGCACGACCGGTGTCGGTACGCGGGTCATCGGGGCACCGCCGAGAAGAGCAGGTCCACCTCGGCTGCCCGGCCTGTGCGGCCGCCGAGCAGCTGTGCCTCCGCCTTCCGGAGGAACAGGCCGCCCTCGGGGTTGGAGTAGGTGAACCCGTCCGAGAAGGGGCCGTCCGTGTGGGTCTCGGAGGCGACCAGGCCCCGAGGCTCGACCCCGTAGCCGCCGGCGGCGACGTCGGCGGTCTGGTCGGCGGCCATGGCCCGCTTGACCATGGCGCACACGATCCGCCGCCGGGTCGCCGCGGTGGCTGACGCCCAGCGGGGGCAGGACGCCTTGATCAGGTCCGTGGCGTCCTCCAGGAGCACCGAGGCCCGGGCCTGCTCGGTGCCGGACAGTGCCCACCACCGGGCCTCCAGGTCGGCGACGGTCGCGAACAGCTCCGTGGCCTGCTCCTGCTGGTCGTCTGCCATGATCGGGCCTCCTCCCCTCCCGTGTGGCGGTCAGTCGTCGCCGTCGACGGCGGCGTGCTTGGCCTTGCGGGTGGTCTTGCGGGTAGAGGCCGGGACGACACCGGCCGAGGCGGGCAGGGAGTCCAGGAGGGCCGCCTGCGCGCCGTCGACGGACGCCCGCCCATCGTGGAAGTCCACGACGACCCGGACGCCGTCGACCACGCCGACCACCCGCTGCTCGGGCCACTTCACCGACCGGTAGGTGCGCATCAGGCAGAGACCTTCACCATCGCGTGGTGCAGCTCGTTGCCATAGCGCAGGCCGATCTCGCCGTACAGCTGCACCTTGTCGGTGGCGCCGGTCTTGGCCAGCGGCTCAGCGAAGAAGTGACCCTTGCCGGGGATCTCCAAGAACGCGGGAGCGCAGTCCTCAAGGGAGACCACCAGGAGGGTGTCGGCGGGAACGTACCGGTCGAGCATGATGTTCGCCCGGCCGAAGTCCGTCTCGATGGTCTGCAGGTTGACGCCGCCGACGTTGCGGGTCTCCTCGCGGTAGTTGTTGTCCTTGATGAAGATCTTGGACAGCTGCCGCTTGAGGGCCGCGCCGACAATGATCGTGCGGGTCTCGGCCTCCTGCAGGCCGCCGTTCTCCCACGCCTTCTGGAACGCGTCAAGCACCGCGTCCTCGGTCAGGGAGCCGCCGGCCACGGTGACCACGTTCGTGGTGATCGCGGAGATCAGGCCCTGGGTCTTGCGCGGCTGAGTGTTGTCGTCCGGGTCCTGCAGCACTCCGGTCAGGAAGGACTTCTCCACGTCCCGGGCAATCTGCTTGAGCTGCTGCTCAATCTGCCAGGACAGCTCATCCACGGGCAGGGTGGTGGAGCCGATCGTCACCATGGCCTTGCCGTCGGTGGACCGCTGCGCGCGGGCCGCGGACTTGGTGTAGGTGATCTCGACAGCCTCCTGGTGGATCTCCAGGACGTTGCGGACCGTGCGGCGCACGCGCTCCTCCCCCTCGGGGGCGGCAGCGCCCTCAAGACGCTGACGGTTCTCGTCAGCGTCCCGCAGGTCGTAGGTCTGCCACTCGAAGAACGTCGCACCAGCAGACACGCCACCAGTCAGACCACCAATGGCGGACAGGAACGGGGTGTCCTCCGGGGAAGTGCCGAACAGCTCCCCCACATAGTTGGGCAGGTTGTAGGTGGTGCCAGCACCAGTGATTCCGGGCATCACAAGCCCCTTTCAATGATTCGGTCTGGATGTTCAGCCGCCGAGCTTCATCGCCTTCAGCGACGAGACGAGCGTCTTATCGCCCGCCTTCTCGGCAGCCGCAATCTGGTCATCCAGGGAAGCCCCGGCGTCACCGTCCGGGTTACCCATGTGCCGCACGAACAGAGGCGACTTCGACCCACCCGCCGGCGCGGACGCCGGAGCGGGCGCCTGGGAGGTCGCCCAGGCCTTGAGCGCTTCCGCGTACGCCTGCGCGTCATCGCCCGGGCCTGCCAGCAGCTCAGACGGCACACCCGTCCTCGCCGCCACCTCGGCCCGATCCCGCTCCACCTCAAGCGCCCGCACCTTCGCCTCAAGAGCCGCGAGCGCCGCGGCGTCCTTGTCGGCCTGGGAGCGCTCGGCGTCCTGGGCTGCTGCCTGGGCTGCCTGCAGCTCCTTGAGCTGCTTCTCGGCGGCCTTGCGGGCGGCCCGCTCGGCGTCGAGGGCGCGCTTGCCGGCGTCGCCGAGGGCGGCCTCGCCGCCGGTGTCGGGGGTGGGTGCGGCCTGATCCTGGGTGGGGTTGTCCGTCGCGGACTCGCCCCGCTGGGCGTCGCCGTCAGCGCTGGGTGTGGTGTTGGGGTTGGGCATGGGTGCTTCCCTTTCTGGGGTTGGTGCCGTCGCGGCACAGGTAAGCCCCGCATGTCGCATACGGGGGCATGAGAAAACCCCGCGCCAGATGGTGCGGGGCAGTCAGCGGGAGCGCGGTAGCGCCGGGGCTAGGCGGCCGGGGCGGCTGCCTGGGCCTTGCGGGCCTCCTCCTGGGAGGCCACGAGGTCGTTGTATTCCTCAAAGTCGAGGGCGTCTGCGCACAGTTCACGGGTCATTTCGATGATCCGGTCGGGGACGATGAGGTCATACCAGGCGATGGCTGAGATCGCGCATTCGCAGGCCGCACCGGTGTCGTCTGCGCGCAGCAGGTTCAGGGTGCGAACGTCCTCGGAGTCCGCACCCCGGTGCTCAGCCACGATGGCGATCAGCTCGCCGGTCAGCTCGTCCCAGGTAGCCACGAGTTAAGTCTACGCGCCGGCCGCGTTGTTGTGCACGGGGATGATGCTCGCAACCCGAGTCACACCGCGCTTGTTCGTGCGCAGTGCCACACGGACGCGAATGCCGTTGACGGTGTCCTCGACGATACCGGCGGGGCTGGTCGGCCATGCCTGGGATCGAAGTACCTGTTCAGCCGCGCGGAGAATGTCGTTCGGGGTCCAAGACGAGGGGAACTCGCTAGACCCGTGTATCCACCCGTACCCGGTGCCATGGCCTCCGCCCCTGCGGTCGCCGTAGAGCGTGTGCGCCCATGCCTTGGCTGTCAGGGCTGGCAGGTCGTCCGGCCAGGACTGGGGAGCCGAGGGCAGGGCCTCGGGAGGCAGCCGGCGGGACGCGGACTGGGCCATGCCGGAGGCAGCCAGCCGGTCCGCGACCCACGCGCGGTGCTTGTCCCACGCCTCCCGCTGCAGCGTGTTGTCCAGGCTGGCGCTGCGGCGAGCGGTCGCCGCCCCCGCCTTGCCGGCCGGGGTCTTGGGCGAGTCGGTGAACTCGCCCGGGTAGCGCTTGCGCATGGCGGCCGCGATGTTCTCCGCCGTCGGGGACTGCCCAGAGGACACCACGATGCGACGCGCCTCGTCATACTTCGCCTTCAACCCGTCCGGGTCGTACCCGGCGATGCTCGGGTCCTTCGCCTTCCAGGACGGCACGACCTGGCAGTCGCAGTGGTCGTGGTATCGATTGCCGTCCCCGCCGGCGGACTCGGCGGTGGCGTACACCCAGCCGCGGGAGGCCAGCATCGCGCACCACGCGCACGTTGACGGCCCGGACGGCACCCGCGCCCACTTGCGGCACGCATTGTCCCGGACCGCGTTGCGGGTGATCGTGCCGCGCCCCTGCCCCATGACGTGGCGCTGCAGACCACCCTCAAGCATCGCGCGCGCCGCCGCCAGGTCGCCGGCGAACACGAAGCGGGACGCCGCCCGGACGGTCCCCTCAAGACGGGCCAGGGGCACCGGCTCAACCAGCACCGCCTCATAGGCCCCGCCTATCTCTGCGGCGCGGGCCTGCTCGTACCACTCGGCAGCGGCCGTAGCCACCACGTCCCCGTACTGCTGGCACAGCGCCGGGAAGACCTCCAGCAGGCCGTCCCGGATACGCGCCGGCGGCCACCCCGCCCGAGCAGCCGCCGCGAAGAACAGGTCCAGCTCCCTGACCGCCTCGGTCACCGCCCGGCGCTGAGCCGCCGACAGCCGGCTGATGCTCGCACGATCCGGCATCAGTCACCCTCAACCGGCACAGATCCCGCGGAGGCACCAGCCTGCGCCGTGGCCGGCGTGGTGACGTCGACGCCGGCGGAGCTGAGCTGGTCCAGCACCGAGCGTGCGCCCGCACGCCGCAGCTGAGACCTGATCCGCGTGATCTGCTCCCCCGTGTACCCCAGCTCCTCCAGCGCCACATCCGTGTCCGCGAGCGCAGGGATCGCCTGGATCTGCTTGACCATGGCGTCGGACTGGGAGACGACCGAGGGCATGGCGGGGTTGCGCCAGCGGGCGGACACGCGGGTGAGGTCGTCGGGCATCCGGTCTGTGGGGGTGCCATCGCGGATGCACACCATGTCCTGGATGACCCGGGCCAGGGCGTGGCCGTTGACGCGGTTGAGGGATTGGGCCTCGATTACGAGGTCTTCCTTGGCGGCGTAGATGGCCTCGGCGGATGAGGGGTTGTCCTGGACGATGCCGAGGGAGGAGATGGGCACGTTGGTGGATGCGGCGAACTCGGCGGCGAGCTGGCGCTTGACGTCGAGAAAGGGCTGCATGGACTGCTGTGGGATGACCTCAAGCTTGGGCAGCTCGCCGTCCTCGTCCTTCGGCAGGGACTTGAGGCGGCCCATGTACCAGGTCCACAGGGGCGTTGGATTGCCGTTCTCGTCCTGGAACATCTCCTCGTCGGCGCCCAGGAGCAGGAGCGCGGGGGCGGCGTACAGGTCGGAGGAGACCTCGGTGCGGTAGCCGGCGCGCACGGCGCGGTCCACGATGGACATGACCTCGCGGCTGATGCGGGAGCGGCCGAAGGGGCGGCCCAGGGAGGGCCGGTAGGCCAGGGGCTCCATCGGGACGCGCCCGAGGGCGTGGTCCATGCGGGCGATAGCCGTCCACCCGCGGTCGCCTCGGGCGAGGCGGGTCACGTGCGTGCGAGTCATTAGCAGGGCGCCGTTGGGGAGGCCCAGGTCGTCCCGGGAGTCCAGCACCAGGCCGGCCTCAAGGTGGCGGCGGCGGGCGTCCCACAGGCCGGTGGCCCACTGGGCGTCGGCGCCGGTGACCACCACAGGCGGGTCGTCCGTACCCTCCTGCCCCGGCATGACGACGGCGAAGGCGCAGGAGAAGGTCAGCTCGGCGTCGACCAGCTCAGGGACCAGCACGTCGAATCGGTTCGCGGCCAGCAGGCCCGACAGGTCGAAGGGGTCCTCCTGCCCGGACGGGGCGGTGATGCCGTCCCACATGCAGCGGGAGGCCAGGGCGGTGACGGCCTTGTCCGGCCAGCCGCACACGACGTCGAGCTGGTGGCGCATGTACTCCGGGATGGACGCGCCCAGCCACGCCAGGTCCTGGTGCATGTTCCGGTAGCGGGACCGCAGCGCATTGCGAGAGGCCTTCCGGGACCACTGGGTCAGCAGGCGGCCCATCAGCTCGGCGTCGTCGGCGGACAGGCCCACCACGCTGGTGGGCACGTCCACGATCAGCGGCGCAGCCGTCATCAGGTCATCACCACGCCTCTCCTGGTCGCGACAGTCTTCGGACGACGCTTAGTGGTCTTGGCCGCCCAGGCCGCCAGGGTGGCGGCGTCCAGGCCGGCGGAAGTCATGCCCTCGGGGGCCTGCCAGCCGAACCCACCCCCGGCGCCGATCCGGCGACGGGAGACCACGGCGGCCTCCTCCTCAAGCTCCGGGTCCTGCAAGTGGGTCAAGGTCTGCTCACGGACCGCGGCATCGAACATGGCGTGGGCGGTGATCACGTCCGCGGCAGTCGGGGTCCACAGCACCTTCGCCGGGATGCCCTCGGCTCGCAGCCGCTCGATCAGATCCCCGGCGCCGGCCTTGCCGTCCACCACGATCTGCGCCCACCGGTCCCGGTGAGCCACCAGGTAGTCCACCACCCACTGCACGCCGTGCCCCATCTGACGCACGCCCTGCTCGGTGCACAGCTCCACATGCACCCGGCGGGTGCGGTCCTTGGGAGCCTTGCGCCACTGCGCGCGAGTCATCACCTCGCGGCCGGCGCGGGCGAGGGCCACCGTGGACCCGTCCGCCGCAAAGCGGACCGCCGCGCACCAGCGGGCACCCAGCGGGGCGTCCTCAACCGTCAGCGCCTTCCACGCCTCCCGGCCGATCGCCTGGTCCGACAGGGACGGGTCCCAGATCCCCAGGCCCTCGCGGCGGAAGGACTCAGGCCCCAGCTGCCGCTTCATCCGCAGGATCGACGACTCCGGGGTGCGGTGCGGGTAGGACGGGTTGGCTTTGCGCCACTGGGCGCGGGAGCTGGGGTCCGCAGTGTCGTCGGCACCCAGCTCGACGTACAGGCCGTCCCGCAGGTCCCCATCCAGCGCCTGCCGCCGGAAGACAGTGAATGCCTCGGACGGGTCCGTGGGCCTCGGGGGCGTGCCCATGCGGATGATCAGCGGGTTGGGGCTGGTGTTCGTGGCGGGCACCATGTCGTCCAGAGCCCGCTGCCCCAGGATCTGAGCCTCGTCGAAGATCAGCACGTCCACGCCCGCGAAGCCGCGCCCGAACCCGCCCTCCCTGGCGCCGAACAGGATCCGGGAGCCGTTGTGGAACCGGATCTGCTGCTCACCGTTCGCCCGGCGCACCCCGTTAACGGGGATGTAGCGGGCGGCCGACGGGCGGCGGGCGATGCCCTGCATGTACTCGAAGGTCTCATCAGCCGTGCGGGTGCGGTGCGCGGTCCACAGCACCAGCAGGCCCGGCTGCAAAGTGCACAGGGCGAACATCGCCGAGCCGATCGTGTAGGTCTTGCCGACCTGCCGCGGCATGGACATCTGCACGCCATCGATACCCGCCGCGTACAGGCCATCAGCGTGCTTAGCGAACACGCACCGCCCCAGCCCATCCTGCCAAGGGTCAAAGCTTGAGCCGATGCGGGCGCACCGGTCACGGATAGCCGGCCACCCCGTCGAAGTAACGCCCTCAGGGAGGATCAGATGCTTGGCGACATCCGAGAGCCGGTCCCGCCGCGGGCTAGACCGCCTCCCACTCCTCGTCCTCGGTGGCGTCGCCCGACTCATCCAGGGCCTCCTTCTCGCCCTCCTCGATCACACGCACCTGCGCGTCAATCTCCAGCAGGCGCCGAGAGATCGACGCCAGATCCCGCGGGGAGGTCTTGTCCGAGTCCAGTGCCTTCGCCAGGCGCTTACGCATCGTCGTGAGCACATCCTTGCGGGAGCCGCGCTCCGCGGCCTCCAGCACCGACGACGGCGCCGCCGGCGCCTCGGGCTCCGCCACCTCGACGGGTGGGGTGTCGGGGACTGCCCGCAGCTGAGGCTTGCGTGCCTTCCGAGGCCGACCAGCCATCCCGAATCACCCCCAGCCGCGAGCGCCCGATGCGGGAAAAACGTTGGAATCGTGGGAAAAACAGCGGGGAGAGAACCCGCTATGCCTTTAGGGGGCCGAGGCCGGAGGGGGGAGGGGATACTCCCCCCTCCCAGCCCGCGGCGGGCCGGTCACCAGTCGCCGGACTCGGCGGTGTCCCGGACCCTCACCGGCGAGGGCAGCCGACGACGGCGCTTACGGGAACGGACCTTACCATCGCCCTTGCGTAGATTGCACGAGCGGCACAGGATCTGCAGGTTCTCCAACTCGTCCGTGCCACCCTGTGCCCAGGGCACGATGTGGTCCACCTCAGCGGACCTCGGAGTCAGCCCCACAGCCCAGTCCAGCTCCACGCCGCAGCGCGGGCAGCGTGTCAGCCCAGCCGCGCGAGCACGGCGCTTGACAGTCGCG
The DNA here is from genome assembly GCF_004798665.1 of Actinomyces procaprae. NCBI lineage: Bacteria > Bacillati > Actinomycetota > Actinomycetes > Actinomycetales > Actinomycetaceae > Actinomyces > Actinomyces procaprae. Next base: position 3,487,991 of record NZ_CP039292.1, read on the forward strand.
GCCAAGTGCAGCCACTTCGTGGTCCCAGTGCGAGAGGTCGCCATGCGACGCACCTCCCGGCTGTTAGTCGCGGCCTTCCGCCTTTCGCCGCTGGCGCTGTTCACGGAAGCGGGTTAGCTTGGCGGGCTGCTGGTATACCGCGTCGAGCAGCACGCTCATGAAGTTCAGGACGTCGTCGCACTCTTCCTCGGTGACTTCCTGGACGAACTCCCCGTGAGCCATCTCGTTGCCCATGTGCCGGATCTCGTGCGCTGTCTCTGTCACCAGCGGTGAGATGAGCTGCCGCTCCTGCAACGTGTTGATCTTCGACATCAGGGAGCCGTCGGTTATGCCCTGGTCCTTGGCTACCGCTTCCACCACCGACCGCGCCAGCAGGATCGCAGCCCGGTAGGAGCGGATGGAGTAGCAGGAGTACGCCTCGGACGCAGCATCGTTAATCGGGGAAGGCACGTCAGGGAACTCCTTCCCAAGCACGGCCTCAGGAACCCAAACAATCCGCGTAGCAGTATCAAGGTGAAAGGCGCTCTCCGTATAGATTCCAGTCGCCAAAGCTACGGATGGGGCGCCGCAGTTGTCGCACACGCAAGGAATACCCCAAATCTTCTCAGCACCCTGGGGCTCGAAGCGCGCACCGTCGGAGGTGGGCGTCATATGCGCGGATTGCTTGCAGTTCCAACAGACACGAGATGCCATGAGCAGATACTAGCCGCGGGAATGCGAAAACCCCCGGCTGGGATCGGCTCGGGGCTTGGTCGGGCGCACTGGTCCCGCTGGCAGTAGCGTTGCAATGAAGACGTCCGATGTCAAGCATCGGCACGCTGACGCCGAAAGCCACCGCGCCGCCACCCCGCGAGATGGGCGGCCGCCTCCACCTCCAGCACGTCCGGCCATGCCACCCATGACTGCCGGCCTACTCGCTGGGATCGGACCCGGCCCCGGTGGACCCACGACCGCAGGGTCGAGGCCGACAAGCCGGGCACTCGGTCCAGTGCGACGACGGCGGGTACCCACTCGGTGCCGTCCGGGCCGACCACGCCGGTCACGACGGCGCCCCCGCTGTAGCGGCTGTCTGGGCTCGGGCCAGGGCAAGGGCTCTCGTGTGCTGCCAGTCCTCCTCACCCAACGTGCGTCCGCAGGCCGGCAGGCTGCACCGGACCGTGGCCGATGCGCCGACCGTCGCGGGCGGGGACACCACCAGCGACAGACACCCACAGGACGGGCAGCGCACGTCCGTGACCCGCCGGTCGGGCTCTGCCATGGGCCAGCGTGCCAGCGCACGAGCCGTCGCAGTGCCCAGGTCTGACAGGAGATCCCCGGACCACGGCTGGGCTGTGATCCACTCCAGGTGCGGGGCCAGCCACTCCACCAGCACCGCCGTGCCGCCGGGCTCGGCGGGACCGATGGGCTCAGCCTCCCCGTCGGTGTCAGGCACAGTCCACCGGGACAGGCCCGGCGTCGGCGGCGTGACGCCGCGCTCGGCGGCGACCTCACCGCACCACGTGGCGACCATGGCGTGCAGGTCATCCAGGACCACGAGCGGCGCCGGGTAGAGCATCCCCTCACCCGGACGCGCCCCCGAGCTGCCGGCGTCGGTATGGCCCGACGGCGATGACACCGACGGCTCAGCCATCAGCAGCAGGTGATCCACCAGGCCCGGCAGACCCGTGACCGTGGAGGTCAGTCGACCCACGCACCACGAGCACAGGCAGGCGCCGTCCTCCGCCGGCCTGGGCAGGCAACCCCGGCACTCCACCAGCTGACCGTCCCGGTCGGTGGCGGTGCCGTCGCAGTCCGGGACATGAGCCCCACGGATCACGCAGCCGGAGACGCAAGCACTCATGACTGCGCCCCTTCCTGTGGTGGCTTGGGCTGTCGTCTGCGATGTCGGCGGCGGCGTGCCCTGGCCTGGCCTGCCCTGCCATCCCCTGCCTGAGCCCCGCCCTTGTCCTGCCGGTGCCCTGCCTTGCCCTGGCCCTGCCGTGCCCCTTCCTCACCAGTGCCCTGCCCGGACCCTGCCCTGCCCTGCCGGCGCCCGCGCGCGTCCGCGCGGGGGCCCGCGTGCGGGCGCGCGCACGCCCGGGAGAGCCCAGATTCGGTTGGGTCTGGCGGATCGGGAGAAAATCGAGTTGGTGACTCGATTTTCTCGGGATCGGCCGACGGCGGCGGGGCCTCGTCGAGATCGCCAGCAGACGACCCAGACGGCGTTTCGGCGGCACCGAGGTTCGGATCAGACGGCACCACTGGGGTGCCGGAGCCGTTCACCTCTGCACCACTGGCGCCGCGCCCACGCCCTGATGTGGCCGTGGGGGCACTCCCGGCCCCCGCGTGGGGTCCGGTGCCATCGTGGGTGTTCTGGGCCGTCAGCGGCCCTCCTGCGGGGCGATCCTGGGGCATGAGGTTCGGATCAGACGGCACCACTGGGGTGCCGGAACCGTGCGCCTCACGATCCAGGACCACCCACATGGGGGCGGCGAGGCCGGGGACGAACTCGAAGTGGCAGCCGCGGCGAGCAAGATCGACGCGGTGCCGCTCGGTGACGTGCAGGGTCATGCCGGCCTCGGCGGGCCGGCGACTGCCCTTCTTACGGTTGCAGGCGTGGCAGACGACCACGAGGTTGTCCAGGCCCAGCAGCTCAGGGTCGATATGGTCAACCTCGGGGCGCCGCTCGGAGCGGTGATCATCCCGGGCGACCTCGGTCAGGCAGTAGGCGCACAGCGCACGCTCGGACTCATTCGGCCCCGGCTCACGCACACGGTCCCGCGCCCACACCTGATCCTTGAGCCGCTGAGAATTGCGCTCAGACTGCTTAGCCTGACGCAGCTTGGCATCCTCGCCCCGCTCATAGCGGAGCATCGCCCAATCATGGAAGTAGAACTTCCCCTCCGGCACCGCCGGGCACCGGTGGCACTCATGCCCCGACCCATGCCACAAACCCGCCTCCACCAGCAGACCCGCGAGCGCCTGGGCGGCGTCGAGGTTCAGTGTCTGGGAGACCAGGTCCAGGAGGTCTACGAACCCGTCGGCGTGCTTGGCTTGGGTGATTGAGCCGGCCAGCGTCCACAGGCCGATGGCTGCTAGGCCGGTCATGTCGCCGGTCATGGCGCGGCGGGCCAGAGCCTGGGCTTTCGCATTGGCGGCAAAGGCATCGTCAACCTGGAAGAACGACACGGGCACGGGCCTTTCTCGGACGGACTGCTGATGTGGGAGAGGTCGGTTTAGGGGGTGCGCGGGCACCATCGGCGGGCATCTGTCACGCCTCCTGGGGCGAGGCAGGCTGGTACGTGGCGTCAAAGATGTCCGGCTTGCAGGGGTAGAACTCCCCTTGGACGCCCCGGATGATGTAGTCGCCGGGGCTGGCAACCATGTCCCCCTCAAGGGTGCGGATGGTGAGGACGCCGCCCTTGTTGTCCGCGCGCCCGTCCGGAGCAGAGGCACCTATCCAATCCAGGATGATGATGCTGCTCGCGACGGTACCGTCGTAGCGGATAGCCTCGACGGTGACGGGACGCTTGACGTAGCGGCCGACAGCGCCGGCCCCAGGGGCAGTCTCCTCAGATTCGACGCGGGTGTCCTCGGCGACCAGGCACTGGGAGAGCAGCTCCCGGACTTCCGCGAGCTTCTGCTCGGGGGCGGCGTCGGCGTGGTCGATTGTCCAGAGCGAGTCCTCCACGCGGGTCAGGACCAGCTCGATATCCGAAGCGATGGTGTAGGCGCGGTCGCGGTGCTTACCGGGCAGGAAGGCGTCGGCGATGCGGCGCAGGTATGCGGCGTCAGGATCGGTCAGCATCACAGCACCGCCCGCCAGAGGAGGATGGTCAGGGCCGCGAGCGCGGATAGGAGGAGTGCGCCTAGGCCGATGAGGATGAGATAGCCGATGATCTGGCCGACGACGTGGGCGGGGCCGGTGCTGGTGGGCTCGGGTGGTTGTAGGTCTGTCATTTTGTTTTTCCTTTCAGTGCGGCGGAGCAGGGACAGCACGACGTAGTACGTGATGAAGGCAAAGGCGATGTAGACGGCGAGGTGCAGGAGTTCGCGTAAGACGATGCCGAGCATGAGAGGACCTTTCGTGTGGCTCAGAACGGCGGTTCGTCGCCGAAGCTTGTGTCGGCGTCCTGGCTGATGCCCCAGGGGTCGTCCGCCGGCGGGTTGGCGGGCTGCTGTTGACGCTGGCCGCCCTGCTGGCCGGTCTGCCCGCGGGCGTTGCGGGTGACCTGGGCGGTCGCGTACCGGAGTGATGGGCCGATCTCGTCCACCTGCATCTCCACCACCGTGCGGTTCTCGCCCTCACGGGTAGTGAAGGAGCGCTGCACCAGGCGGCCCTGCGCGATCACGCGGGTGCCCTTGGTCAGGGTCTCCGCGCAGTTCTCGGCGGCGTCGCGCCAGATCGAGCAGCGCATGAACAATGTGTTCCCGTCCCGCCACTCCTGCGCCTGCCGGTCGAAGCTGCGCGGGGTGGAGGCGATCGTGAAGGAGGCGACCGCCGCCCCCGACGGCGTAAACCGCAACTCCGGGTCCGACGTGAGGTTCCCGATCAGCGTGACAACCGTGTCCCCGGCCATCACTCCACAGCCTCCCCAGTGTCAGCCACCTGCACGAGACTCCGGGCCGCCTCCGCCACACGCATGGCCCGGACGATGAGCCGGCAGCCCGGCGAGGTGCGCGGGTCAGCGCTGTCGAGGTCAGTGAGCCTGGCCGCGAGCGTGCGGACAGCCTCGGTGGGGACGACAGACAGTGACTCCCAGTGCTCGATCCCCGCGTCGGGCTGGTCACGCAGTACGAGACCGATCTCGTCCCCGCCGTCGAATAGGCGGTAGGCGTACATGCTGCTGCGCAGGGCGACCAGGCCGCCTATGTCCCGGCTGCCCTGATGGCCGTCGAGGACGCGGATGACCGGCTCCGTCGGCCAGGCCTCAGCCTCCGGCTCAGGGTCGGGCTCCGGCGGCACAACAACGTCGACCATCGAGTCGGACCAGCGCACGTCGGAGCCGTCGTGGAAATAGATGACGATGCGGTTCTCGTCGTATTCGCCCGCCCTCACGATCTGCCGGGTCTCGCCACGGTGGCGGATGAGCATTCCCCGCTCTAGCTCGGCGGCGGGGGTGGGTCGGATGGTGATTGTGTCGGTCATTAGTCAGTCCTCTTCGGGGTCAGTGGTGGGCGGGTGGGGTGCTAACTGGCGGATGGACCACTCGATGTCGATGAGAGACTCCCGTCGCGGCCAGATGGCGAGTTCGGCTGCGAGCTGGTCTGCTGCCTGCTCGCTGATCTCTGGGTAGTACTCCCGCACCCCGCCGCTGTAGATATCCAGCAGCGTGCGGGTGTGGTCGAGTAGGAGCGTGCGGAGGGCGCGCCAGTAGTTGCGGGGGTTCCCGTCCTCGGCCGGGCTGGGTTGGTCGGCTAGGGCGCGGGCCAGCCATGCGGTCGCCATGGTGGCGGTCTGCACCAACTCGTCCACGAGGTCGCCACCGTGCCCGGTGGGCGTGTCGGCGTCCGGCGTCAGGGCGCGCGCGACCTCGCCTACCTCCTCACTCAGGATCGCCGCCCGAGCGTCATCCGACATGTCCGGGTGGAACGGGGTCATCCCCGCATGCTTGCGGTGGGCGCGGTCGTATTCGACGCGCACACGGCGCCAGATCTCGTCCTCCGCGAGACCGGAGGCGTCCACCGCCCAGGCCACAGTCCACCTGGCCAACTCCGCCAAATGGTGGGGGTAGCGCCAGTGGACGAGAGCCTTGGACGCGAGTTCATGCAGCGTGCCCAGACGCTCCGCAGTCGAGGCTCCACGGAAGAACACCCGCGGGCAGGACGACGGGTGCCGGACCCAGTTGATCGTCTCAGCGATCGCCGTCGACGACTCCGAGCTGAACAGCGACGGCGCCGACCACATGTCAGAGCGCCGGGTCATGACCATGCCCCCTCGTCGACAGAGTCCAGCAGGGTGACGGCGGCCTCAGCGATCAGCGCGTGACGCCGCGCCGCCGGGATCTCTGGCCCCTCGTAGCAGGCGCGGCGCAGATCATCCACCCACATCTGGGGCACCAGCACCAGCCCATACTCCGTCGCAGTCTCAGCGAGGGCCTCAGTCGCAATCATGGCCGGTCCGCCTCTCCCAGGTCGAAGACAAAGACACGGAAGGTGTAGGTGCGCTGCCCCCACCGTGCGGAGGACAGCTCGGCGGATGCCTCCAGGTGCGGGCCAACCAGATGGCGGGCGTCGTCGTCCGGCAGCAGGCCCGCATCCACGAGGCCGTCCACGATCGGTTTGGCCGTGGCCATGAGGTTGTGCGTGTCCCGACGACGCCGGTCCGGGAAGAGGATCTCGATCACGATCCGCGCCCGCTCCAGCCGGGGCGCACGCGTGAACCGGGCAGTCTGCTCCGCGACCGACCGGATCGACTTCGCCCGCGCGTGGCGGTAGCGCCAATGCCGGTGGTCATTGGCTGAGATCACCTGATCCGCACCCAGCACAATCGACGCCTCCCAAACAGGGGCAACAGCACCAGTGGTGATCATGCGGACACCACCTCCTGCTCGTCCCACACACTGACAGCAGCCGGGGCGAAGGCATCCAGGTGCCGCCGGATGCGGTGCGGCTGATGCCCGCCCCACACATCCGCCACCAGACCCACCGGCGTCATCGCCACCACCACCGGCGCAGACACCACATGATGCTCAGCCGCGAGCGCCTGGGCGTCTGGGTGGTCGGCGAGGGGGCGTGCGCGGTGGCGTGCGCCAAGGTGGTCGAGGAGGTGGAGGGTCTGCTCGCACTGTGGGCAGTGCGGGAGTGTGTAGACGTCCAGCCACGGGGTGCGGGGGCCGTGGGTGCCCATCACGCGTCACCTCCGAGGAGTCGCATGCGGTAGGTGACGTCTGGTGCGGCGGCTGGTGAGAGCGGGAGTGACTGGCCGGCGGCGTAGGCGGCGATCTCGCCCAGGACGGCGCCGGCGGCGGCCTGCTCGCGGCGTAGGGCAGCGACGGGGTCCGACGGCGATGACGCCAGGGGCTCCTGTGCCGGGACGGTAGCGGTGTACTCGTAGCCCTCGCCGAGGTCTGGCTCTACGGTGACGGTGATCCTCATGCCGCGTCACCACCCGGGGTGTCGCCGTCGGGCTCGTCGCCGTCGCCGGGGTCGGTGTCGTCCTGCTCGTGCAGCCAGGCGGACAGCTCCGAGACCATGGCGTGAGAGACCTCCTCGGTGGCCTCGCCGCCGACCGGGGCACCATCCAGCAGCAGATCCATCAGGACGGCGGTGGCGGGGCCGTCGTAGGCCGCCTCCGTGGAGGGCACCGCATCTACGGTGCCGTACACGCGCAGGCAGCCGAGCACCACCGGGCCGGAGGCTGCGTACAGGTCCCCGTAGACGACCAGGCCCATGCCACCCATGGTGACCCGCAGCGGCAGCACACCGAGCGCCCGGGCGGTGGGAGACCAGCGGGACAGGGCCTTGGGCAGCAGGCTGCACGTGGTCTGCAGGGCCAGCGGGGCAGCACACACCGAGGCGATCAGGGCGGCGGCGTCCACGCGCTGCTCGTCGCCCTCGGGCCCCCACTCGCCCATCGCGGCCACCCGGACAGTACGGCCGGCCAGCATGCCCGAGGTGTCGGTGACCTGGATGCTCCTGCCGTCGGCTGGCACATCCAGCCGCACCGTCTCACCAGCCACCGTGCGGAAGACCGCGATGATGGTCTTGGCAGCGCCGGCGGTCAGGTCCAGGTCCACGCGGGTGACCACCTGGGCAGCCGATACCGGCCCGTCCCCGTCGATGATGACGGCGTCGTCAGCCTCGGACAGCGGGACCGACGCCATGATCGCGGACACGGAGTCCGTGGCCAGCAGGCACAGGCGCATCGCCTCGACGTCGAGCACCAGGCGCAGCCGATCACAGCCCGCGCCGTCCCGGTCCGTGCCCACGTGCGGGACCACCGCGCCCAGCGCCATCAGCAGGCCTGCCATGTCGCAGGTGGCGTGCAGCATCACCCCCAGCGGGGCAGCAGCAGGTGTGGCAGTCATGACGGGTCCTCCTGGTCGAGTAGAGCGAGTAGAGAGTCAGTGCCCTGCCCGTCCGGCACCGACGCCGTCCGTGCCAGGCGGTAGTAGGCGGTCTGGCAGGCCCGGCACATGCGGGCGTCCTCCAGCGCCTCACGGATGCGCTCCGGGGACGCGGGGCGGACGCTCTCGGCCACGTACGGGATCCGCAGACCGGGAGAGCACAGGCGGGTCACGTCCCGGTACGTGCCCCGCAAGCGGGCGACGGCAGGGCCGGGCTGCCCAAGATGGGTCACCGGCAGCACCGGGGACGCCAGCACCAGCAGCTCCAGCTCAGGCACGGGAGCGGGTACGGGTGTGGTGGACATGGTTGACGGGCTCCTAGTTGACGGTCTGGTGGTGACGGCCGCGCTTGTAAGCGGCCAGCTCGTGCACGGTGAGATAGACGCCGGAGACCGGGTGCCTGGCCACACGGCCCGCCCGGTAGAGATCCGACAGCCAGCACAGGGCCGTAGCGGCCGACAGGATGGCGGCCTCACGCGGCACCTGGGCGCAGGCGGGCACCCACAGCGGGCGTGCGTGCTGGTCGAGCAGCCGGGACCACCACATGTCCGACCCCACCCCCAGGCCAGCCCTGGCGTCCAGGGCCGCCTCGGCATCGGGGTCGGCGTCCAGGGCGCGCCACTCGCTGACGACGGCGGCCACCTGCGTGATCCGCTCCCGGGCCACCCGCACGCGCACGCCCCCGTAGCGCATACCGACCGTCCCCAGCACGCCGCCCAGGGCGACCACCCGGGCCAGGTACTCGGCGATACCCGGCGCATAGGCGGAGCGCAGCGCCCCGTGATGGGCGACCAGCAGGCCCGCACCGATAGCGTCCGACGCGGCCACACGGGACAGGTACGCGGCCGGGGTGTCGTGGTTGGGCCACTTCCAGTAGTCGGGCGAGACCTGGGTCAGGGCGTCGTCCCACAGCCGCGCGAGATCAGAGACAGTCCTCATGTCAGCCGCCCGCCCTTCATCGCGTGGCGGGTGTGCCGCACCCGTTCCCGACACGCCTCGTGCCGGCAGATCTTGCAGTCGCGCTCCAGGGTGATGCCACGCCCGAGGCGGCGCCGCACCCGCACCCGAGCGGTCGCAATAGACCACTCGTGACCATGCGCGCACGTGGCAGGGCCACCGGCGGCGGACAGGCGCTCTAGCAGCTCATACGCGATCGAGTCCGGGACGATCGCGGACGACGCGCCGGGCGGGATCAGCCCGGCCAGGTCACGGGCACTCACAGGGGCAGTAGCGACGGCGGCGGTCATGACGCCACCGCCTCGGCAGGCGTAACCCGGGACAGATCGATATTCCGCGGGGAGGTGCCGGCGGCGACCGCCAGCAGCACGTCCGCGTGGCACGGCTCATCCAGCGGGCACCAGCACGCCAGGTCCCGACCAACCAAGGTCTCCCGGATCTCGGATGCCGATGGTGGAGACGGGACAAGCTGGGCGCGAAGATCTCCGCGCAGCCACGCAAGGTAAGCCTCCACCGCCGCCCTGGGGGTATCCAGCCAGCAAGGATGGATCGCGTCTGGGATACCCGGAGGAATGCCAAGCACGGCCTGGTCGGCGCTGGCGTTACTCGCCAGGATCTCTAACCATTGTCGGAACGGGTTTCCCCACCGGGAGGGCCGGCCGACGTAGACCGCCCCATCGGGCATCCGCCACCCCGCCGTGCGCCGCCGCTGGATCCGCCGCGGGCTCATGCCGCCACCCCCGCAGAATCACCGGGCTGAGGCTCATGCCCCAGCAGCCGGGCCTCCGCCGGCGTCGCCGGACGCACCGTCAGCGTCAGCAGGATCGTCGCCGCCTGCCCGTGCTGCACACTCCGCCGCGGACGGCTCATGGCCACCAGGCCCTCACTGCGCAGCTGGTCCGCCAGGTCAGCCAGCGCCTCCAGCTCCTGCTGCACCATGGACATGCTGCCCGGCAGCATCCGCCACGGCCACGTGACCTCACGGCCGAGCGACGGCGACCACATCACCGAGGCAGGCGCGATCCCCGCCAGGTCCCGCAGCGACGGCGCCGGCGGACGCACCACCAGCAGCCGCCTCATCCTGGTCACCCCGGGCAGCCTGGGCAGCCTGGGCAGGGTCATGCGCGCACGACCCGCACAAGCCCCGCCCGAAGTGCAGGCGCGTGCCCTGCCAGGCAGGCTCGCTGGCCGCGTGCCCACGAGGCCGCATCGGCCGCCTACAGCTCTCACACGGGACCGGCCCATGAGACCAGTCCAGCCGCACCGGACGCACCATCACCACTCACCCCCCATCAGAGGCCAGGCGGTCCAGGACGCGCGCCGCAGAGGCGTCACCGTCAGACGCCAGGGACTCCAGCACACCGGCCACACGGCGCGGGTCGAGCAGCAGCTGCACCAGCATGCCGACCGCCAGGCCCATCGCACCATCAGGCGCCACCAGCTCACACACCATCTCCGGCACGCCCTCATCCCCACCGGGCTCATCCCCCCGGAGTCAGCACCAGCCGCAGGTGCGCATGCGGCTGGTTGTGGATACGGTCCACGACCGCCTCAGCCTCGCCAGCCACCGCACCATCCACGATCCGGGCCGCCTGCTCCAGCGCGTCCCCCACGCCCTCGCCGCCGACGCCGCCGCCGGGGCCAGCGGACAGCTCCGCGTCCAGGGCCGCCAGCTCCGCATCCACCGCGGGCACCTCCACCTCGTCACACGAGGTCAGCAGCAGCCACACGCCCACCCCGGCCCAGGGCCAGGGCCAGCAGCGACAGGCCCGACATCGCCGGCGCACGGCCCGCCACGGCCAGCCACGCCTGCACACACGCCACGACCACGCCCGCCGTCAGCAGCACGGTCCCAGCACTAATCCTCCGGTGCGCGCCCATCACGCAGCCACCTCCTCAGCGGTCTTGTCACCAGCGCCGGCCAGGCGGAGCAGGCCGCGCACGACGTCGACCAGGCGACGCCTTTCCGCCTTGTGGCGAGGCATGTACGATTGGGTTCGAGCCATGATTTGTTCCTTTCTGTGGCTCACTGGCCGTCGGCAGTCGTAGTGCTGGCGGCCATTTCTTTCGCTTGCGCTGCCCGTGCGGACCGCCGGCGAGCAGCCGACCGGGCGGACTGGCCCATCGGCCCATGCGACCGCGCCGGCACGGACACGGCAGGAGCGCCGTCGTCGGCCGGGCGATCCCACACGGGGCGGACCTCCTGGCGGGCCAAGTACTCCTCCACGTCCTCCTCACGGAAGCGCAGTGGGGAACGCTTAGAGTCCCGCAGCTTGCGATGACGGATCAGCCCGTCCTGCGCGTAATCCCGCACAACCTCCGGAGTCACCCGCAGAATCTCCGCGACATCCTCAGCGGTCAGTAGCGGCCTCATCGCAGAACCACCCCCCACACCCGTCGCACGACCGGCAGGAGTCAGACCGGCCGTGCGACGGGGGCACCTCCCCGACGGCCTCATCCCCAACACCGCACGCCGAGGAGGTGGTCTTCTCTTCCCGACCCGGGGCCGGGGCCTCCTCGGTAGGCTCCAAGGCACCACTACCCGCCGACGCGCAAGCGCCGGCACCACCTACCGAGGAGGAGATATTGGACGCAGCAACGTGGCTGACTGCCGGGCTCTCGGTCATCGCCATGCTCGGTTCATTCGCCGGATGGCTGCTCGGGAGCAGGCAAGCCAAGAAAGACGCCCAAGCTCGAGAGAACGAAGCCAAACAGCGGGACACAAAGTTCCAGGAGTTCCTCGACCTCACGCGAGCGGCAGCACAGCGCGCTGAGGCGTCCGCGAAAGCCGCCGAAGAACAGGCACAGGCACTGCAACGCGCCGCCGTCGGCACTGAAGCCATCGCTGCCGCCGTGACTCCGCCGCGGCTGCTCTTGTCCTGGGGGTCCCGCAGATCCTTCTCGCTGCGCAACACCTCGCCCGAACCGGCCACGATCGAGGCCTTCGCCAATCCCGAGGCATTCTTCAAACTGCCGTTCTCTGTCCCAGTAACGCTCTCCCCTGGGGAATCACTACGGGGCTCCGCATTCGATGCGCACGGGAGACCATTCCCACCACAACTGGCGCTACGCGTCGACGGCACCGACGCGCCCGTGTTCGTCCCGGCAGACGGGCGTCCCGGATCAGAGACCTGAGTAAGAGTCAGACGAGCCTCTTCCACGACCAACGTCACTGTCGCAGTCATGAAGCTGTCCGGGGCGATGTCGATCCTCGCAGGCTCATCAATAATCGGAAGCAACTCACCGTCCTGCGTACGAATCTCGAACACAGGCTTATACGGCCCACCTATACGAGCCATCACGCCACCTCCTCGTCGGAGGAACGGTGCGTGGCCGGGTCCTCATCACCCGACAGGTGCCGGGCCGCGTCATCCAGCGACCAGCACGAGTCACACACCTGCTCGTGCTGGAGCAGGGCCTCCGCCGGCACGCCCGCGAGCGCAGCACCTACACGCTCGACCGCAGCAACACCGTGAGCCTCCACGGCGGGCGTCGACTCGGTCCCGAGGGTGGCTTGGCCGGCGGTTTCAGCGCGTGAGATCAGATCGGAGACAGTGGTGCCGAGCGCGGAGGCGATGGCGGCGAGCTCCTGGAGCTCCAACTTGGCGTCCACCCGCAGGCGGCGCTGCAAGGTGACGCGCGGGATTTGAGTCGCCCGCGCGAGAGCGAGCACAGACATCTCTGCAGACTTCATGTCGGCAGCGATGACCTCGGCTACTCGACCGGGCGAAGGGTTGGTGACCATGTCTGCACCATAGGTGCCCGATCGGGCACCTAGCAAGCAGGGTTCCCTTCCGTTACCGAACTGGCATCCGTGGTGCCCAATATGACACACTTGCCCAATGGCTACTCGTGACAAGGACCCCTCGGTTGGACTGAATGCCGCAGTGGCAGCTGAGCTGCGCGCCGAGCGCGCGGCACAGCAACTCACCGTGGAGGCACTGGTGGGTCGGTCTGGCATTCCGAAGCGCACGCTGCTGCGCCTACTGAATGCGGAGCGAGCGATCAGCCTGGATGCGCTTCAAGCCCTAGCGGACGCATTTGGGGTACGGATGTCTGCGCTGATCGCCCGGGGGGAGGAGCGCCTATCCCGCGAGCGCGAGCGGGCCGAAGTTGTGCAGCTGGCGGAGCGGCGTGCCGATTGGCCGGAGGGGCTGCCGCCCCTAGAGGAGCTTGCCGCCCAGATCCAGCCCGGGGCTGACGAGGAGCTGGCAGAGACGACCGGCTGGCGTGCAGATCTCGGCGAGGAGTCCCAGGACATCCCCTACGGGGAGGATGAGCCGTTCTGAGGCGGTGGCGGCCGAGAGTACCGCAACCCCGCTTGTAACCGAGGTACTACAAGCGGGGTTGACATTTGTGTCCGAGGGTGCGGCTAGTGTGCCCGCTCGTGAGACCAACGATGGACGCCCTACTCGCCGCCGCCGCCGCCGAGCAGCAGGTGTCCGTGCGGTGGCTGAACATGCCGGAGGGGTGGCGCGGCGCCTACCACCTCCCCAGCCGGACGGTCTACCTGTGCACGTGCATGAGCGAGTGCGACGCTGTCCCGACGCTCATGCACGAGCTGGCCCACGTCGCCCGTGAGGATGACGGACACCAGGCCCGCCCCGTGGAGGCGAGGATCGACCGGCTAGTGGCATGCAGGCTCATCGCGCCGCCGGAGTACCGGGCCGCTGAGGCGCTGGTGGGGCCGCACATCGGGGCACTAGCCGTCGAGCTCGACGTCCCACGCTGGGTTGTGGCTGCCTACAGGGAGACACTGCGTCGTCACAAGATCGTTGCCTGAGCCGGCCTCAAAACCGCTCAGGCACGCTAAGCGCGGCGCAAGATAAAGTCACCACTACCCAACCCACAGGAAGAGGCCCTCATGAAGCCCTCCGGCTGGGGGATCGCCATGCGCATCCTCGGCGTCCTGTCCACACTCTTCGCAGGCCTCGGGATCATCGGGATCATCGGCGCCATGGTCACCGACGACTACAGCCCCGGAGACGCCGTCCTCGGCTCCCTGATCCTCGTGATCCCACCAATCGCGGTTGCCGTGATCCTGTTCCGCGGCGCCGATCACGTGGACAACAACGTCGCCGAGCGTGCCGCCCGGCGGGCCGCCCAGGCCGCTGCAGCCCGGCTGGTACCGCCACAACCGGCCCTGCTGCAGCCCCAGCCCCCACAGCCGCAACCGGCACCACCGCAACCTCAGGCAGCCGAGGAAAAAGCCGCGAAACGACGGCAGGTACAAGCCGAGAGACAGGCAGCCAAGGAAGAGCGGGAGGCAAAGCGCGCAGAGCAGAAGGCCGCCAAGGCCGCGCGACGGAAGGAACGCGAGGAGAAACGGGCCGCGCGACGGAAGGAACGCGAGGAGAAACGGGCCGCGCGACGGAAGGAACGCGAGGCCACCCAAGAGGAACTGGAAGCAAAGCGCGCAGAGCAGAAGGCCGCCAGAGCCGCGCGACGGAAGGAACGCGAGGAGAAACGGGCCGCTGCTGCTGCTAACCGCACCCCAGGGTTCCTGCTGGACATCGCACCGATGCTGGAGGACGGCCCCTTCACAGACAACGGGAAACTCTCCCTGTACGTCATGGACAAGCACAAGCCCGCCATCCACAAGCTTGCCCGCACCCACGGCGACTTCGTTGCCCGAGGCAGAAGCGGGTCGGGAGCGTTCGCAGACTGGGGGACGGTCGTCGCAGAACCGAGCAACAGCTATGACCCCGACGCCGTCAGGCTTGAGGTAAAAGGCCAACCAGTGGCCTACTTCTCGCTGGAATGGAAAGACCTCGCACACGAAGCCCTGAACGCAGCCTCAGGGCTCCCCGTTGTCGTCCCCGTCGTCGTGCGATGGTGGGGCGGGCGCGGAGAGTACGTCTGGGCGTTCCCCACGATGGAAGCCGCCAGGGACTTTGCCGACTGGCTGCACCGCAAGGACCGCAAATGAGCGACTCGCAGCAGCAGCCCCTCGTTGGTGTCACAGGCATCTGGGACAATCAGCAGGTGGCCACCGGAACCTACACCGAGAAGGCCGTCTTCACCTTCCGCGGGGAGGCTGTCGAGGACGGCACGATGGACGCCGCCCAGTTCGGACAGGCCCTGCTCGGTTACAGCCGCATGGTCGGACAGGCCGCGCGTATCGTCAGCCCCAAGGCCGGCGCAGCCGAAGTCAAAGTCGTTGCCAACCGACAGGGCTCCTTCGAAACCCTGGTCAGCATCGGCGTCACCCTGAGTTCTGTTGAGGCCGTACGTGACTGGATTCTCGGAACCAACGGACAGACGCTTGAGCAGGCGCTGAGCATCGCTGTTGGGAGCGGAGCAGTGCTCGGCACCGTCGTTGGTGGCGCCGTCAAAGTCAGCAAATGGCTACGCGGCCGACACATCGCACGCCGCGAGAAGACCGACGCTACCCATGATCGCATCGTCACCGACGGAGGAGACAGCATGATTGCGCTGGCCAAGTCGGTCGATGTCATGCTCGACCCCTTATTCCGCAGGGGCGTGCGCGATTTCTCCCAGCCCACCACCATGCCCGGCATTGATGACGTCATTCTCCAGCATCCTGACGGGGAAGAGGCCATCACAATGGCCGATCGCAACTTCTTCCTCGACGATCTAGAGGAGGAAGATCTCGTCGAGGAGGAAACCATGAGGTTACGCGTCGAGCGCCTCGCCTTCGACGGCGCCCCGTGGCGCTTCTCCCACAAGCCCTCCGGACGCGCGCTACGTTTTTCCTTCGCAGCACCGATCGACGACCAGGAGTTCCTCGACGACGTAGCAGCACGCCGTGTGGTTTTCGGCGACGGAGACGAGATCGACGCACTTGTCCAGATCTCTACACCCGCAAAGCCACGTCCCGGCGCACGACGACAGTTCCGCATAACCAGGGTGGTTCAGGTTCACTACCGCGACATATCCGAGCAGGATCAACTGCTGACCGAGGACGGACTCGCCCTGAACGATGACGTGCTACCTCCGAAGCAGTAGGGGACTTTCTTCCCAAGCCAGTTAGCCCCATGCGCGGAGGGTTACTCGGCTCGGGCGAGCATGGTTGCCATGGCGTCGGCGGCGGCGCGGCGGCGCTCGGGCAGGAGGTGGCCGTAGAGGTCGGCGGTGGTGGTGACGGACTCGTGGCCGAGCATGTACTGGACGGTGACGAGGTCGAGGCCGGCGGCGATCATCCACGAGGCGGCCGTGTGGCGCAGGTCGTGGATGCGCGGGCGCACGTCGAGGGCCTGCCCCTTGGGTAGTGGTTTGACGCCGTCGAGGAGGCTGGTGGGCCGGCGGCGGCTGACGGGGTCCTGGGCGGGGAGGCCGGAGGCGAGGCGGGTCACGGGCGCCCATACGTGTTGGAAGAACACGTTGTGGCGTACCGGAGTACCAGACGGGGTGGTGAACAGCAGGTCGGTACGCGAGCGGCCCCGGGCCGTGGCGGTCAGGGTGTCGGCGAGGTCGGGGGCCAGGGAGACGGTGCGGTTGGCGCGCCGGGTCTTGGGCGGGCCGAGCCGGAAGCCGGACGGGGCCTTCTTCCACGCCTTGGTGACGGTCACGGCACCGTCGGAGAGGTCACCGACCTGAAGGGCAGTCGCCTCCGACCAGCGCAGGCCCGCAGAGGCCAGGAGCGTGATAAGTGGCCGGTAGTGGTCGGGCACGACCGAGCGGAGGATGCGGAACTGCTCGGGGGTCAAGAAGACCATCTCAGCCTTCATGCCCCTGGGGAGGCGGGTGCCGTCGGCGGGGTTGGTGGGGATGATGCCGCGGCGGGCGGCGTCGGCGAGGATCGCGGACAGCAGCCCGTGACGGTTCGCGATCGTCTTGGGGGCGGCGCCGTCGTCCTCCTGCACGTTGACCCATGCGCGCACGGCGTCGACGTCGATAGCGACCAGCGGCAGGCAGGACAGCGGGGCGAAGGCTGGAGACGCGATCATGCGGTGGTAGCGGCGGCGCGTGGACGCCTCAATGCCGGTCAGGGCGTCGATGTAGGAGGCGGCGAAGTCGGCCAGCGTGGCCAGCGGGGCGTCGGAGGCAGGAGCGCGGTCAAGAATGGCGAGCGCCTGCTCGGGGCCGAGCTGATTAACCAGGCGGCGGAAGCGCTCGGCGGCGTCAAGGTCGTCGAAGGTCGCCGACGACTGGCGGCCGCCCGTCCGGAACAGCACCGTGTGGGACACGGAGCCGTCCGAGCGCCGGCGGTGGCGGATGGAGGACACGGGTCTCCCTTTGGCTAGTTGTTGACACGGTCAACACCAGACCGTACCCATGGGCACCGACACGCACTCACGCACCCCCATAAAACGGCACCACCATGCAGAACCGCAACGGCAGAAAACCGGGCGAAAACCGGTGACGGAAGGTTCGAATCCCCCATCCTCCGCCACCACTTTTCCCCGGAATCACAACGATTCCGGGGTTTTTCTTTGCCGGGCGCCTCGTGTTTGTGGGTGTGGTGGTTGGGGTCGGGGCTCCGGTGGGGGTGGTCGTTGCCGGGTTGGCGAGGCCGTTGTCGGTGGGTGGTGCTGGCTTGCGCTGATTCGTCGAGGCCGCTGGGATCATCCGGGTGCTGGACCGGGACTGCCGCCATTGACGACGCACGGCGGCAAGCTCGGTGCCCTACCCGCCAGGCCCCCGGGCGCAGGCGTGAGCGCTCGGGGTGCGGACCTGGCGCGCCTGCCCGCGCGCACCGGATGACGGTTCGGCACTTCGCCTGACGATTCGGCACTTCGCCTGACGGTTCGGCACTTCGCCTGACGGTTCGGCACTTCGCCTGACGGTTCGGCACTTCGCCTGACGGTTCGGCACTTCGCCTGACGGTTCGGCACTTGGCACCAACGATTCGGCACTTCCGGCGACGCTACGTACCCCTACCGTACGAACCGTCGCAAGACGGTACGAATCGCCGACCAGAACATACGAACCCTCACGCGAAGGTACGAACCGTCGCGTCAACACACAAACCCCCAGCCCAACACACCCACAAACCGGAAGAGCCAGTAAACACCGAACCGGCGTAGTAGACGACGCCAGCGCAAAGCACGCCGCCGAGCCGACTCCCGACTCCACCCACACCCACACCCCCAAACACGAAGCGCCGGTTTTCCTAGCCACTTCACAGTGCTCCACCGAGCCTCCTTCCAGCCGCACCGGGTTACATGATTACTGCCGCCGGGCGGAACGGATCACGAGGGAATGGGGACCCCAATGACTGGTCCGCATCCGAGACGGGACGGGTATATGGGAGCCCGTACCGCGTCGTCCCGGCGAAGGAGGACCGCACCTCGGGACCGGGAACCCCGAGGGCATCGCGCACCTCGCCACGGTGGCCTGCGGGCCTGGCGCATCGCCGGCCCGCAGGCCACCGCCATGTCCCGGCGCCCCACTCCGCCATCAACTCCGCCAGCGGCACCCCGGCCGCGGCACCACCAACCACCGCAGCGCCGAGCCGCTTCCGCCCCTGCGGACAGCACCCGGGCTCCGCAGCCGTCTCCGCATGGATCACCGCACCAGGGAGATGAGTCACGCCAGTCGTGCTGTTCCCGCCGCCAGCGGGTATGTCAGCCTATGACCATGCGTTACTCCTTCGCTACACTCGCCGTCCCCGCCGCCCTGCTGCTGACCCTGGGGGTATCGGCCTGCCAGGGCAGCGCCACGTCGGACACCGCCACCCCCACGGCGACACCATCGGCATCCGCGCCCGCCAGCGCGACGACGCCGCCCGAGAACGCCGTCGCATCCCCCAGCGCCCGAACGGTCTCCGCCATGGACTTCCAGGTGGGCGACTGCCTGATCTACGGGGACAACTCGGTCCCCGCCTCCCCGACCGCCGCAACGGACTCCGCGACATCCGCCCCCTCCGCAAGCGCCTCCGGGGGCACCGGTGGAACCGTCGCCTCCGGGAGCCTGGTCGACTGCTCCGCCCCGCACCTGTACGAGGTCTATGCCGAGGGCGCGATCTCCGCAGACGCGTTCCCCAGTGACGAGCTCATGGAGCAGTACATCGCCGACATCTGCTACGACGCCTTCGAGACCTACGTCGGCATCAGCTACGACGACGCCTACTCCCAGAACACCTACGCAGTCACCGCCCTGCGCCCCACCCAATCCACCTGGGAGCAGGGGGACCGCGCAGTGTCCTGCGTCCTGGCCTCCGCGGACGGCAGTGAGCTGACCGGCTCCGCCCGCGGCGCCGGGAACTGACCCGCTGCGGCGATCGTGCCCGCAGGCGCTTCTACGCGGCCGCTTCGCCGGAGCAGCGGGCAGCTCGACGGCGGCATGAGGCCGCGCTGAACGCCCCGAATGCTTACGCCCGACCGCCTACCGGCCGGCCGCGTCACGACCTGCCGACGCCGACGCGCTCGGGGGCGGCGACGTCCGGTGATGTGGGCGTGCCGTCCGGGGCGGGGCCCAGGTCCGCGATCAGGTCCCGGGTGGTGCGGCCGTCGCCCGAGGCGTTGTCAATGCCGTTGAGCGGGCGGTCCGCGGCCGCCGACGCCGTTCCCATCCCGTCGCCCCGCTGGGCGGCGTTCGACGGCGCGGCCTGCGCGGCATCCTCCTGCATCATGAAGGCGGTGGAGATCATCAGCTTGATGCGGTTGAGCTGGTTGACCTCGCTGGCGCCGGGGTCGTAGTCGATGCCGACGATGTTGGCCTGCGGGTAGCGGCGGCGGATCTCCCGGAACATGCCCTTGCCGACCACGTGGTTGGGCAGGCAGGCGAAGGGCTGGCAGCACACGATGTTGGGGGCGCCGTGCTCGATCAGCTCGATCATCTCGGCGGTCAGCAGCCAGCCCTCACCGGCCTGGTTGCCGAGGCTGAGGATCTCGCCGGCCTTCTCGGCCATTTCCGCGATCGGGGACTCGACGTCGAACTTGCCGCCGGCGGCGGCCAGGGCGGCCCGGGCGGGGGCCTGCACCTGCTCGATGAACCACACGCCCGCCTTCTTCTGGTAGACGGTGTCGGTGCCGATGCCGTAGGTGTCCGCCTTCCACTGGGCGGTGGTCATGCCGTTGAGGAAGAAGCCCAGCAGCCCGGGGACGACGGCCTCGCAGCCCTCGGCCTCGATCTGGTCGACCACGTGGTTGTTGGCGTCCGGCTGGAACTTGACCAGGATCTCCCCCACGACGCCGACGCGCGGCTTGCGGGGCACGTCCGCCAGTTCCAGCGCGTCGAACTCGCGCACCATCTCACGCAGCAGTCGGCGGTAGCCGATGCGTCCGCCCCAGGTGGCGGAGCGCCCCTTGTGCTCGAAGAACTCGCAGGTGATGGCATTCCAGCGCTCATACAGGGCCTGGGCGGAGCCGGGAACCGCCTCGTAGGGGCGCACCCGCAGCAGGCAGGTGCTCAGGGTGTCGCCGATGACGACCCCCTGCAGCGCCTTGTAGGCCATGGTGGGGGTGAGCTTGAAGCCGGGGTTGGCCTCAATGCCCTGCAGGGAGACGGCCAGCACCGGGATCTGCGGGTAGCCGGCCTCACGCAGGCCCTTGCGGAGCATGGCGGCGTAGTTGGTGGCGCGGCACATGCCGCCGGTCTGGGAGATGGCCACCACGCACTTGTCCGGGTCGTGGGAGCCGTCCTCGAAGGCGCCGATGAGCTGGCCGATCACCATGATGGCGGGGAAGCAGGCGTCGTTGTTGACGTAGCGCAGCCCCACCTCGAGGTCGGACTTGCTGGCGGACTCCAGCAGCTCGACCTTGTACCCCAGGCGCCGCATGAGCGGCACCAGCGGCCGGAAGTGGATCGGGCTCATCTGCGGCATGAGGATCGTGTGGGTCTGGCGCATCTCCTCGGTGAACACCGGGGTGGTGGCGGCGGGCAGGCTCCGTTCGCTGCGGGCCACACGCCCGGCGAGCGTGTGGTCGCCGTCGTCCGCGGGCGCGGTGGTGTCGACCTCGACCGGCTCGTCCGCGAGGTCCTGCGCCTGCTCGGCGACGACGTCCTCCGCCTCGCCCGCCTCCCGCCGCCGACGGCGTGCCTCGCTGGCGGCGGCGAGCGAGCGCAGGCGGATGGTGGCGGCGCCGAGGTTGGAGACCTCGTCGATCTTGAGGGTGGTGTACACCCCGCCGGCGGACTCGAGGATCTCCTGCACCTGGTCGGTGGTAACGGCGTCGACGCCGCAGCCGAAGGAGTTCAGCTGCACCAGTTCCAGGTCGTCGGCCCGGGTGACCAGCTCGGCGGCCCGGTACAGGCGCGAGTGGTAGGCCCACTGGTCGCGCACGCGCAGCTTCGGGGACACGTTGGCCACGGCGACCGACGCCGTCGGCGCCTCCAGCCCCTCCGCGGTGACGTCGGACCAGTCGGCGGGCGCCTGCGGGTCCTCCTTGCCGCGGCCCAGGCCGCGGCGGATGGAGGCGACGGCGCGGGACAGCGCCCCGCCGGCCACCTGGTGCTCGACGCCGTCCCCGGCGCCGTCGAGGGACGGCTCGGGCTCGGGCAGGATCGAGTCCTCGGAGAGGACGGCCATGCCCAGGGTGTTGATGACGTCGGGGACGCCGTGGTTGATCTCCGGGTCGATGTGGTAGGGGCGGCCGGCCAGCACGATGCCCTTGCGGCCGTTCTCGCGCATCCACTCCAGGGTGCGGCGGCCCTCGGCGCGCACGTCCGCCTTGAAGGCGGCGTCCTCGGCGAAGCCCGCCGCTACGGCTTTGCGCGCCTCGGGGAGGGTGACGTTCCAGTCGGCGAACACCTCCACCAGCCGCTCGGCCAGCTTGGCCGGGTCGGCGAGGTTCAGGAAGGGGGCGAGCATGCGCACGCCGCCAGGGCCGACGGGAGCCCTTGTGCCCTTCGCAGCCGGTCCCTGCGGGACGGGAGTGGCAGCGGCCTGCGTCTCACCGGCTGCGCCGTCGCGAATCGCCTCGATGTTGTTGCGGATGACCTCGGGGTAGGTGGCCACGATCGGGCAGTTGTAGTGGTCGTCGGCGCCGTCGACGAGTCCGCGCTCGTAGAAGACGCAGGGGAACCAGATGGTCTTCACGCCCTTTTCGATAAGCGACTGGACGTGACCGTGGGCGAGCTTGGCCGGGTAGCACACGTTCTCGGAGGGGATGGAGTCCATGCCCTGCTCGAACAGCTCGTGGTTGGAGCGGCCCGACAGCATGACGCGGAAGCCCAGCTGGGTGAGGATCGTGAACCACAGCGGGTAGTTCTCATACATGCCCAGCACCCGGGGCACGCCGATCTCGCCGCGCGTGTCCTGCCCCTGGCGCAGGCGCCGGTAGGCGAAGGTGCGCCGGTACTTGTAGTCGTACAGGTTGGGCATGTCGGACTTGGTCTTGCGGCGCTCCTGGGTGGCACCGCGCTCGCAGCGGTTGCCGGACACGTGCCGCTGGCCGTCGTTGAAGGTGGTGATGGTCAGCTTGCAGTGGTTCTGGCACAGCTTGCACACCGCGGTCTCGGTGGTGAAGCCGAAGCGGGACAGCTCGGCCAGGCTCATGAGCGTGCCGGGGACGCCGTCGTAGGTCTCGTGGGCGGTCAGGGCGGCGCCGAAGCAGCCCATGAGCCCGGCGATGTCGGGGCGGACCACCTCGCGTCCGGTGAGCAGCTCGAAGGCGCGCAGCACGGCGTCGTTGAGGAAGGTGCCGCCCTGGACGCTGATGCGCTCGCCCAGCTGGGAGGCGTCGCGCAGCTTGATGACCTTGTACAGGGCGTTGCGCACCACCGAGTAGGACAGTCCGGCGCTGATGTCGCCGGGGGTGGCGTTCTCCTTCTGGGCCTGCTTGACCGAGGAGTTCATGAACACGGTGCAGCGGCTGCCCAGGTCCACGGGGCTGTCCGCGGTCAGGGCGGAGGCGGAGAACTCCTGGATGGACTGGCCCATCGACTGGGCGAAGGTCTGCAGGAAGGAGCCGCAGCCGGCGGAGCAGGCCTCGTTGACGGAGATGGAGTCGATGGCGCCGCCGCGGATGCGCAGGTACTTCATGTCCTGCCCGCCGATGTCGATGACGCTGGTGACGCCGGGGTTCAGGTGGGCGGCGGCCCGGTAGTGGGCCATGGTCTCCACCACACCCTCGTCGATGCGCAGCGCGGCCTTGACGATGCCCTCGCCGTAACCGGTGACGCAGGAGCGGACGATGCGCACGTGCTCGGGCATCTCCAGGTGGATGCGGCGCAGGATCTCGACGGCGGCGGTGACGGGGTCGCCCTCGTTGCCGGCGTAGTGCTCCCAGACGATGCGGTTTTGCTCGTCGACGACGACGGCCTTGATGGTGGTGGAGCCGGCGTCGATGCCCAGGAAGCAGTCCTCGTAGCGGGTGGGGGCGCCGTCGGCGGCCGCGGCCTCGGCGGACGGGGCGGGCCAGCCGACCCGCTCCACGGTGGCCCGGGCGTGGCGGGCGCGGAAGGCGGCGAGCTCGGCGTCGTCGGCGAACAGGGGGCGCATGCGGCTGGCGCCCGTGCTGGCGGCGCGGCCGGAGGCGAGGCGGTCGGAGACCTCGGTCAGCGGCGTCGGCTCCTGGCCCGCGAGCAGGGCGGCGCCGACGGCGACGTACAGCTGGGCGTCGTCGGGGCAGGTGAAGGAGTCGACCTGGTCGGCCAGGGTGCGCTCGAAGGCCCGGCGCAGCTCGGGCAGGAAGTGCAGGGGGCCGCCCAGGAACATGACGTTGCCGCGGATGGGGCGGCCGCAGGCCAGGCCGGCGATGGTCTGGGTGACCACGGCCTGCAGCACGGAGGCGGCCAGGTCCTCGCTGGCGGCGCCCTGGTTGATCAGCGGCTGGAGGTCGGACTTGGCGAACACCCCGCAGCGCGAGGCGATCGGGTAGAGGGTCTGGTAGTTCGCCGCCAGGGCGTTCAGGCCGGAGGCGTCGGTGTGCAGCAGCTGCGCCATCTGGTCGATGAAGGCACCGGTGCCGCCCGCGCAGGTGCCGTTCATGCGCTGCTCGGGGGTGGGGTGCAGGTAGGTGATCTTGGCGTCCTCGCCGCCGAGCTCGATGATGACATCGGCCTCGGGGTTCTTGGCCTGGACGGTGCGCGTCTCGGCGATGACCTCCTGCACGAAGGGCAGGCCCATCAGGTTGGCCAGGTTGAGCCCGGCGCTGCCGGTGACGGCGCCGCGCACGCGGGCGCCCGGGAAGGCGGCCGCGACCTCGGCCAGCAGGCGGGAGACCTCGCCGCGCACGTCGGCGTTGTGGCGGCGGTACTCGGAGAAGACGGGGGCGGGGAAGGGCTCGCCATCCACCGGCTCGGGCAGCAGCACGAGCTTGACGGTGGTGGAGCCGACGTCCAGGCCCAGGCGCAGGGGCACGGCCCCGGAGTAGTCGGCGCCGGCCTCGCGGGCGACCGTGGCCGCGGGCGCGCTCGCGGCGAGTCGGGTGGGGAAGGAGGGCATGCCCAAGGGGATCGCCATGAGGGAGGGGCCGCGCCCGGCGACGGGCGAATCAGTGGCCGTCGGCGGGGCGGGCAGGGCGAGGTCCTGCGCGTCGCTGCGGCCGGCGTCGGCGTTCCTAGTCATCAATCCACCTCTCGACCCCATCGGAATGCGTACTTCCGGGACCACGGGGACCCGGGGTCGTGTGGAACCGTAATCACGGGTGACGCCGGGCTTCAACGGTGTTGAAATTACTCCGGCCCAGGACCTCCGTCCCGGCCGGGTTTTCCTTGGAAGCGTCGCGAAACGTGCGCTCGCGGTTCAACCAGACCTGGACGGCGTTGAATATTGCGCATGCATGCTTTTCTAATTGCGGGCGGGCTGGCGGCCGCCCCGCGGGAGTCGGCGCGCATCCCCGCCAGACCCCGGTTCAGCCCGCGCCGCCGTACCCGCCGACGCCGCCACACCCGCGCCGCAGTCGCCCCCAGTCAACTAACCTCCAAGCATGAGCGACGCGGCCACACCCGCCCCCGGACACCGTCGGGGGCCCCGCTCCGGGAGCCGTACGGGCGGAGGCACCGAGACCACGCGCGACGCCATCCTCGACGCCGCCCGCAGCTCCTTCCTGGCCAGGGGATTCGCCAAGACCACCATCCGCGGGGTCGCCCGCGCCGCCGGCGTCGACCCGGCGCTCGTGTCCTATTACTTCGGTTCCAAGGGCGATCTGTTCGGCGCCTCCATGAACCTGCGTATTCGCGCCAGTGAGGAGATCGCGAAGGTGGTCTCCGGTGACATCCGCACCGCCGGGCCGCGGCTGGTGCGCCTGGCCATGACCGCCTGGGACGACTCCTCCGGCGGGGCCACGTTCCGGGCTCTGCTGCGCTGGGTCGCCACCGACGACGGCGCCCCCGAGGCCGTGCAGGCCTACGCCACCGAGCAGATCGCCGCCCCGGTCATGCAGGCCCTGGGGCAGCTCGGCGTGCTCGGTCCCGACGCCCGCGAACGCGCCACCCTGGCCGCCAGCCAGCTGGTCGGACTGGCGATGATTCGCTACACCTACCGGGTCGAGCCGATCGCCAGCGCCTCCGTCGACCACCTGGTTGAAGTGGTCGGGCCCACGATTCAGCACTACCTGACCGGCCCGCTGCTGCGGCGGACGCCGGAGGGGCACTGACCGGCCGCCGTCGGCCGGAAATCCGGGCCGCGCACCGCCGTCGGCCGGGGAGCGCTTCCCCCACCCGGCCCCAACGGACTTGCGGGCGGGTTCGTCCGAATGCCGTTCCGTGTCCCGGCGCGTCACACGTTCCCGTTAGCATGGGGGAGTGATCTTCAAGGCCGTCGGCGACTGCGCCCCCTACCCCGACCACGGGGTCGCCGCGCAGCGTGACTGGGCGGCCATCGCACCCCGCCAGATTCGGCTCGACCAGTTGGTGACCACGCGCGCGCAGCTGGACCTGCGCGGCCTGCTGGACGACGACTCCACCTTCTACGGGGACCTGTTCGCCCACGTGATCGCCTGGAATGGGGAGCTGTACCTGGAGACCGGGCTGCACCGGGCCCTGCGCGCCGCGCTTCAGGGGCGCACGTCGATCCATGCGCGCGTCCTTGAGCTGGCCAACGACGGCCGCCCCCTACCCTCCCCGCCGCCGCCCACGGAGTAGACGGCGGCGGGCTCCTTCAGCCCTGCCGGCGGGCCCGCTTGGAGTAGGCCGGGCCCTCCAGCTCGGTGCCCGCGGGCGCCGACGCCGGTGAGGCCTCCTCCAGGTTCGTGCCCCGCAACCGGGAGATCGCCCGCATGACGTGGTAGACGACGATCGCGGCCAGCGAGCCCAGCGCGATGCCCGCGAAGGTCATGTCGCCCCAGCTGAAGGTGTAGTCGGCGATGGCGATGACCATGGCGACGGCTGCCGTGTTTAGGTTGACCGGGTCGGAGAAGTCCACCCGGTTCTGCACCCAGATACGCACCCCGAGCATGCCGATCATGCCGTACAGGACCGTCGCCGCCCCGCCCAGGACGCCGGCGGGAATGGTGGCGATGATGACGCCGAACTTCGGCAGCAGGGACAGTCCCAGGGCGGTGGCCGCCGCAATCACGTACGCCGCCGTGGAGTACACGCGGGTGGCCGCCATGACGCCGATGTTCTCCGCGTAGGTGGTTGTGCCCGAGCCGCCGCCCGCACCGGCGAGCATGGTGGACACGCCGTCGGCCAGGAGCGCGCGACCGGTCACGTCGTCGAGGTTCTCCCCCGTCATGGCGGCCACCGACTTCACGTGCCCGATGTTCTCCGCGACCAGCACCAGCACCACGGGGATGAACAGTCCCAGGAGGCTGAAGTCGAAGGCGGGGGCACGGAAGTCCGGCACGCCGATCCAGCCCGTCTGGGAGACCTGGGAGAAGTCGACCTCACCGCGCACACATGCGGTGGCGTAGCCGATCAGCACACCGATGAGGATCGACAGACGCCCCACGATGCCCTTGAACAGCACGGTGATCACCAGGATGGACACGATCGTCACCAGCGCGGTCACCGGGGCGGTCTTGACGTTGTTCCAGGCGCTCGGGGCGAGGTTGAAGCCGATCAGGGAGACGATCGCGCCCGTAACGATGGGCGGCATGAGGCGGTCGATCCAGCCGGTGCCGGCCACGTGGACGATCACGCCGATGACCGCCAGCAGCGCCCCGACGGAGATGATCCCGCCCTGCGCCAGGGCGGCCTTGGCCTCATCCAGCGGCACCCCCGCGTCCGCGGCGTACCCGGTCACGGCACCGATCGGGGCGATCAGCGCGAAGGAGGAGCCGAGGTAGCTGGGCAGGCGGCCGGAGGTGACCAGGATGAACAGCAGCGTGCCCAGCCCGGTGAAGAACAGGGTCGTGGACGGGTTGAAGCCCGTCAGCAGCGGAACCAGGAAGGTCGCCCCGAACATGGCGACGACGTGCTGGACGCCGATGCCGACGGTGCGCGGCCAGCTCAGGCGCTCGGAGGGGGTGACGACCTCACCGGGGGCGATGGAGCGCCCATCGCCGTGGAGGGTCCAGCCGCGCAGGCGGCGTTTGCGGTTGGAGGGCTGGTCGGAGGGCACGTGGGCTCCTGTCGCGTGGGGGACGGGGACCGGCTTGCGGGCGGTCCCCGCACGCCGGAGCAGCAGGGCCCGGCAGAGCCCTGCCGGGGCCACAGTCTAGAAGCCGCCGCCGACGCCCACGTGAACTGTCCGCACCCGCCGGCGTCGACCTCCCCTCCCGGCGCGCACCCGGTCACATACCCCCGCGACACGGCTTTCACAGGAAGCGCATAGACCCGCCTCATAGCGTGGAACACGGTCCGAGACGGCGGTGGCCGTCCCCGCAACGAATGAAAGCAGCCCATGTCCCTCAGTACCCTCGCCTACATCGGTATCGACCTGATCGCCCTCATAGTGCTGGTCGGAGTCCTGTACACGCGGCGGCACGCCCGCAAGGACCTGCTGGCCGCCTACGTGGGCGTCAACGTCGGCGTCCTGGCGGTCACGCTGCTGCTGTCGACGGCCTCCGTCGGTGCGGGGCTGGGTCTGGGCCTGTTCGGCGTGCTGTCGATCATCCGCCTGCGCTCCACCGAGCTTTCCCAGCACGAGGTCGCCTACTTCTTCGCCGCCCTGGCCCTGGGCCTGCTCGGCGGCATCACGGCGGCCCCGCTGGCGATGACGGCGCTGCTGATGGGCCTCGTCGTCGCCTCCCTGTGGGTCGCCGACCACCCCGCGCTCATGCGCCGCAACCGCCACCAGGTCATCATGCTGGACCGCGCCATCACCGACGAGGACACCCTCATCGCCCACCTCGAGCAGCTGCTGGACGCGCAGGTGCGCTCGGTGGAGGTGCAGCGCCTCGACCTGGTCAACGACACCACCCTCGTCGACGTCCGCTTCCGCCTGCACCCGACGGGAGACTCGCAGGCGACGCCGTCGGCCGCCCGCACGGCGGTGACCGCACCCGCCCCGGCGCCGGCGCCCCCGTACACGCCGTCGGCGCACGCCCCCCGCCCCCAGCACGCCGCCACGGCCACCACCACAGACACCGCCGACTACCTATTCCCGCCTGTCGCGCAGCCCGTCGGCCGCTGACGCGGGCCAGGACGGGCAAGCCGCCTCACACACCGCACAGCCACAGGAGCCTCCCACCATGAATCAGCACCTGCACACCGGCTCACTGTCCACAACCACACTGGACGAGCTCAACTCCGCCGCCGGCCTGCTCACCCGCGTGGACCGCAAGTACCTGCTGCCGCTGCCGACGGCCCAGGAAGTGGTCGACTCCCTGGCCGGGCAGGCCCGGGTGCTGTGCATCGACGCAGACAGGAGCTTCGCCTACGCCTCCACCTACTTCGACACTCCCGGGCTGGACTCCTACCTGCTGACGGCACGCAAGCGCCGTCGTCGGTTCAAGGTGCGCACCCGCACCTACCTGGACTCCGGGCTGTGCTTCCTGGAGGTCAAGACCCGGGGCCCGCGCGGCGCCACGGTCAAGAAGCGCATGCCCTACGCGCCCGCCGACGCCGACCGGCTCACCGCCGCCGGGCTCTCCTTCATTGCCGACTGCCTGGTACTCGCGCAGACCTGCTCGGCCGAGCACGCCCGCAGGGTCGCCGACCTGCTGGTCCCCGTGATGCGCACCGCCTACGAGCGCAGCACCCTGCACCTACCGCAGGCGAACTCCCGCATGACTGTCGACACCGGCCTGACCTGGAGCCCCGTCGGGCCCATGGATGGCGGCGCACAGGACTGCGAGACGGCGTCGGCGAACGACCTGGTGATCGTCGAGACGAAGACCCCGGCGACGCCGTCGCCCGCCGACCGGCTGCTGTGGGCACGCGGGCACCGCCCCGCCAGGATCTCCAAGTACGCCACCGGCATGGCCCTGCTGCACCCGCGGCTGCCGGCCAACAAGTGGCACCGGGTACTCAGCCACGAACTCGCCGGCTCCCGGCGCGACAGCTCCCGGCACCTGGCATCCGCAGCCTGAGCCGCCGCGCCCATCGCGCGCCGTCGCCCCCACTACATCGAAGGAAAAGGACACCGCACACATGAACACTCCGCTCAGGCACCTGCACGGCACCGGAAACCACACGGGCCACACCACCCGCCGCACCCGCCGTATTCACACCCGCATGCTGGTACCCCTGGCAGCGATTGCGCTGGCGGCCGGATGCTCCACCGGCACCACCTCCACCGCCGCGTCCTCCGGGACCAGCGCCGCGGGGGGCGACTCCTCCGCAACCGCCTGGACCACAATCACAAGCGAGGTGGCGGCGGCCTCCACTGGGGCGAGCGTCGCCGACATCCTCGCGGCGAACACCGACACCTCCGGGGCGGTCTCCGCCGTCACCGCGGACGACGACGCCGGCACCTACGACGCGGCCGCCGCCACCACGATCACCTTGTCCGGCAACTCGGCCAGCGCCGCCGGCGACGGGGCGGGCGGGGTAAGCGTGGACGGCAGCACCATCACCATCACCGGCGCCGGCACCTACGTCCTGACCGGTGAGCTGACCGACGGCAAGGTGATCGTCAACGCCGACGGCGCCGAGGTGCGCCTGGTGCTCGACGACGCCTCCATCAGCAACACGAGCGGCCCGGCCATTGACATTCAGGACGCGGGCAGCGCCGTCGTCGTGCTGGCCGCGGGCACGGAGAACACGCTCACCGACGGGGAGACCTACGCCGACACCGGCGAGGACGCCCCCACCGCGGCCCTGTTCTCCTCCGACACCGTGGTGCTCACCGGCACCGGCTCACTGACCGTGACCGGCAACCACAATGACGCGATCTCCTCCAAGAACGGCCTGGTGATCCAGGGCGCGCCCACGCTCACGGTGGACGCCGTCGACGACGGCATCCGCGGCAAGGACTACCTGGTCATCTCCGGCGGCACCATCACGATCACCGCCGGCGGGGACGGGCTGAAGTCCACGGAGGACGACGACGAGGCCATGGGCTTCATCGCCCTGGGCGCCGCCGACATCACCATCACCTCCGGCGACGACGGCGTGTCCGCGACCACCGACGTCACCGTGGACGGCACCACACTGAGCGTGACCGCGGGCGGCGGGCAGGCGAACGCCACCCAGGATGCGGGCCTCGGCGGGGCGCCCGGACAGTGGGGCCAGCAGGCGGGCGACCAGGCCGCGCAGACGGAGGAGTCCACCGCCGTCGACACCGACGACGAGGACGAGTCCGGCGTCGACGACGCCGCCAAGCCCAAGGGCGTCAACGCCGGCGTCAGCTACACGCAGGCGGACGGCACCGTAACCCTGGACGCCGCCGACGAGGGCCTCCAGGGGGCCTTCATCAACATTGCGGGCGGGGCCCTGACGATCACCTCCGGCGACGACGGCATCAACGCCACCAACGGCGACTATGTGATCGAGGGCTACGAGACCGTCGACTCCGAGTCCGACGACGGCTCGGTGCTGACGATCTCCGACGGGCAGGTGCAGGTGTCCTTCACCTACTCCGACGGCATTGACTCCAACGGGTCGGCGTATGTGACCGGCGGGCAGGTCGTCGTCTCCGGCCAGGCGGGCTCCATGGACGGGGCGGTGGACGTCAACGGCGAGAGCCAGATCTACGGCGTCACCGGCTCCCCGAGCGTGTCCGCGGGCGACACCATCACCGTCACCGGCGCCGACGGCGCCTCCTGGGAGATGACCAGCGTGTTCACCTCCCAGTACCTCACCGTGCTGGGCCTGACCGAGGGCGAGGAGTACACGGTGGCCACCAC
Source organism: Actinomyces procaprae (assembly GCF_004798665.1). Lineage (NCBI taxonomy): Bacteria > Bacillati > Actinomycetota > Actinomycetes > Actinomycetales > Actinomycetaceae > Actinomyces > Actinomyces procaprae. Next base: position 3,519,021 of record NZ_CP039292.1, read on the forward strand.
CTCGGGCGGCTCGGCCACCGGCACCGCCGCGGCGCTCAGCTCGGGCATGGGCGGCATGGGAGGCCAGGCGCCGTCCGGGGACGTCGGCGGCCAGGGCGGCCAGGCCCCCACCGGGGATATGCCCACCGACGGCGGCCTGGGCGGCGATGCCGGCCAGGCCCCCGCCGACGGCGCCGCCACCGACCAGGGCTGACGTCCTGCGGCCACCATCCCCGTCTACTGCGGCGCTTCGGCGCTAACAACGCCGGTTAGCGGTCTGTTGAACAGCCACCAGGCACTCACAGCAGACCGCTGACCGGCGTCATATTCGGCCTTGGGTTCTCGAGGGAGCCGCGGGCCGCCGATCAGCTCAGGTGCTCCTTGAGGAAGGTGTCGACGACGTCGAGCACGCCGTCCTGCCAGAAGGGGGCGCCGCCGTGGTCGGCGCCGGCCAGCCGGTAGAAGGTGACCTCCTGGCCCTTGGCCTGCAGGTCCTCCACCAGCCAGACGGACTGGGAGAAGTTGACGATGCGGTCCTTGTCCCCATGGACCACCAGCAGTGGTGGCAGGGCGCGCCGCGAGGCATGCGGCACGTGGTCCATGATGACGGTGGGAGCCACCAGCTCGGGATGCTCGTCCACCCGTACGTGGCCGATGAGCCAGCCCTCGGGGGAGTCGGCCTCCAAATGGTCCTGAATGGACGGGTACTCGTTCATCCGGCCGATGTGGGTGGGGCCGTAGTAGTCGACGAAGGCGCGCAGGCCCAGTGCCTCGGCGACGGGCTCGTCGGAGAAGGCGGGATCGTCGTCGGCGCCGCCCGTGCCGGTGGCCCAGGTCATCAGGGTGGTGTGACCGCCGGAGGAGTCGCCCCACATGGCCATGCGATTGACGTCGACGTGGTACTCGGCGGCGTGGGCGCGCAGCCAGCGCACCGCCGTCTTGGCGTCCTTGGCCTGGGCGGGGAAGGGCGCCACCTCGCTGCCGCGGTACTCGACGATGGCGATCACGTACCCGCGGGCGGCGAAGGCCACCAGGTTGCCCAGTTCATGGCCGAGCTGCTGGGTGTGGAAGGCGGAGCCCTGCACGTACAGGATGGTGGGGTAAACGTCGGTTGCGGTGTCCGGGAAGGCGGCCCGACGCGGCGGCATGATGATCTGCAGGTGGAGCGTGCGCCCGGACTTCTCGGCGTAGGGCACGTTCAGGTGGACCTCCCCGTAGCGGGGTTCGTCCACCGCGGGCAGCGTGCGCATGCCGGGCACGGCCAGCTCGGAGGCGGGGAAGTCGGCGGGCTCGACGCGCCGGGGCGGGGTGAATAGGAAGTCAGTCATGGCGTGCTCCATGTCAGTAGGACGGCGTCGGCCGCGGCACAATCCATAATGCCTCCCCGGGGATGCCGCATGCCATCCATGGAGAAACCGTGGAGTTGCTCGAACGGTGAAAGCTCCCCGGTACGCCTTCGATCGCGTCGGCCAGCTTCTCAACGATTCGCGGGTCACTTCGATCGGGAGAACGTCGATCTCTCGAGAGACCGTCGCCTCCGCTGGGAGCTCATCCTCCTGGTAGGTACCGAGGATCGACTGCGAACCGATGACGATGGCTTCGCGGCTTCTTCGCGTTTGAGGGTGTGGTGGCTGGCGTGTTGCAGAGTCAGGGAGCTGGTGAGCCTGCCGGTTCACCGTGCCGGACTTGGCTGCCGGCAACCCCGGGGTCTGGAAGCGGGTTCATCTACAACGCCACTTCGGGGTTAACAACGCCAGTTAACCGTCTGCTGAAGGGCTCCGAGGTATACAGCAGACCGTTAAGTAGCGTTGTTAACGTCCAACCGGCGCAGCAGACACCTCACCCCACCACCGCACCCGTAAACGCCAGAAGCCGGTGAACGGGCGTAGCAGACGAGTTCGGGACCACCAGCGGCGGCGGCATAAGCTCCGGGCATGACCATCGTTGAGGCATCCGCCGTCGCCCCGCTCGCCCGTCACCTGGCCGGGCCGCTGGACGACGCCGCCGCGCCGGTGCTCGTCCTGTCCCACGGCATCACCGACTCCGCGGCCTGCTGGATCGAGGCCGTGGACCGCTGGTCTGCGTTCGGCTACCGGATCGTCGCCCTGGACGCCCGCGGGCATGGCGACTCCCCGCGCTGGGATCAGCCGGACCTGGCCAACCAGAGGACGACCGGCGAGCGCCTGGCCGCCGACCTGGTGGACGTGCTGGAGGACCTGCGCGCGCACGGCCTGCGCGGCGAGGGGCCGCTGCGCGCGCCGCTCGCCGTCGTCGGGCACTCCATGGGCGGGGTGACCAGCCTGGACGTGGCCGCGCACCGCCCCGACCTGGTGGACGCCGCCGTCGCCGAGGACCCGGCCTTCGTCACGCCGATCTGGCGGCGTCTACTGGCTATGAACGCCTACCGCCAGGTGCGGGAGATGCGGCAGATCGCCGCCGACCCACAGGCGCGCTTCGAGCTGGAGATGCGCAACAACCCCACCTGGTCGCCGCGGGAGACCCGCGCCAGCGTGGAGGCCGCCTGCGGCGTCGACCTGGCCTTCATCGCGCAGGGCTGCGTGTCCCCGCCGACCCCCTGGGAGGAGGTCATCGACTCCCTGGCGGTGCCGACGCTGATCGTCACCGGCACCGAGCGGGTGGTGCTGCGCGGTGACAATCTCACCAACATCACGCGTCGCGCGAACCCAACCATTGAGACCGCAGTCATCGAGGGCGCGCCTCACTGCGTGCGCCGCACTTTCCCCGACCGCTTCCACGCCATCACCGACCCCTGGCTCGCCCGGCGTCTTCACGCAGGCGCATATGCCGCCTACCGGCAGTGACGTAATCGGCTCGCCGTCTGCTCCATGTGACCGGTGATCCACTCGCGCACCGGCGCAGGTGCGGCGTCAATGCTCTCCCGGCTGGAGAAGAATCGGTCCACCGTGTCATCGACGACGTCGAGCACATCCTCATCGCCGACGGCGAGCCCATTCTGGAGCCGGACGAAGTGCTCCCGGGTGACCTCAGCTAGCCTGCTGGCGCCGAAGAAGGGCAGGCCGAGCTCCGCATGATTCGGATACGCTGCGGTACACACCAGGTCATAGGCGGGTGAGAGCCGCGCGCGCCGCCCGTCGGGGTATATCAGCGACCAGTTCTTCAGGTGGGCGTCCCCGTTGCCGGCGAGCAGGTTGAATACCGTGCGACGGACCATCTCCTGCAGGGAGGCGTGGTCCCGCCCGCGGTAGGCCAAACCGGCGACCGTCTCCACACTGGACTGATACTTGCCGTCACCAATGCCGTACTTGTTCAGGACCTGCGCGAAGTCCTCGATATGTATACGGCCCTCAGGCGACCGGTCGAAGCGGCGTACGGCGTAGGCGTCGGTTTCTTCTGACAGCCAGGCGCCCGGCCCCAGATCGTCAATACTCTCCCGAGGCCACAGTGCAGCCTGAGGGACCTCGATCCCCACTTGCTCCGCCAGCTCCATGACTGACAGTTCGTTGGAGGCGACTCCCGGATACGCTGGATCGGGGATCTTAAGAATCCAGTCCCCGTCCTCCCCATGAGCCGGAACGACTAGGCGGCCGCCCCTCATACTCATGGAGTATTTCAAGGTCGTGCCCGCCAAAGATGCACGTCGTATAGCGCCCGCCGGCTTGAACTCCGGAGGCGGGATCAATTCTGCCCCCTCAAAAGATGCGTCATCATTCTCAACGACATCCGGCAGAACTTCAACCGCCCCGGGTAGATCTGTCCCGATCCTTTCGAGCAGGTCTATCTCGCGGTGCACGCTTACACCCTGCTCCTTCGCAATCAGGTCGCGGAGGCGCCCCTCGGGGAGCAGGTTGGAGAACCACGCCGGCACCCGGTTGGTGGCGTGCGGCTGCTTGCGTGGATGGTCCTCGAACCAGCGCCCAAGGACCATTCGTCCGGGACGATCCCAGTAGTCCGGATCAAATACGAGCTTCGTGAACGGCCCTCCATCAGGCTGGTCGCGCCTGTGAATGGAGGCCACGTGCTCGCCATGCAGGCGCACCGCGTACACCGAGTCACTCACGGCTACGCCTCCTCGCCGAACACGTAGTCTGACAGCGGCGGAGTGTCCTCCTGCCCCCAGGCGGTGCGCACCATCAGAAAATCAGTCAGATACCCTTGCAACGCCTCGGCGCGCAGTCGCAGGAACTCGCTGAACTCATTGGCCTGCAGCCGCTCCAGCATGGTCTCATCCAGCAGCAGAGAGCCCAGGTCCACTTGTGCATCCAGAGCCGTCAGCAACTCGCGCCGATCCAGCACGGAGATGAGCTTCGACGCCGCCACCGGAGCCTGGTCCTCAAGTTCCGATGGGGGAACAAGGTCCGCTACTACGGCGCGCGGCGTCGTCTCCCCCTCCAGCTGCTCAGCCAAGGCTTCGATGGTGAGTGGCTCGTTGGTGCGCACATCCACCGGATGAAGGTTCCACAATGCCGCCAGAATCATCTTTGAGTCCGCGCGAGTCGCGCGGAAGACCGTCAGTTCCGGAGGCTGCGGGCTCTCACTGAGATCGACTGCATCAAGGAGCCGCTGCACCGAGGCGGACTCTTCACCTCGTCTCACCCGCGCCGCCATGTCACGCAGGTCCGTCTGTGAGCCGCTGATACCAAGCGCATCGGCTCCCGCACTTGTGCGCCACAGCCAACGGGACAGCAGTTCCAGGTTACGGTCGGCCGGCTCGGGGAAGAGAGCAAAGAAACGTGTAAGAACCAGCAGCTGGAAGCGGAAGGGCAGAAACACCAGGTGCGGAATCCCGCAGCGCTCCTGCAAGAAGCGCGCCGCTTGCACGAGCGCCCGCTCCGTGGCCTGGTAGGCCTCCGCCTCGCTCTCCACAGGGAAGTCACTCACGCGACGACGACTTTCAGAGAACTCTCCGTGGACGTCCCTGGTGATGTCCGTATGCCTGCGCACCAGGATCGCCTGCACCACAACCTTGTCATCCAGCAAGCCAAAGCGGGTCTGCGCATGAACGCCTGCGGCAATGCCGGAGGTGGTGTTTCCCGCCTCGGGCCCGCCGTGGATGGCGTTGAAGATCTCCGCCGCGTTCAGGCGCTTGCCGCGGGAGTTGATCCGGTCGAACACCTCACGGAGCGTCTGCTCGTCTGCCTGTTTCATGACCGTGGCCGGCACAGTCACGCGGTTAAGCCTGCCCGCCATTTCCTGAACGTGTGTTGCCTGATCGGCGGCGTCCGGGTTGTCCGCAAGCCAGGCGAGGGCCCGGGAGAAGTCGAACAGGTCGGGCAATGGGATCACTAGCGGCTCTTCAAGCGAACGGCCGCCCACCACCGCCTTCTGCCGCAGCGAGTACCCCAGGGCGAAGCGCGGATCCTGCGCACCTTCGGGATCGATCGCGTTGACCAGGCTGGTGACGCGCTGCTGGCCGTCGACAACCCACAGCGCATCCGACCGTGCCGGTGCTTCAACGTGCAACGCGCCGATAAGCAGACCTTCTGCGTCGGCCTCACGCTGCCACAACAGCAGGCTGCCAAAGGGGAACCCACGCAGGATCGAGTCGAAGAGGCTGAGCACGTCCTTCCCGTCCCATCGGAAGGACCGCTGGAACTGAGGCACGCGCAGCCCTCCCGACTTCACGAGAGCGCGTAGCTCGGCGATTGTGTAGGCCTCGCTGCTCGACAGCGCCTGGGCAGTCTCCATATAGCGATCATGCCACGGACATACGACACAAACGCGAGTAGCGATCCGCCGCCAGTCGGTTGGGCGCGCAAGCCACCGGGCGGCGTAGGACGGCATCGCATTTAGTTCGACCGCCCGGTTCCTCCGGCTGGTACCGCCTACAGTGCCCCCATGAGCACCACCCAACTGGAGGTCTCGTGGACCGGCGTCGACGGCGCACTCACCCACGTCGGCACGCTGGCCCTCGAGGCGGACGCCCAGCGCCAGCGGTTCGCCTACGCCGCTGACTGGCTGGAGCACGGCTTCCCGATCGGAGTCGACCTCCCGCTGAGCACGGGACCGCTCTCCCCGCCCGACGGCGCCCCCACCTTCGGTGTCTTCGACGACGCCTGCCCGGGCCTGTGGGGCAGGGCGGTGATCGCGAGCGGCAACCGGGAGGAGCGCCCGTCCGGCCTCGGCCTGCTGGCGGCGGTGGCGGACGTCTCGCGCCAGGGCGCGCTGCGCTTGTCCGCGAGCGTCGACGCCGCCCCGCTCGCGCCCGGAGACCTCGCCTCAACCACCGACGCCAAGGCACTACTTGCAGACATCGAGTCCTTCCAGCGCGGAGACATAGACCGCGAGGGCACGCACCGTATCCTGCTGGGAGCCAGTAGCCAGGGCGGCGCCCGCCCCAAGCTGGCACTGCGGGACGACCGCACCGGTGGGATCGTCATGGCGAAGTATCCCGCGGTGGCCGACACCTACGACCTGCTCACCTGCGAGGCCGTGGCGCTGCAGGTGGCGCGCGACGCCGCCCTCAGCGCATGCTCGTATCAACTGCTCCGAATCGACGCCCACCGGGCAATCCTCTTGGTCGATCGCTTCGACCGTCGCGACCGCGGCCGCCTCGGCTACCAGTCGATGCACACGGCGGCGCAGCTGCACGAGGCCGGTGATTTCTCCTATCGAGCCGCCGTCGACGCGGCACGCGCGCTCGTCGGCACGCAGGCGGCGCGCGCCGTGGTGGCCCGCGCCGCCCTATCAATCTGTCTGCACGACGTCGACGATCATCCCTGGAACATGGGGTTCCTCCGGGATGCGGATGGCTGGCAGGCGGCGCCGGTATTCGACGTCGTCCCCTGCCCGGACGAACGGGACGGAACGCCACTGGAGGGGACGACGTCGGAGCGGAGCCTGGAGCAGCTGCTGGACCTGGACTGGGAGCTGCCACGCAGCGAAGTCCTCGACCTGACCACGCGAGTGGCGCAGGTTGCCCGAGGCGCCTGGGAGCGGGCACCGAAGGACTTCGGCCTGGACCCGCAGGACGCCCGGATGTGCGAGCGCATCATTGAATCGACCTGCGACTTCGACACGGTGCTCGACGGGCGCGAGGCCCGCTACGCCAGCTGAATCCCGTGGCATGCGGTCCCACTGCACCAGCCCTTCTTTCAACCGGGGCGATGTAGTATCGTTGCTACATCGCCCCTTTGAAGGAAGACGCGACCGATGACAGCCACCACCATGTCAAGCCGGGAGTTCAATCAAAACGTCTCCGCAGCCAAGCGGGCTTCGCACCAGGGCCCGGTCCTCATCACCGACCGCGGCGTCCCCGCGCACGTCCTGCTGTCCATTGAGGATTATCGGCGTCTCACCTCCGGGAACAAGGGAATCCTGGAGGCGCTCTCCATGCCCGGGCTGTCCGAGATCGAGCTGGACATCGAACCCGCCCGCGAACTACCGCGGGCCGCGGAGTTGGACTGATGCTGCTGGACACCAACGTCGTCTCCGAACTGCGCAAGGTCGGAGACGGACGCGCCGACCCACACGTCATGCGCTTCTTCTCCGACCTCGACGCAGACAGCCTCTACCTATCGGCGATCACCGTAATGGAGCTCGAACTCGGAATCGCCCGGGTTGAGCGGCGCGACCCAACCCAGGGAGGCCGCCTGCGCACCTGGATGGCGCACCAGGTTCTGCCGTTCTTCCACAATCGGATTCTTCCGGTAGACACCCCTGTCGCCTTGCAATGCGCACACCTGCACGTACCCGACCCCCGCCCCGAGCGAGATGCCTACATCGCGGCAACCGCGATGGTTCACGGCCTTACGGTGGTGACTCGTAACGTCGCCGGCTTCGCCCCCATGGGCGTGGCACTACTCAACCCCTGGGAGGCGGCTTAGGACACCGGCCCGCACGTCAGTCGGTGGAGCGCACCAGCCACCAGGCGGCGTAGGGCGGCACCGGCACCTGGCCGTCGCCGGCGCCCTCCAGGCTGGTGGAGCCCGCGGGCACCGTGTCGGTGAGCACGTCCACCGCCCCGAGCACCCCGTACTCGGCCAGCCGCGCCGCGGGCACGGAACGCCAGTCCGGAGTCACGTTGTACACGCCCACGAAGCTGCCGCGCGGGTGGTCGCGGAAGGTGACCAGCACGCCGTCGTCGTCGACGGGGGCGACGACGGTACGCACATCCGCGCTCAGCTGCGGCAGGGAGGCCCGCACCTTACCCATGTGGGCCAGGTCGGTGAACACCCGGCCGGGCACGGTGGAGCGGTCGTGGCGCTCGGCGACGGCGGCCTCGGACAGGCGCGGGCGCCCCGCCCAGCGGGAGTCGGACTCGTGGCCGGGCTCGGTGTCCCAGTTCGGGTCGTTGAACTGCGCCAGCTCATCCCCGCTCCACAGCACCGGGATTCCGCCCCATCCGTAGATGATGGCGTAGGCCAGGCGCATGGCGTTGAAGCGCTCCTCCAGCCACGTGCGCAGCTCCTCCTCCCGCCAGGCAGGCGTGCGCTCATCAATGCCGGCCACCGCCTCGGCGGCGGCCTCGATACCGATGAGGGAGGCCGCGGTCCCGGCGGTGCGCCGGTCGTTGGTGACCGGGTTGTACTGGAAGGTCAGGCCGCGGGCATCGCTCATCGGGTACAGGCCCGTGTACCAGTCGGCGAGGAACACCCGGTGCCAGTAGCCAGTCAGGCCCACGGCCTCGGCGTCGGCGTCGTCGATCGCCCAGCCGATGTCATCGTGGCAGCGGATGTAGGTGATCCAGGTGGCAGTGGACGGCTCGATCGGCAGCGAGGAGAGCGTCTGGGCGGCCAGGCTCACGCTGCGGCTGGCCAGCATGGACCACACCTGCACCATGAGGGAGTTGTGGTAGGCCAGGTCGGAGACCTTGCCGGTGTAGCGGCCCTGCCCCAGGTACTGCAGCAGCTCGGTGGGGGCCACAATCGCCTCCGCCTTCAGGGCGATGGCGGGGCAGGCGATGCGGGTCAGTGCCCGCAGCACCTCGGTGATGGAGTGAACCTCGGGCTGCCCCTGGCAGTCGGTGCCCTTGCGCTTGATGGTGAAGGCAATGGCGTCCAGGCGCAGCACCTCCACCCCGCGGTTGGCCAGTTCCATCACGATCTCGACGAACTCCTCCATCACCTGGGGGTTGCGCCAGTTCAGGTCCCACTGGAAGGAGTTGAAGGTGGTCCACACCCAGCCGTCAAGGTCCTCCTCCCAGGTGAAGTTGCCGGGGGCGAAGTCGGGGAAGATCTCCGGGAGGGTGCGCTCGTAGGCGTCCGGCTCGGTGCGGTCTGGGAAGATGAGGAAGTAGTCGCGGTAGCGCTGCTCGCCGGCGCGGGCCCGCTGTGCCCACTCGTGCTCACGGGCCACGTGGTTGAGTACCAGGTCGATGACCAGGCTCATGCCCTCCTTGCGCAGCTCGCCGGTCAGGTGGGCGAGATCATCCATATCACCCAGGTCGGGGCGCACCGCGCGGTAGTCGGCCACGGCGTAGCCGCCGTCGGAGTCGCCGGGACGGGGGGTGAGCAGCGGCATCAGGTGGAGGTAGCTGACGCCCAGCTCCCGCAGGTAGCCGATGCGCTGCTCCACGCCGCGCAGGTCGCCGGCAAAGCGCTCGGTGTAGCCGGAGTAGCCGATGCGGGAGGGGTCCTGCACCCAGGCGGGGTCGAGCGTGCGGGCCAGGTCGAGGTGGCGCAGCTCGGGGCTGCGGGCCGCGTATGCGCGGGCAGCCTCAGCCAGCAGGGTCACGGCGGTGCGCCCGGCCGCAGGCTCGCCGTACAGGGTCAGCAGGCCGTCGCTGACGTCCGGGTACCAGCGCTCGACGCGGGTGGTGAAGATCTCGCGCTCGGCGCGCGGCAGGCCGGCGAGCGCGGCGTCGACGGCGTCGCGGACCTCCTGGGGCACCACCACGGCCGCGGCTCCGGTGGACCAGGTGGAAGCGGATGCGGGGGTGCCAGTGGAGTCGGCGGGTGTGGGAGCACTCATACCTATATGGTCCCTGATCAGGCGTCCGCGCGGGAGGACTTTCGGGCAGCGAAGCTGCCGCAGGTACGCGCAGGTGTCACAAAACGCACCACTTTGAACCGCCGCGCCGTTGGGGCGTCTCCGTGAGCCGCGCGATTCCGCGGCAGAGTCGACCGGGCCCCGAGGACGCGCCCGGAAAGTGGTGCATTCTTTGACACTCGTAGCCGCATCCCGTGCCCGCAGATATCCCTCGGACTCCCCTCAGACATGATCCGGCACAACAAGAGTCGGATAGCGGTCACCTACTCCTCGGGGTGGAGGTGGGCGCGGTCGTAGCTCTCACGATGGGCCAGCACCTGCGCGGCGTTGACCTCGGCCCAGGCGCGCAGCGCGGCGATCGGCTCTGCGAGGCTCGCACCGAGCGCGGTGAGCGTGTAGTCCACGCGCGGCGGCACACCCGGGGTCTGCTCGCGCAGCACCAGCCCGTCCCGCTCCATAGACCGCAGGGTCTGGGCCAGCACCTTGGGAGTCACGCCGCCCACAGCCTCGCGCAGTTGACCGAAGCGCCGCGGCCCGCGCGCCAGTACCGCGACGATCAGCGGCGTCCAGCGGTCGACCACATGCCGCAGCACCGTTCGGGACGGACAGTCGGGTGACAGCACGTCGTAGGCGGCCAGTGGCCGACCCGCAGCCGTGCCCGTGGTGGCGGGAGCGGCCTCCGCCTCGGCTGCGGGTGCGGCGCCCATGCCCGCCGCAGAGGGCGCGGCGGCATCAAATGAATGTGACACGAGCAACTCCGTAGTTACCTTGAGGTACTTGGTTTCAAATAAATACTGTAGCAGCGTCGCCGCCCCACCGCGAGCGCAGGCGGCACACATCCGCAAACCGCACCCACAAGCACAAGGAGCCCTCATGAACATCACCGTCATCGGCGGCACCGGCACCACCGGCGCCGCAGTGGTCGCCGAGGCCGCCCGCCGCGGCCACACCGTCACCTCCGCCTCCCGCTCCGGCCGCCACACCGAGGGTGCCGCCACCGACGTGGCAGTCGACTTCGCCGACACCGCCGCCGTGGTCGACCTGGTCAACGCCGCGGACACCACCATCGTCGCCGTCTCCCCCGACCGCACCGGCGGCCCCGTACAGCCGACCGTCGACGCCTTCAAGGCACTGATCGCCGCCCGCCCCGCCGGTCGGCTCGTGATCGTCGGCGGCGCCGGCTCACTGCTGGACGCCGACGGCAAGCGGCTGGTCGACTCCCCCGACTTCCCCGCCGACTCCAAGCCCGAGGCCCTGGCCTTCAGCGAAGTACTGGACGCCTTCCGCGCCGCCGGGGACGAGCTGGCCTGGACCCTGGTTTCTCCCGCTCCCGCCTACCCCTCGGAGCAGTCCGCCGGCGCCTACACCGTAGGCAAGGACAGCCCGGTCGGCACGAACCTCTCCCCCGCCGACTTCGCCCTCGCGCTGGTCGACGAGGCCGAGCGCGACGCTCACCGCGGTGAGCGCTTCGCGGTCGCCGGCGCCTGAGCCCGCACCGGCCGACGACGGCGACTGTGCGGCCGCCGTCGTCGGCCGTGCGGTGGGTGGCAAGCGGCCGAGGCGAGTTCCAGCATGCGGTCCGCCGTGTGGACACTTCCCGGACGCCGGGGCATGCTGGCCGCATGGCAAGCACCACCGCGAGCAGTCCCGCAAGCACAACTGTCCCCGCCGCCCCTCCCATCGCCCTGGCAATCGCCGGCTCGGAGGCCTCCGGCGGCGCCGGCGCCCAGACCGACCTGAAGACCTTCCACGAGCTGGGCGTGTTCGGCTGCACGGCCCTGACCTGCATCGTCTCCATGGACCCCAAGCACAACTGGGACCACCGGTTCGTGCCGGTCGACCCGCAGGTGATCACCGACCAGATCGAGGCCTGCGCCACTGTCCACACCCGGATCGACGCCGTCAAGATCGGCATGCTCGGAACACTGCCCACCATTGAGGCCGTCGAGGCCGCCCTGGAGCAGTACCAGTTCCCCAATCTGGTGGTGGACCCGGTCCTGATCTGCAAGGGCCAGGAGCCCGGCACCACCCTTGACGTCGACAACGCCCTGCGCGCGAAGATCCTGCCCCGCGCCAAGATGACCACTCCGAACCTGTTCGAGGCCGCCACCCTGGCCGGCGTCGACGAGATCACCAGCGTCGAGCAGCTCAAGGACGCCGCCAAGCGCATCTACGACCTGGGCGTGCCCAACGTCCTGGCCAAGGCCGGCCCCACGCTCGGCACCGGCACCGCCCTGGACGTCTTCTACGACGGCCAGACCCTGGAGGTCCTGGAGGTGCCGGCCGTCGGCACCGAGCGCATGCACGGCGCGGGCTGCACGCTGGCCGCCGCGGTAACCGCCGAGCTCGCCAAGGGCGCCAGCCCGCTGGAGGCCGCCGTCACCGCCAAGAACGTGGTGTCCGCGTCGGTGAACCCGGGCATGCACGGCAACATCCCCTTCACCTACGTCTACCAGGGCTTCTACCGCGGCTGACGGCGCTTGAGGGCGCGCCGGGCCGACCGGAACGCCGCACACGCACCGGAGGCACGCCCTCCTGCAATTCACGACCTCGGGGTACGTTCCACGACCACCCCGGGGTCGTGTTTTGTACCCCAGGGTCGTAAAACGTCAGCCCTCTTCGGCAGTCAACGACGTCGGCGCCGGAGTTTGGGCCCGTACCTTGCGCAACCCAGTAGACAGCCTGCCTACTATCTAGATAGTCTGACTACATGGACTCCTCGGCTTCGCGCCTCCTGCGCGGCTTCCTAGAACCGTGCCTACTCGCCCTGCTTGAAAGCGGCGCCGACTACGGACTGTCGCTGACCCGTCGCCTCGACGCCGCCGGTCTGGAGAATGTTCCCGGAGGCAGCCTCTACCCGGCACTCACCCGCCTGGAGCGGCGTGGCCTGCTCGCCACCACCACACGCCCTTCCGATTCCGGACCCACTCGCAAGTACTACGAGCTCACCGACGCCGGCCGAAACGAACTCGCCGCGCGTCGAGCGGAGTGGTGCGCCTTCCGTAGCGCCGTTTCAGCCATCTTGGAGGGTGAGGCGTCACCCCACGGGCGGGCGCTTCCCGCCCATACAGCGGCCGAGGCCCACTCATGACCGCCGCAACCTACTCCGGCTCCTCGTCGCACCCCGAGCCGGATCCTGCCGACGCCGCCTGGTACCGAAGCCTGAACGCGGAGCTGACGGCACATGGCCTGAGCCCCAAGGAGCTCGAACGCATCGTGGCAGATGCCCGTGCTGAGGCCGATTCAGCCGGTATCGCGCCGGCGAACCTCTTCGGCCCCGCCGTCCTGTTCGCCCGCGAGTTGGCCTCTGCGATGAAAGAGGGTGACGCCGCCGGTCGCGACACGGGACACGCACTGGGCCCAGTGGTACTGCGACTGCACGATGTCACCCTCCGGCGTGGCCGACGCACAGTCCTGTCGAACTTCAGTCTCACGGTACGACGGAGCGAAATCGTCGCCGTCGTCGGCTCAAACGGAGCCGGCAAGTCCACTCTCCTCCAGGCCTGTGCGGGCCTGCTGCCAACCAGCTCGGGTCGAGTGGAGCGGACCGAGCGCTTCGGCTACGCGCCGCAACTCGACGCGCTGGCCCCACTGCTGACCGTCGACGAGCATCTACGGCTATTCGGGGCTCTCGACGGCGCGAACCAGGACCGCGCAGTGCCGACGGGGCACCAGATCCTCCACCGCCTGGGATGGCGCCCCAACGGCGACCAGATCACCCGCACCCTGTCAGGAGGCACCCAACAGAAACTCAATCTCGCCCTGGCTCAACTCACCTCCCCCGAACTGCTGCTCCTGGACGAGCCCTACCAGGGCCTTGATGCTCTGGCCTATGAGGATTTATGGACTCTCATCTCGGCCTGGCGAAGCTCCGGCGCCGGGGTCCTTCTGGTGACCCACCTGCTGCGAGACATCGACTTCGTCGATCGCGTCGTCGAACTGCCCGCCCCCGAATCGTATACGGAGGCCCCCCAGACAAAGGAGCGAGCCGCATGACCGCAGCCGCAATCGCCGAGCCCGGCGCCCCGTCACTGAACAACGAGCATCGGCTACTGCGCACCGCAGTGCTGGTGGCCATGGTCACCACGCACGAACTGAGCCGGCGACGTGGAGCGCTTGCCCTCGCCCTGCTGTTGCCGCTCGTCTTCTACCTGGTGCGAATCGACACGCACTGGACCGCACTGCGCCTGCTGTCCATCGGACTGGGCTGGGCGGCCGCGACACTGGCCCTATTCACGTCGGTGGCCTCACGCTCGATAGACCTGCGGCTCGCCGCGAGCGGGGCCAGCCCGACGGCGCTGGTCCTGGGACGGCACACAGCCGTGCTGGGCCTCGGCTGGATCATTACCGCGCTCTACTCCGGACTCGTTCTACTCACGATCGGGGACAAGCTGACCCACCCGGCTGCTGTGCCGCTAATGCTGCTTCTGACCGTGACCGTGGCGGCGCCCCTGGGCTCTGTGGCCGCCGCGCTCGTGCCGAGGGACCTGGAGGGCGCCCTGTTGCTGCTGGCGGTCATGGCCATTCAGCTCCTCGTGGACCCGACGGCCGCGTGGACTCGAGTGCTGCCCCTATGGTCGACGCGAGAGCTATCCAGCTACATCGTCGATTCTCTGGGCACACAGGCGGACGACTACCTCTGGCGCGGGCTGCTTCACGGATTGGGCTTCGCCGTCGGGCTGGTGGTATTGACCTGGCTGCTAGGTATCCGGCGTCTACGAGTGATCCGCCTTCCCGAGCCGCAGTGATTCGCGGCCCCATCCCCGGTGAGACAGAAGCACGTTCCACGACCTCGGGGTACGTTCCACGACCGCCCCGGGGTCGTGTTTTGTACCCCAGGGTCGTGCAGTGCGACGAAGGTCGTGGAATGCGCCCGCCCCAGCCGAGCTCCCACAGGACTACGCCGCGTATCAGACCTTGAAGGGTGTCGAGCCCTGTCCGAGTCGGCCACTAAGTTGATCCCTCTCCCCATCCGCGCGACCACGGTCTCCTGGGCTGAGGTCTGGTGGGTGTGGGCTGTGTGCCCGGGTATGCCGTGGGGAGGAGTGCCCGAGTTCGGCGCAGCGGACGGGCCCTACTTGGACCGCCGTCCTCTCGTTGGACCGCCGTCCTCTCGTTGGACCGCCGTCCTCTCGTTGGACCGCCTGAGACAGCGTCTAGGGCGGTCCAAGCGGAGCTGAGCGGTCCAAGTAGAGCTGGGCGCGGGTCGGTCGACCGAACCGCAAACAACCACACACCACCCCAGCCCCCACCGCCACGCCCTCGAAACAGAAGAGCCCGTAAAACGGTGTCATGGTTCGTCGGAAAACGGTGTCCACGTTGACCGTGACTCGGTGGTCGGCATTGCGGTGAGACGGTGGCAGCGCTCGCTCACTGGCACTCGCACGCGCACCCGCGCTCATTCGTAGGCCGGCTCGGGGGTGATGTTGCGGGCCATGTTGGCGAAGCGGGACAGGTGCCCCTGGAAGGCCACCGGGATCGTGCGGGTCTGGCCGTTGCGGTGCTTGGCGACGATGATGTCGGCCTCGCCCGGCCGCTCCTCCTCCTGGTAGTACTCGGGCCGGTGCAGCAGCATGATGACGTCGGCGTCCTGCTCCAGGGAGCCGGATTCGCGCAGGTCGCTCATCTGTGGCTTGTTGCCGGTGCGCTGCTCCGGGCCGCGGTTCAACTGGGCGACGGCGACCACCGGAATGTCCAGCTCCTTGGCCAGCAGCTTCAGCGAGCGCGAGAACTCCGAGACCTCCTGCTGGCGGGACTCGACCTGCTTGCCCGAGCTCATCAGCTGCAGGTAGTCCACCACCATCAGCCCGAGCCCGTGGTGCTGCTTCAGCCGCAGGGCCTTGGAGCGGATCTCCGGCATGGTCAGGTTCGGGGAGTCGTCGATGAACAGGGGCGCCTCGGAGACCGGGTTGTAGGCGCGGGCCACGTCCTCCCAGTCGCGCTCGTCCATCTGGCTGCCCCCGCGCAGCTTGTTCATGGCCACGCCCGACTCGGCGGACAGGATGCGCATCATCAGCTCCATGCGGCCCATCTCCAGGGAGAAGTAGCACGAGGGGATGAGGTTTCCGTCCGCGCCGCGCGAGTGTATCGACGCCGAGCGGCAGAAGTCGACGGCGAGCGTCGACTTACCCATGGCGGGGCGCGCGGCCACGATGATCATCTGCCCGCCGTGCAGGCCGCCGAGCAGCTCGTCGAGCTCTACGAAGCCCGTGGGCACGCCCCGCATCTGCCCGTCCTCGCGGGCCTGCCCGGCCTCGATCTCGAGGTTGGCCTCATTGAGCAGCTCCCCGACCGGCACGTAGTCCTCGCGCTCGCCCTCCTTGTGGGCGACGGCGTAGACCTCTGACTCGGCCAGGGTGACGAGTTCGTCGATATCGCCGGCGTCGGTGGAGTAGCCGAGCTGGGCGATGCGAGTGCCGGCCTGCACCAGGCCGCGCATCAGCGACTTCTCCTTGACGATGCGCGCGTAGTACGCGGCGTTGGCGGCGGTCGGCACGGTCGCCATCAGGGAGGCCAGGTACGGGGCGCCGCCAATGCGCTCGAGCTCGCCCCGCTTGGACAGCTCATCGGCGACGATCAGCGGGTCGGCCGGCTCGGAGCGGTTGTAGACCTCGACGATCGCGTCGAAGATGGACTCGTGGGCGGGCTTGTAGAACTCCGGGCCGCGCAGCACCTCGATGACGTCGGTGATGGCCTCCTTGCTCAGCAGCATGCCGCCGAGCGTGGACATCTCCGCCTCCAGGTCCTGCGGCGGGACCCGGTCGAAGGTGCCGTCGTAGCGGGCGTCAACCGGCCGCTCCTCGCTGCGGGCGCGTGTGCCGATGGTGTCGACGTCGGTCATTTGTCGGTCACTACCCTCCCCTGCCGTGCCCGCCCAGACGGGTCGCGCGGTGACACTAGCGGGCGGATCCGGGAGTCGCAAACGGTGATCTTTGCAGCCTGTGGGCAACCGGCGTCGACATGTGGAAAAACCCCGAATGCCTGTGGGCGACGCGCCGCCGCGGGTGTGGAGCGGCG
Organism: Actinomyces procaprae; assembly: GCF_004798665.1. NCBI lineage: Bacteria > Bacillati > Actinomycetota > Actinomycetes > Actinomycetales > Actinomycetaceae > Actinomyces > Actinomyces procaprae. The sequence goes on from NZ_CP039292.1 coordinate 3,535,926, forward strand.
GCGGACCCAGTCGGCCCCAGCCGCGTCGAAATCCCCGAAACTCGCTGGAATCTCGCCTCTGACCGGCGGTGGTCACAAGCCACAAGGCGTCCGGCCCAAACCGCAATCAAAATCTGTGGATAAGTGGGTATTCCTGTGGATGAACCTCAACCTCGACCTGAGGGAGCGCCCTTCAATCTCACATCGTTACCGCACGTCATTCGCCGCCCCCGCACCGCCCGCGGCCAGCCGCGCATGAGAGACTGGCCCGCCCGACCCACGGAGTAGATCTTGTCCGACTCGCCGGCTCCAGCAGCCAACACGTCCCCGCCCGCAGACTCGGGCGGCACCGGCCCGCAGGCCGCATCCGCCGACCTGAACCGCCAAATCCTGTCCCTGGCCGTCCCCGCCCTGGGAGCGCTCGTCGCCGAGCCGCTGTTCGTGCTCATCGACTCCGCCATGGTCGGCCACCTGGGCGCGGCCAGCCTCGCGGGCCTGTCGCTGGCCTCCACCCTGCTGACCACCATCGTCGGCCTGTTCGTGTTCCTGGCCTACGCGACGACGGCGACCACCGCCCGCCGCTTCGGCGCCGGTAACCGGGTCGGCGGCCTGCAGGCGGGCGTCGACGGCGCCTGGCTGGCGGCACTGTTGGGTCTGGTGGCGGCGGTCCTGCTGGCCGTCGGCGCACCGTGGGCGGTGGACGTCATGGGGGCCGAAGGCCCGGTGGCCGACGCCGCCGTCACCTACCTGCGCGCGTCCGCACCGGGACTTCCCGGAATGCTGGTGGTCTACGCAGCCACGGGCACGCTGCGCGGCCTGCTGGACACGCGCACGCCCTTCGTGGTGGCGACGGCCGGTGCGGTCGGAAACGTCGCCCTGAACGCGACTCTCCTGTACGGGGTGGGCATGGGGATCGCCGGCTCCGGCCTGGGCACGGCGATCGCACAGACCGCCATGGCGGTGGCGCTGCTGTGGCCCGTTGTGAGGGCAGCCCGCGCGGCCGACGTACCGCTGTCTCCGCGGGCGGCGGGAATGCGCGCCTCCCTGGGCTCCGGGGCGCCACTGCTGGTGCGCACGGTGTCGCTGCGGGCGGCGATCCTGGCCACCGTGTGGGCGGCAACCGCCCTGGGGGCGACGGCGCTCGCCGCGCACCAGGTGGTCAACTCGCTGTGGAACTTCACCGCCTTCGCCCTGGATGCGCTCGCCATCGCCGCGCAGGCGCTGGTGGGGACGGCACTGGGCCGGGCCGAGGCCGAGCGGGCGGCACGGGTATCTGCGGAGCAAGCCCCGGCGTCGGCGAACCCGGGCCCCTCCCGTGCCGCTGCGGGTCCGGCCGCGCGGCGGGATCCCTCCTCGGCGCCACCGCCGGAATCCACCGTGCCGGTGCCGCATGACGGCCCGACGGTCGACGCCGTGCTACGCCGGTGTCTGGCGTGGGGGGTGGCCGCGGGGGCGGTGATCGGCGTCATGTTGGCGGGCGCCAGCCCCTGGCTGCCGTACCTGTTCACCTCCGAAGCCGCGGTGGTCGTGGCCGCGCGGCCGGCCCTGCTGGTGGCCGCCACGGCGATGCCTCTTGCGGGTGCGGTCTTCCTGTTCGACGGGGTGCTGATGGGGGCTGGCGACGGCCGCTACCTGGCGTGGGCGCAGATGGCGACCCTGGTGCCGTATCTTCCGCTCGCCGTCCTGGTGGCCCGGGGCTGGCCGACGAGTGGGATGGCGGGCCTGGTCTGGCTGTGGGTGGCCTTCGCCTGGGTGTTCATGGGGGTGCGCGCCCTGGTGACCGGTCTACGCGCACGCTCTGACGCCTGGCGGCATTGAGCGGCTAGGCACGGAGCCATCGGTTGTTGCCACAACCACTCGCATACAGCCGCCGTAGTTGGGCGCAACGACTTCCGCAGCGAGCACACGGCCACCGACAGCACACATTGCCCACCCCGGGCGCGGCAGGAGACTAGCGGGACCTGACGGTTCGTACTCTTGCCCGACGCTTCGTACCTTCAGGACGACGCTTCGTACCTTTGTTCGACGGTTCGGCACCCCGGGGTACGAACCGTCACCAGAAAGTACGAACCGTCGTAGCCAAGTGCCGAAGCGTCAGCTCCGAGGCCGCACGCACCGTAACGCCCTCGCCCGAGAACCGGCCTCGGCAGCCCCACGCACTCAAATCAGAAGCGCCGAATATGGGCGCGTGGCCGATGCTCCAGCCGACGTGCCGCCCACACAAAAGTCGTAGCCGACGCGTCGGGTGACGCGTCGGCTACGACGTGCTTGTTCGTATCAGCTGCTACCCGACTCAGCGGGCGGCGACGACGTTGACCTCGAGGGGGGCGACGACGTCGGCGTGCAGGCGCACCGTGGCACTGTGACGACCGGTCGACTTGATCGGGCGGGGCAGCTGGATCTTGCGGCGGTCAATGGCCGGGCCATCGGCCTCCTTGACGGCGTCGGCGAGCTGCGCGGTGCTGACGGCACCGAAGAGGCGGCCGTTGTCACCGGACACGGCGGTGACCGTAACGACGTTGCTCGACAGCCAGGCGCGGGCCTCCTGGGCCTGCTCCAGGGAGTCAATGGCGCGCTTGCGGCGGGCCTCCGCCATCTGGTCGATCTGACGCTGGGCGCCCTTGGTCCACGGGGTCGCCAGCTTGCGGGGGAGCAGGTAGTTACGGGCGTAGCCGTCCTTGACCTCGACGACCTCCCCGGCGGCACCGAGGTTGGCGACGTCGTGCGTGAGAATGAGCTTGGTGGTCATTGTCTGCGTCTCCTATCAGCGGGCCGAGCTCGTGTAGGGCAGCAGGGCCATCTCACGGGCGTTCTTGATGGCCTTGGCGATCTTGCGCTGGTCCTGCACGGAAACGCCGGTGACACGGCGGGCGCGGATCTTGCCGCGGTCAGAGATGAACTTCCGCAGCGTGGCGGTGTCCTTGTAGTCGATGGTGCCGACCTTGATGGCCTTCACCGGTGCGATCTTCTTCTTCGGCTTACGAAGCTGGGGCTTCGCCATGGTGGTACTCCTTGGGTCGGGCGCCGCGTGGCACCCGTGGGTCTATTGCGAGATTGGTGCGGGCGACGACGGCGCCCACGTTCCCGGCCGGGCCGGGGAATGACTGAAGTTGCGGTGCTGTCAACCGGACTTCGAAGACGCGGCTCAGAACGGGGGCTCGTCGCCGAAACTGGTGGCGGGGCCGGTGGCCCAGGGGTCATCCGGGGCGCCTCCGGCCGGGGCGTTGTAGCTGCCCTGCTGGCCGCCCTGGCTGTAACCGCCCTGGCCGCCCTGCGGGGCGTTGCTGTAACCGCCCTGCTGGCCACCGCCCTGGTTGTATCCGCCCTGCTGCTGGCCGGCATTGTAGCCGCCGCCCTGGCCGCCCTGGTTGAAGCCGCCCTGACCGCCCCCGCGGGGCTGGCGGGTGACCTGCGCCTTGGCGTAGCGCAGGGAGGGGCCGATCTCATCGACCTGCATCTCCACCACCGTGCGGTTCTCGCCCTCACGGGTGGTGTAGGAGCGCTGCACCAGGCGGCCCTGCGCGATCACGCGCGTGCCCTTGGTCAGCGACTCGGCCACGTTCTCCGCGGCGTCGCGCCAGATCGAGCAGCGCATGAACAGGGTCTCCCCGTCGCGCCACTCCTGGGCCTGACGGTCGAAGCTGCGCGGGGTGGAGGCGATGGTGAAGGAGGCGACCGCCGCACCCGAGGGCGTGAAGCGCATCTCGGGGTCCGCAGTCAGATTCCCGATAATCGTGATGACGGTATCGCCGGCCATTGCTTGTCTCCGTTCCGGTTAGGCGCTCAGGCCTCGGGGCGCAGCAGCTTGGTGCGCAGCACCGACTCGTTCAGGCCGAGCTGACGGTCGAGCTCCTGGGCGACCTCCGGCGTGGTGGTCATGTCAACCACCACGTAGATGCCCTCGGACTTCTTCTTGATGTCGTACGCCAGACGGCGCTTGCCCCAGACGTCAGTCTTGTCCACGGTGCCCCCGTTGCTGGGGACGACCTGCAGCATCTTCTCGAGCGTGGGAGCGATGGTGCGCTCATCCGTCTCGGGCGCGAGGATGATCATGATCTCGTAATGACGCATGCTTAGTACCCACCTCCTCTGGTCTGAAGCGGTCACGGTCTCTCCGTGACAGGAGGGTGATGCGTGCGACTGCGCCGCCGCACACGCGGGTGCGTGCGCCAACGAGGCAGTCCGCCCGTCACCATACCCGAGTGCGCCGCTCCCCTTAAAGGCGACGACGGCGCCGCCCGGCGTGCGGTGCGCCACGCCAGGCGGCGCCGACCGCACCGCGGGGAGTACAGACCCGGGCAAGGCTCACCCGCTCTGCTGGCCCCAGCCCCAGCCCTGGCTCTGCTGGCCCTGACCCCAGCCCTGTTGACCTTGTTGGCCCTGGCCGCCACCACGGCCCGTGGAACCGTCGCCGTAGTCATCATTCCCGGATCCGTCCCCCGTTTCATCGGAGTCGTCACCGCCCGTGCCAGGAGTCAGGGGGTCGGAGTTCCCGCCGTCGCCCTCCTCGGAAGTCTGCTCCTCCACCGGCTGCTCCTGCGTGGCCTCCTCGGTGGGCTCCTGCGTGGCCTCCTCGGTGGGCTCCTGCGTGGGCTCCTCGACGGTGCCGGTGCTCTCCTCCACCGGTGCCACCGGGGCCGGGGTTCCGTACAGGCCACCGGGGTAGTAGGAGGCGGCGGTGCGCTCGGGGAAGTCCTCGATCGGCAGATCCGCGAGCGCCGTGGTCATGTACTCGGTGAAGATGTCCGCCGGATAGGTCGAGCCGGTGATCTCCCCGTAGTAGCCCCAGGGGGTGATGGACTCCTCCGAGCCGTCCTCCCCGGTCTGGTAGAGGGTGACCGCGGTGGCGATCTGCGGGGTGTAGCCGACGAACTGCGCCGACTTGTTGTCCGAGGAGGAGCCGGTCTTCGCCGCGACCGGCCGCCCCAGGGCGAGCGCCGTCGTGCCGGAGCCGGAGTTGACCACCTGCTGCATGGCGTAGGTGGAGTCGGCCATGACGTCGTCGGAGAAGACCTTCTCCCCATTGGTGGAGGGGGTGTAGGCCACCGAGCCGGCGGAGTTGGTGACCGAGGCGACGATGTGGGTGTCGTGCCTGGTGCCCTGCGCCGCGAAGGTCGCATACGCGGTGGCGATGTCGATCGTGTGCGGCGAGGCCGAGCCGAGGACGTTCTGCACGTAGGCGTCCAGCCCCATCGTGTCCTCCGGGTAGCCGGCACGCACCGCGACCTCGTTGGTCACCTCCGGGTCCACGTCCCGGTTGAGCTGCAGGTAGGTGGTGTTGATCGAGTAGGTGGTCGCCTTGATCAGGTTCGACCAGCCGTAGGAGACGTTCTGATAGTTCTGGAAGGTGGCGCCGTCGATCACCATCGGCGAGTCGCCGGTGTAACCGTTGGCGAGCGTGTCCCCGTTCTCCAGGGCGGCCACCAGCGCGAAGGGCTTGAAGGTTGAGCCGGCCTGCGCGACGGCGTCGGTGGAGGAGTTGACCTGGTTGGTCAGGTAGTCCTCACCGCCGTACAGGGCCAGGATCCCACCGGTGGCGGAGTCGATGGACACGAGGGCCGCACGCAGGTTCGGCGAGGCCCCCTCGGGCAGGTTCTCGACCGCGGCGACCGCGGCGTCCTGATCCTCCTTGTCGATCGTGGTGACGATCTTGTAGCCGCCGGTGTCGATGTCCTCGGCCTCCATGCCGGCGTCGGCCTCCAGCTCCGCACGCACCAGCTGCAGCAGGTATCCGGTCGGGCCGCCGTAGGTCTCCTTCGTCTGGGTGGCGACGGTCTCGGGAAGCTCGGCGGAGTCGTACTGCTCCTGGGTGATGTAGCCGTCCTCAAGCATGTAGTCCAGGACGCGCTGCCAGCGGGCGGCCGCCTGGTCCGGGTCCAGCGCCGGGTCCCAGGCGCTGGGTGAGGGCAGGATGCCCGCCAGCAGCGCCGACTCGGACACCGTCAGCTCGGAGGCCGGGTGCCCGAAGAACGCCTCGGAGGCCGCCTCGATCCCGTAGGCGCCGCGGCCGAAGTACACCGTGTTCAGGTAGGAGCCGAGGATCTCCTGCTTGCTCATCTCCCGGTCGATCTTGATGGCCATGATCGCCTGCTTAAACTTGCCGGCGTAGGAGCTGGTGGTGTCCACGTAGTAGTTCTTGATGTACTGCTGCGTCAGGGTGGAGGCACCCTGCAGCGCACCGCCGCGCATGTTGTTGACGAAGGCGCGGACGATGCCCTTGGGGTCGATGCCGTTGTTGGAGTAGAAGGAGCGGTCCTCGGAGGCCACCACGGCGTTGCCCACATAGTCGGGCAGCTGGGTCGCGTCGATGATCTCCCGGTCCACCTCAGCGAACTCACCCATGACGGTGGTGCCGTCGGCGTAGTAGACGGTGGTGGTCTGCGCCTGCGCGAACTCGCTGGGCTCGGGCACCTTCACCAGGGCGTAGGAGACCGCGAAACCGGTCACCGCCATGACGATCAGGAGCAGGAAGCTGCCCAGCATGAACCGCCAGCTGGGCAGCCAGCGGTGGATCGGCCCCTTGCCGGCACGCGGATAGTTGAAACGGCGACGCCGCCCCGGCGCCGCCGCGCCGTCGACCCGGGTGTCCCCGGCGGCGCGCTTGGCGTCGCGCGACCTGGGGGCCTTGCTCTTGCGCGGCTTGTTCACCCGCCCGGCATTCGCCGCCTCGGCGAGCTTGCGGCCAGTGGGGCGGGCACCGCCCTGATTCGCGGAGTCTGCCATGCGCTCCTCTTCCTCTACGCAGCTTCGTCCGGGTTCATCACATCACGTCCAGGCGCTCTGAGGCCACTGTTCCGCCTGTCAGATGCGTCTATTTGCCCGCAGGGCGCCCGCGCACACCCGCCATGAGCCTCTCGCCACCGCCTTTCGAGCCGCTGTGACTTCGGTGGGATTGCCCTGAACCGCCGCTGACGGCGAACGGTGCTCGACGCCGGACCACGCCGCTGCTGGGATATGCGCGTGACCGCAACAGCAACCACTCAGCCAGCCCCGGCGGCGCCGACCGCCCCTTGGTCCCTGCCGGCGGCCGACGTCGCCACGGCCCTCGGTGCCGACGCCGAGGCCGGCCTGACCGCGAACGAGGCCGCCCGCCGCCTTGAGGCCGACGGCCCCAACGAGCTTCCCAGCAGGCCCCCGGTGCCGGCCTGGCGCCGCTTCCTCGCCCAGTTCGCCGACCCCCTGGTCTACCTGCTCATCCTCGCCATCGTCATCTCCGTGGTCGCCTGGGTGCTGGAGGGCGCGCACGGCGTGCCCGTGGACGCCCTGGTGATCCTCGCAGTCATCACCCTCAACGCCGTGCTCGGCTTCGTGCAGGAGAACAAGGCCGCCGACGCCGTCGCCGCCCTGTCCGCCATGACCCGGGCCTCCAGCACGGTGCTGCGGGACGGGGCGCGCGTCGTCGTCCCCTCCGCCCAGCTGGTGGTCGGCGACGTGCTGATCCTGGGCGAGGGCGACCAGGTGGGCGCCGACGCCCGCCTGCTGTCGGCCGCCTCCCTGCGCGTGATCGAGGCCTCCCTCACCGGTGAGGCCGACGCCGTCTCCAAGAGCGCCGACGCCGTCGCCACGGACGCCGATCTGGCCGACCGCACCGGCATGGTCTACCGCGGCACCTCCGTGGCCCAGGGCTCCGGCCAGGCCGTGGTCACCGCCACGGGAGCCGCCACCGAGATGGGCGCGATCGCCCGCATGCTCGACGCCGTCGAGGACGAGGACACGCCCCTGGAGCGGGAGATCACCCGCGTGTCCAAGATGCTCGGCGGGATCGTGGTGGCCATCGCCGTCGTCGTGGTGGCCACCCTGCTGGCGCTCACGCCGGAGCGGACCGCGGACTCCTTCATCGACGCCCTGCTGCTGGGCGTGTCACTGGCGGTCGCAGCCGTGCCGGAGGGACTCCCGGCGATCCTGTCGGTGGTGCTGGCGTTGGGCGTGCAGCGGATGGCGCTGCACCGGGCGGTGGTCAAGAGGCTCAGCAGCGTGGAGACCCTGGGCTCGGCCTCCGTGATCTGCTCGGACAAGACCGGCACCCTGACCCGCTCGGAGATGACCATCCAGGAGGTGGTCACCGCCTCCGGGCCCACCGTGGTCACCGGCATCGGGTATGAGCCCAATGGGCACGTCGCCCCCGACGCCGACCGCGACGGCCACCCCGACGGCGAGCCCCTGGCGGGCGCGCTGCGCGAGGAGGTCACCGTGGTGCTGTCCGGCGGGGCCATGGCCTCCGACACCGAGCTGGCCGAGGACGACGGCGTCTGGAGCGTCGTCGGCGACCCCACCGAGGGGGCCTTCCTGGTGGCCGAGCTCAAGCTCGGCACGCAGGGCAGCCGCGACGGGCGCTTCACCCGCGTGGGCATGGTGCCCTTCACCTCCGAGCGCAAGCTCATGAGTGTGCTGTACACCGACGCCAAGCACGGCACCACCGTCCTGATGGCCAAGGGCGCCCCCGACGTGCTCATGGAGCGCTGCACCCGCGTGCGCGTGGGGGCCGCCGACCAGCCGCTGGACGCGGCGGCGCGCGCGGAGTTCACTGCGCATATCGCGGACATGTCCGGCCGGGCCCTGCGCACCATGGGGGTCGCATACCGCACCCTGGATGCGGGCGAGGCCGCCGCCGTCGCCGCGGCCGGCACCGACGGTGTCTTCGACCACCTGGAGCAGGGGCTGACACTGGCCGGCGTCGTCGGCATCATCGACCCGCCCCGCCCGGAGGCGGCCGCCGCCGTCGCCGAGGCGCACCGGGCCGGCGTGCGGGTGCTCATGATCACCGGCGACCACCCCGTCACCGCCGGTCGCATCGCCGCCGACCTGGGCATCGCCGAGCCGGGGGCGCGCGTGCTCACCGGCCGGGAGCTGTCCGACCTGGACGACGCCGCCCTCGCGGACGCCGTCGGCAGGGTGAACGTGTATGCGCGGGTGGCTCCGGAGCACAAGCTGCGGATCGTGGGGGCGCTGAAGGCGCAGGGGCAGACGGTGGCGATGACCGGCGACGGCGTGAACGACGCCCCCGCCCTGCGCGCCGCCGACATCGGCGTGGCCATGGGCGTGACCGGCACACAGGTCACCAAGGAGGCCGCCACCATGGTGCTGGCGGACGACAACTTCGCCACCATCGTGGACGCCGTGCGGGAGGGCCGCCGGATCTTCGACAACATCAAGAAGTTCCTGCGCTACCTGCTGTCGTCCAATATGGGCGAGGTGCTCACGGTGTTCGGCGGCGTGGTGCTGGCCGGGGTGATCGGGCTCGCCGGGCACAGTGACTCCGGGGTGGTGCTGCCGCTGGTGGCCACGCAGATCCTGTGGATCAACCTGATCACGGACTCCGGCCCCGCCCTGGCGATGGGCGTGGACCCGAGCGTGGAGGACGTCATGGCACGCCCGCCGCGCCGCCCCGACGAGCGGGTGATCGATGGGACGATGTGGCGCGGCGTGCTGCTGGTGGGGGCCGTGATGGCGGCGGCTACCCTCGGCACCCTCGACATTTTCCTGCCCGGCGGGCTGATTGAGACCTCCTTGAGCGTGGACGATCTGGCGACGGCGCGCACGGCCGCCTTCACCACCCTGGTGCTGGCGCAGCTGTTCAACACCGTCAACTCCCGCTCCGAGACGGTCTCCGCCTTCAGTCATCTGCTGGTCAACAAGTGGCTGTGGGGCGCGATCGCCCTGGGCGTGGTGCTGCAGGTGGCGGTAGTGGAGGTGCCGCTGTTGCAGGCGGCCTTCTCCACGGCGAGCCTGGACCTGACGCACTGGGCGGTCGCGGTGGCCATGGCCTCGCTGGTGCTGTGGGTGGATGAGCTGCGCAAACTGGTGCGCCGGGCGCGGCGGCGCTCCCAGGAGGGCTGACCGCCCACTCCACCCCGCCCCACCGCACCCCCACCGCCGAGGTCGGTAGATCTTACGTACCGAGGTCGGTAGATCTTACGTACCGAGGTCGGTAGATCTTACGTACCGAGAACATCACTTGGCCCGTCATCGCGCCGTTGAATCAGCGCAGTGCCTAGCCCAGGCGAGTCCAGGCGCGTTCTCACGGTGTATGCCGCGTCGTCGAGGCCCTCCCTCGATGCCCCCTGCCACAGCGGACCCCTCGCGGGAATTGCCACCACACTACGAGATCCACCCGTCGGTTGTGTCGGGCGTGGGTGTCTGCTGCGCCGGCTAGGCGTTAACAACGCTACTTAACGCTCTGCTGTATACCCCTGGGGCCTTCAGCAGACGGTTAACTGGCGTTGTTAACCCCGAAGTGGCGTTGCAGATGAACCCACTGCTCGCGACCGCCACAGGTTAGCTCCGGTTGTGTGAGTGCTTGGGTGGCGGTGCGCGGCCGGGTGTCTGTGTGCGCTTGGGTGTCTGTGTGCGTGGCCGTCGAGCCTGCCAGTTGGACCCCTATGCCCCCGTTGGACCCCTGTCCCCCCGTTGGACCGCCGTAGCCGCCGGTTACAGCGGTCCAACGGGGCGTAAGCGGTCCATCGGGGCGTAAGCGGTCCAACCAGGGCGGCGCGGGGCGTGTTCGCCCGGTTGCGTGTGGAGGGGCGGAGTTCTTGCACGACCCTGGGCGACACTGCACGACCCCGGTGCGCACTCCACGACCCCCGGGTGGTCGTGCAAAACACACCAAGGTCGCGGAACGCAGCCGCAGGTCGTGCAGAACACAGGGGCGGGGCGAGCGTCACCGCCACCGCAACCGTCGCCGACCCGAGGCCGAGCCCGAGGCCGAGCCTGAGCCTGAGGCTAAGCCTGAGCCTGAGGCCGAGCCTGAGCCTGAGGCTAAGCCTGAGCCTGAGGCTGAGCCCGAGGCTGAGCCTGAGGCCATGGACCCCGGCGAGCAGACCACCACCAACCAACCCAGTCGGCAACCATCGACGGCAGATACAGCACCCTCCGCCGAACCCGGGCCGCGAGCGGGATGCGGTCTACGGCGTGCTCGTCGACCCCTTCGGCATCCGCTGGATCTTCAACATCGGCACCTCGCAGTGAGTTGCACGCAATAGCGCAGGCCCCGGCACCGCCCACCCAGACTTTTCCGCGGAATTACAACGATCTGCCTCCTGGGCCGAAAACGTGCGCCCACTCCGGTGTGCAACGAGCCCCTCGTTGCACACCGGAGCACCTTAAACGCACCCAGCCCAATTCCGTTTTCCGCGCCGTCATGCGGTTTCGCGTTCCGCACTCGGATTCTTTGCGTGCAACGGGCCGAGTGCCGAACTCTCAGCGCCCGGCGACGCCCGCCCCAGCGAACACGTCGAGATCCGCGGAGACCAGTAGGTCCCGCACGGTCATCGCCAGGGGCCGGGGCAGGAAGCCGAGTTCCTCGCGGGCCCGCCGATTGGAGACCGTCGGACTGTCGGCCAGGGCACCGAGCGCGGCCGGCGTGAAGACGTCTGTGCCGAGGCGACTACCCACCACTTCCCCCAAGGGCGCCAGCGGCCGCACCCATTCAACCGGGACGGCCAGAGACACCGGCCGCCGCCCCGCCAGGATCGCGCCGAGCGACATCAGTGTGCTCAACTGTGCGCGCGTCCCGCCCAGCAGGTAGGAGCGCCCCGCCCTGCCCCAGTCGAGCGCGACCGTGATGGCTGCGGCGACGTCCCGCACATCCACCCAGTCGAATCCGCCGGATACCGTCACCTTACGGCCCCGCGCAGCGGCACGAATGAGCCCGTTCACGCGCGAACCGCGGTCGACCGGGCCGATGATCCCGGTGGGCAGGCATATCACCGCGTCCAGGCCCTTGGCCGCCTCCGCCAGCACCGCCCGCTGCCCCACGGCCTTGGAACGGTCGTACAGCGGCCGCCCCGTACCCGAAAGCGCCGTCTCCTCGGTGACAACACCGCCTGCCGAGCAGTCCAGGGCGTGGACCGAGGAGCAGTGCACCATGCGAATGCCGCGACGGCGCGCCGCGGCCGCCACCAGCGCCGGCCCGCGGGTGTTCAGCCGCCAGGCTCCGGGGTCGCGCCGCCGCAGGGTGATGCGGGCGGCGAGGTGGACGACGGCGTCGCAGTCCGCCATCGCCCCGCTGAGGAACTCCTCATCCAGAACGGAGCCGGTGACCCACTCGGCCCCTCCCGGCAGCGCATGCTCCGCCGTCGGGCGGTGCGGCCCCAGCGCCCGTACCGTCCAGTCCGCCGCGACCAGCCGCGGCAGCAGGTTCAATCCAAGGTAGCCACCAGCGCCGGTGACCAAGACGCGCTTCACCCACCAAGTGTCTCGCAAAGGTCACGTGAAGGCCACCCTTGAGCAGTTAATCACGGCGCCGACCAGGGACGAGGTTCAAGTCTCATCGTGGTGGCACGTACGACGAGCTCGGTCGGCAGCACATTGTGCACCGGCGCATCCGCCCCCTCTCCGAGTGCGGACAGCAGCAGCTCGGCACCACTACGGCCCTCCGCCAGCACGGGCTGCCGAATGGTCGTCAGTCCGAACAGCTCCGACATCTTGTAATCGTCGAAACCCACCACCGACAGATCCTCCGGAACCCGGATGCCCATGGACCGTGCCGTCTGCATGGCCCCGATCGCCATTTCATCGCTCATCACGAATATGGCGGTCGGCGGTTCGGCCAGGCTCATCAGCCGCGCCACGGCGAGGCATCCGCCCTGAACGGTGTAGTCGGCCTCGACGACCAGCGCGGGATCGGCAGCGATGCCGGCCTGTGCCAGTGCGTCCCGGTACCCCTGGTGACGCAGGCGAGATGATTTGAAACCCATAGGATGGTCGAGTTCCCCACTGATCAGGCCGATACGCCGGTGGCCCAGGTTGAGCAGGTGGCGCACCGCCGTGGTGGCGGCGGCGCGATCGTCGATCATGACGGAACTGACCTGCGCCGTCGCCTCGCCCAAGGTGGTCAGAGCAATGCGGTAGCGCGTGAATTGGCGGATCTCCTCCTGGCTCAACGCGAGGGAGAAGATCAGCGCCCCTCCCACCACGTTGCGCAGGGGCATGCGCTCAAAGAAGCTCCGGCGTCCAGCGACGTCTACCAGGTTGTACAGCAGGACATCACACCCGGCCGCTCGCAGCACCTGCTCCGCACCGGTGATCGCCTGACCGAAGAACCATCCCGTCACGTAGGGCACGAGCAGGCCGACGGCGTCGGTGCGTCCACTGGCCAGGCGTCGAGCCGAAGTGTTGACCACGTAGTCGAGCTCGCGTGCGGCCTCCTTCACCCGACGGCGCGTCGCCTCCGAGATCTGCGGGCTGTCGCGCAGCGCCCGCGACGCCGTGGAAACCGACACCTTGGCGACCCGGGCGACGTCGGCGATCGTGGCCATCGGTCTCCTTCATCCTACGCTTCCCTGCTGAGCCCGGTGAGGCTCCTTGGAGTTGCCACGAGCCCCGCGGCAGCCGGGGCGGCGGTCAACTCTTCACTGACCCCGCCATCATGCCGCGCACGAAGTATTTCTGCAGCAGTAGGAACACGGTCACGGGCACGATGATGGAGACGAATGCTCCCGCCGTCAGCAGGTTCCAATCGTCCCCGTAGGTTCCCGACAGGTCGGCCAGGCGTACCGTGAGCGGGGCGGTTTTCGCGGTACCGCCGGCGTAAGTGAGTGACACCAGCAGATCGTTCCACACCCATAGGAACTGGAAGATGAAGAAGGAGGCCATGGCCGGGGTGAGCAGGGGCAGGACGATCCGGGTGAAGATCGTAATGTGTCCGGCGCCGTCCACCTTGGCGGCCTCCACGATTTCCCGCGGTATGTCCGCCATGTAGTTGTGCAGCAGGAACACGGCCAGCGGCAGGGCGTAGATCGTGTGGGCGATCCAAACCGCCACGAAGGGCAGGGTCTTGGACACCCCGGACCCCACGAATATGCGCATCAGGGGAACGAGTGTCATCTGGATGGGGACGATCTGGAGGGCGAAGACGATCGTGAACACTAGATCGCGTCCGCGCCAGTCGATCATCGAGAAGGCGTAGGCGGCCATGAGCGCGAGCAGCATCGGCGCGAATGCGCCGATCAGGGTGATCAGGAGGGAGTTGAAGAAGTAGTTGCTCAGCTGATTGGAGGCCGATCCTCCGAATAGGACGTCGGTGTAGTTGTCCAGCGTGAAGCTCGGCTTGGCCAGGAAGGTCCACCAGCCGGAGTTGTTCAGGTCGGACTTGTCCCTGAAGGAGGAGATGAACAGGCCGAAGGTCGGCACGGTCCACAGCAGGGCTATCAGCAGCGACAGCCCGGAGGCGGCCTTCGAGGTCAGTGCCGTATGGGTGCGGGCCCATATCGACGGCGTGGCGGGGGCGGCGGTGCTCATCCTCTTACCTCCCGGTTGCGGCGGAGCTGATGGACGTTGAAGGCGATGACCGGCGCCACCATCACCAGCAGGAGCACGGCGATGGCGGATCCGATTCCGGGTTGTCCGTAGCGGAAGGACTGGTCATACATGGTGTTGGCGATCACCTGGGTGTCGTACTGGCCGCCGGTCATGGTGCGCACGATGTCGAACACCTTCAGCGATCCGATGGCGATGGTGGTGAACACGACCACCAGGGTCGGCCGCACCAGAGGAATGGTGATATTGGTCAGCATGCGCAGGCCACCGGCGCCGTCCAGGCGGGCGGCCTCGACGACGTCCACCGGCATGGCCTTGATGGCGGCGGACAGCAGCACCATGGCGTAGCCGGTCTGCGTCCAGATCATCACCACGATCAGGAACAGCGTGTTCCAGGGGGAGTCGATGAGGAACTGCCGCGGTTCTTGGCCGAGCCAGACGAGGAGCTGGTTGAGCAGGCCGATCTGGGGCCGGGAGATATCCCGGTAGGCGTAGACGAACTTCCAGATGATGGAGGCCCCCACGAATGAGATCGCCATTGGCATGAACATGAGGGTCTTGGTGAAGCGTTCGAAGCGGCTGCCGTCTATGAGTAGGGCGTACAGGAAGCCGAAGCCGGTTGAGGCCACGGGGACCACCACCAGCCAGATCAGGGTGTTCAGCAGCGAGCGCACGGCGGCCGGGTCCGTGAAGATCCACTTGTAGTTGTCCAGGCCGACGAATTGCGTCTGCGTACCGTCGTACAGGGACATCAGGGCCGTCCCACCCATGGGATAGACGAGTCCCACCGCCAGCAGTAGCAGCGCGGGTCCCGCAAAGACCAGAGCAATCCTCCGCTCCTTGGTGCGCCATCGCTCCAACAGCGCGATCACGAACACCACCAGGGCGACGACGATCGCGATGGCGGCCAGCGCCAAACCGACTTGCAGGAGCTTGTCCTGCCATCCTGCCAACATGGTTGTTCTCCTGTCCTCCGGTTCCCGGGTACCGGGGGCGGCACACGCCGGCGCCGCCCCCGGGCGAGTTCAGTCGTTCCAGCCGGACTCGATGTCGGAGAGCACCTGCGCCGTGGTGGAACCGAGCACCCAGTCGGTCATCCCCTTCCAGAAGGTGCCCCCGCCCACGGCGGTGGGCATCAGGTCGGAGGCGTCGAAGCGGAAGACGGCGCCGTCGGACTGGAGTAGTTCGATGGCGTTCTCCAGCTGGGGTGTCGGGGCGTTGGAGGCGTCCACTCCGGTGTTGGCCGAGACCATTCCCTGGGTGACGATGTCATTGGCCCAGGTGTCCGAGGCCAGGTACTGGCGCACGGACTCCACGGCGTCGGATTCGGTGAAGGCGACGGTGAACTCTCCTCCGCCCACGAGCTGCTTGGGGTCATCGGCGCTGGTTCCCGGCAGGTAGAAGCCCCAGACGTCGCCGTCCGGAGCGACGGTGACGTCCTCGTCGAAGGTGGCCGAGGCGGTGCGGTGGGACATGTAGCAGGACTCCCCGTCCGTGACCGCGGTCAGGGCGTCGATCTGGTTCGTGGATGCGATCGAGGTCACGTCCCCGAAGCCGGCGTTGACGTAGTCGGCATTCTTGAGGATCTTCCCGACCTCATCCAACGCCGCGACGATCTGCGGGTCGTCGAAGGGGATCTCATGGGCGATCCACTGGTCGTATACGTCCTCACCGGCGGTGCGCAGCACCAAGTCCTCCAGCCAGTCCGTTCCCGGCCATCCCGTGGCGGCCCCGGACTCGAAGCCGTCGCACCACACCCGCTGCCCCGTGTCGGCCTGAATCCGGGCGGTCAAGTCGAGCAGCTCCTGCCAGGTGGTGGGAGCCTCGTAGCCACCCGCCTCGAACAGAGGTACCGAGTACCACACGTAGGACTTGACTCCGGTGGTCAGCGGCGAGCCGTACAGGGTGCCGTCGACCGTGGCGTAGTCGGAGAAGGACTCCGACCAGCCGGCCTCGACACTGGCGGCCACCGCGTCGGAGGCGGGGATGAGCACATCCTGCTGGGCGAGGGTGTTCAGTAGTGCCGGCTGGGGGATGAAGGCGATGTCCGGAGCGTTGCCTCCCTGGATGCGCACCTGGATCTGCGACTCGAAGTCGGTGGAGCCCTCGTAGACGATCTCCGCCCCGGTGCACTGGGAGAAACCCGCCCAGGAGTTCTCCAGACGCTCCTGATCGGCGCCGACGTAGGGGGAGTAGATGTTGATCGTCTCCCCTGACAGGTCGCCCCACTGCTCGTACTTGGCGCAGTCCACATCCCCTTCTGCGGACTGCCCGCCCCCGGAGGAGCAGGCGGCCACACCCGTGGTGGCTAGAACGAGTGCGGAGGCGAACGCCACTGCTCGGCGAAGCCGACGGTTTACAGATCGCATGTGCCGATCCCTTTCTGGTGGCCTCAGTGGGAACGAAGGCGTGAGTACGCCTGGCCGTGAGACGGCCCGAGCCCAGCTGCGGTGGTGGGTTGAGAGTCGAGGTTGATGGGGTAGATGAGTCGGTTGCAACCGACCGCTGCGCGCGGTATCAGCGGTGACCCGCGCGACACGGCGAGCATACGTCGACCCGGTCGCTTTACGCAAGCGCTTGCGTGAACCAAGTCTCCGACTCGCCACGCGTTCCCTTATGGAATTAAGCGCGTTTAGCGCACATACCCCGGACTTACATGTTGTCGACGCTCCCGTCCAGAAGTTGTTTGCCTAGCGTTTGCATTGACGCATCGAGTTCCGCCCGCGTCGACCCGACTCCGGTGATGCCTCAGCCCAGCCCGGGCAGGCCGACGACCTCCCGGGGGCGGTCGTGCAGGGCGCGCACGCACGCCCGGTAGGTGACGGCCACGCACCACACGAAGCCCACCAGCGCCACCTGCACCGGGCGCGACCAGCCGACGTCGGGCATCACCAGCACGGCCACGCCGGCCGCCACGCACTCGGCGGTGTTGAAAAGGACGTCGTAGATGGAGAAGGCGCGGCCGCGGTAGGCGTCGGCGGTGTCGCCCTGGACGATGGTGTCGACGGCGATCTTGGCGCCCTGCACACCCACACCGAAGATGAAGATCCCCGCGGTCATGAGCGCCTGCTGGTGGGTGCCCACGAGGATCAACTGCCCAACCGATCCGCCGAGCAGGCACATGACGATCCAGGTCGACGGCGCCACGCGCTCATGGGCGATCGGCGTGAGCACCACCGCCAGGCCGTGGCCGGCGACCATGGCGCCCATCAGGGTGGCGAAGATGGCGAGCCCCGTGTCGGCGTCCCCGGGGGCGGCGAGCAGGTTGCGGGCGGTCAGGATCATGGTGATCACCTGCATGCCGTACACGAAGCGGTGCAGCGCCATGGTGGTCAGCGCCAGGCCGGGCGTGCCCCGGCGCACCAGGTAGCGCACCGCGTTTGCCAGGTCTCCGGCGGTGGCCGCGAGCGCGGCGCCCAGGCCGTCGTCGGCCGGCTTGTCCGGGCCGAGCTGGTTGGCGCCGAGCCGGGTGACCACCCCGGCGGCCAGCACGTACAGCACCATGGCGGTCAGCAGGCTGGCGGTGTCCTGGGCGGTCCCGGCCGGTAGTGCCAGGCGCAGCACGAAGCCGATCACGGCGCCGATCGCGGTGGCGGCACCGCCCAGGGTGGGCACGATCGAGTTGGCGGTCAGCAGGCGTCGGTGGTCGATGATCTGGGGCAGCCCGGCGGACAGCACGGACAGCAGGAAGCGGTTGATGCCCAGTGCCACCAGGACGAGCACGTACACGGCCGGGCCGATGCCGGTGGCGCGCAGCGCGAGCGTGGTCAGCGCGATGACGCCGGCGCGCGCCAGGTTGCCGTACAGGAGGGTCTGTCGGCGCCGCCAGCGGTCGATGAACGGCCCGGTGAAGGGGCCGACGACGCTGAAGGGCAGCAGCATGACCACCAGGGCCGCGGCCACGCCGGAGGCGGTGGTCATGTTCTGCGGCTGGAAGAAGAACAGGGTGGCCAGGCCCGCCTGCACCATGCCGTCGCCGGTCTGGGAGACCAGGCGGACGCCCAGCAGGGTCCGGAAGGCCGGGACGGAGGCGAGGTCCTTGAGGTCGTCGGTCAGGCGCATGGGTTAAGACTTCCGCATGCGAGCACCAACGGCGGTCAGCGTCCGCTGTGATATCGGGCCGGGCAGCCGCGGGCCGACGGCGGAATTCGACTCGGGGAGCGTCGGCGCGCGGAGGCCGCACGGGCCGGCGTCGGTGCGGCGCGCAGAGCGCCGGGCACGCTCGCAAGCGCTGGGCAACTCTTGACAACCGCCGCGAACGGGGATTAGTCTTCCCAGCGTACTTACTAAGTAGTAAGTAACCGTGTTGGTGAACACCGCCGTTCAATGAAAGGGTCCACGCACATGGCACAGCAGCCCGCGTCCCCCGCCGAGGAAGACACCTCGGCGCCCTCCAACCTCGCCCCCGACACCGGCTTGCCGCTAGAGCGAAGCACCATGGTGCGCTTCGGCGCCGGCTTCCTCCTCATCTCCGTTCTTTGGGCAGTCGGCCTGAGCATCATCGCCTCGGTGCTCCTGCCTCAGCGCCTGAAGGACCTGGGAGTTGCCAACCCCGACGCACTTCTCGGCACCATCAACGCAATCACGGCCGTCGTCTCACTGGTTTCCAACCTGATCTTCGGAAACTTCTCCGACCGCACCCGGTCGCGCCTCGGCCGCCGCACCCCCTGGGTCGTCTGGGGAGGAGTCATCGGCGGGGTCACACTCTTCGCCGTCGGAATCATCGGCAACACCAAGCTGCTCACGCTCGACTACTGCCTGTGCATGGTCGGCCTGAACATGATGCTCGCCCCGGCGGTCGCCGTGCTGTCCGACCGCGTGCCGGAGACGATCCGCGGCACCATGTCCACCTTCTGGGGCGTGGGCGCAGCGATGGGCTATCCGCTCGGCGCCATCATCGGCGCCTCCTTCATCACCGGAGGCTATGCGGCGACCTCGGGCTTCGTAGTCGGCGGCATCCTCATGGGCATCTCCGGCATCGTCGCCGTCGCGCTGTGGCCCCGGGAACGCTCCGCCGCCGACCTGCCGCCGGCGGGCCAGTCCCTGGCCGACCTGGCCCGCTCCTTCATTCCGCCCACCCACGGCGCGAGCGACTTCTACAAGGCGTTCTTCGGTCGCTTCACGATGCTCATCTCCTACCAGATGATCAACGCCTACCAGCTCTACATCATCCAGGACTACCTGGACCTGTCCGCCGGCCAGGTCGCCTCTACCGTCGCACTCACCAACACGATCATCCTGGTGGTGAGCCTGGCGGGAGGCTTCATCGGCGGACCGCTCTCCGACCTGCTGCACCGCCGCAAGGTGCCGGTGGTGATGGCCTCCCTGTGCTTCGCCCTGGGAGTCGCCATGCCCTGGATCATGCCGACTACCACGGGTATGTACCTGTTCGCCGCCATCGCGGGCTTCGGCTACGCCGTATACGGCTCCGTGGACCAGGCCCTCAACGTGGACGTGCTGCCCAACCCGGAGACGGCCGGCAAGGACCTGGGCATCCTCAACATGTCCACCACCTTCGGCCAGATGTGCGGCCCGATCATCACCTCCTTCGTCGTCACCCGCACCGGTAGCTACTCACTCGTCTTCCCGATCTCAATCACCTGCGCCGTCATCGGCTGCTTCTCCATCCTGGCCATCCGTAAGGTGCGCTAAGCGCATCCGCGCGGCCGGCCTGCACATCAATCAAGTGCAGACCGGCCGCACTTCATTGTCAAAATCCATGACAAACGACTCCCGACGACCCCATGGCTTCTCCTACAGCCGCATGACTCCAACGACCTGAAATTGCATCTTGGCCGTTGTGGGAGCGTTTGTCACCAATCCTGACAATGCGCAACTCCGGGCCATAGGATCGCGCCATGCCGTCGTCTTCCAAGCGCCACCGCATGACCGCCGCCCAGCGGCGCGAGCAGATCGTCGAAGTCGCCACCGAGCTGGTGGCCAAGCACGGATTCAACGGGCTGTCGCTGCAGGAGGTGGCGGACGCCGTCGGCATCACGCAGGCCGGGCTGCTGCACTACATCGGCACCAAGGACGGCCTGCTGGAGCTGCTACTGAACGACCGCTACGACCGCCAGGGCACCCCGCAGGACTTCATCGACTCCGGCGACCCGGCCGCCACCCACCCCGAGGGCATCAGCCTGCCGGCCTACTTCCGCTACCTGGTGGCCTTCAATGAGGCCCGCCCGGAACTGATGGAGCTGTACATGACGCTGGGCGTGGAGGCGACCGACCCGCGTCATCCCGCCTACGAACGCTTCATCGACCGCCCCGACCAGGTGTGGGACTACTACTCCTCCTTCACGTGGCGGCTGCCCCCCGAGGTCATGTCGGCGGGCGGCTGGGAGTCGATGCGGCCGCTGGTGGAGATGGCGATCGAGGCGATGGACGGCGCACAGCTCCGCTTCTTCCGCCACCCGCCCATCTCCCTGACCGAGGAGTGGGCGCGCTGGGAGGCGGTGCTGTTCCCCTCCCCGGTCTGGGACGACTACCGCTAGCCGCTCAGGCCAGCGGCTTGGGGGCCACCTCCACGTGCTCGGCCGGCACCACCACGGTCACCAGGGAGTCGGCGGGGGCGGTGAAGGACACGTTCTTGCTGCCCACGCCCACCACGAAGTCCTGCGGGGTGGTCATGTCGTTCTGTGCGGCCACCACCACCGAGCCGTCCGGGTTGTGGAAGGCCAGCAGGTTCTCATACCCCGTGTAGGACAGCGCCGGCACGAAGCGGGCGCCCGGCTGCACGAAGCCGGACAGGTGCCGCAGCACGTAGTACTCGTAGGTGAAGCGGCTCCTGCCGGTTTCGGGGTCCACGGTCACCAGGGAGTTCTGGCTCCACCCCCAGCGGGAGACCCCGCCCTCATCCAGGGCCAGGTTCCAGTAGTCGTAGACGCTGGCGCCATTGTTGAAGTAGTGGCGCATCATGGTCCAGGCGTAGCGGGCGTAGCGCCAGTCGTTCTTGCCGTCGCCGCACTCCTGCTCGGACTGGTAGATCTTCAGCTCCGGGTGGTTGTGGTGGACGAAGGGCACGGCCCGCTTGCCGTCCCACTGGAAACCGACGCCGGCGATGTGCGGACCCACCTCCGGGTCGGCCAGCACCTTCTCCACCATCGTGTCGTCCGGGCGCTCCATGGTGCCGAAGAAGACCTTCACGCCGCGCCGCTCCATCTGCGGGATCAGGTGCTTCAGGAAGGCGATCAGGCCCTCCGGCGTCCAGGTGCAGGCGGGGTAGATCTGGGCGGAGTTGAACTCGTTCTGCGGCATGACCATGGAGATGTCGATGCCGCGCTCGGCGTAGGCGTCGATGAACTTGCCGAAGTAGCGCGCGTAGGCGTCCAGCACCTCCTCACTCAGGATCAGCCCGTCGGTGCCCTCCTCGATCTGGTTGTCCGGGGACAGGCCGTTGTCGAAGTTGGTCTGCTCGCTCATGGGGTTGGGGGCGGCGCAGGCGTAGTGCTTGTTGCGCTTGAACCACGACGGCGGCCCCCACGGGGAGGCCCACAGGGTCAGGTCGGGCCTCTGTGCCTTGGCGGCCTGAATGTAGGGCACCAGGGTGGCGTCGTCGTGCTCGACGCTGAAGTGCTCCAGGGCGAAGTCGCCGTCGACCTCGTCGTAGGAGTACCAGTCGGTGGCGAAGTCGTTGGCGCCCACCGGCATGCGGCACACGGTGAGGTTGGTGCCGACGCCGGGGGCGAAGATCTGCCGCAGCACCTCGGTGCGCTCGGCCTCTGACAGGCGGGACAGCGCCACCCAGCCGAGCTCGTTGAAGCAGACGCCGAAGCCGTCGATCTCCTGGGCGGGTGCGTCCAGGCGCAGGAAGGCGCCCGGGAAGGTCTGCATGGGCTCGATGGTGACGGGGGTGTCCGGGGTGAACCAGGGGTCGGCCTCGGTGGTGGCGTAGAACTGGAAGCCGGCGGTTTTGGCTGCGGGCGTGCTGGCTGGGCTGGTGTCGGTCATGGGTTCTCCTAATGGCGGGGGTTTTGTGCTTCGTTGCGGTTGGTTGGCGCCGGTTCGCCGACGTCGGCGGTCGGTTCAGGCCTCGACGGCGAGGACGCCCCAGGCGGGGAGGGTGACGGTGGTGCCGGCCTCCAGGCGGGCGCCCGGGGCGGCGGCGGTGCCGAGCACGTCGTCCCCGCTCACCGGCAGGGCGATGGCGACGGCGTCGTGGGAGTAGTTCAGGAAGTAGCTCAGCTGGCGGCCGCGGCCGTTGGTGCCGCGGCGCACGGTGACGGTGCCGGCCAGGTCCTGGGCCCAGTCGGTCACGCCCGCCCGCTCGGCCACCAGCCGCAGCACGGCGCGGGTCAGCGCCGGGGCGGTCATGGTGGCCAGGTGGGTGATCGAGCCGGCGCCGACGGCGCGGGTGGCCACCGCCGGTCCGGACCAGGCGTGGTGGTCGTAGGTGGCGAGCACCTCCACCTCGGCGTCGCCCTCACGGGCGGCGGCGTCTATGGGGGTGAGCAGCTCCATGAAGGTGGAGGCGGCCAGCTCTGCCGCCACCCCCGGGTCGACCGCGGCGTCGTCGTCCAGGGCCGCGGCGAGCGCGCCCACCGGGCGCAGGGCGACGCCGTCGGGGCGGGTGAACTGGTCGGTGCCCAGGCCGAGCAGGGCGGACAGGCCGTGGGGCTGGCGGTCGGTGAAGACCTGCACGTTCTCGTCGGCGACGCCCGTGCGGAAGGTGGTGACCAGGTGGCCGCCGCCGGCCACGTAGGCGCGCAGGGCGTCGGTGGTGGCCTGTGGGGTGACGTACAGGGCGGGGGCGATCAGCACGGCGTAGCGGCCCAGGCGCTCGACGGGGGCGTCGGCGGGAACGATGTCGGCCTCCAGGTTGAGGTCGAACAGGGCGTCGTAGACCCAGCGGAAGACGTCGTTGTAGTTGGCGCCGCCGCCGGCGTACTGGCGCGGGAAGCCGGCCGCAAGGCTGAACCACTCCAGGGCCGTGTAGGCCTCGTTGGAGATCATGATGGCGATCCGGTTGTGCTTGCGCAGGTCGGTCAGGGAGGCGGCGTGCTCCTTCAGCTCTCGGCCGACGACGCAGGCCTCCCGGTAGGTGGGGTTGGGCGTGTAGTCCTGGGAGAGCAGGCCCTTCCAGTAGGTCTCGAAGGAGTTGTGGATGGAGCCCCAGTGCCAGTACATGACGCCGCAGGCGCCGGAGGCCAGGTGGGAGTAGGCCTGCAGGCGCAGCTGGCCGGGGTAGGGAAGCCAGCCCATCTGCCCCTGCGCCTGCGTCTCGATGACGAGGTAGGGGTCGCCGTCCTTCAGGGAGCGGGAGATGTCGCCGCCGAAGGCGATCTCCTTGCCGGTGAGGTGGTCCTCGCCGGGGTGGTAGATGTCGACGCCGGCCAGGGTGACGGCGTCGGCGGCCTGGAAGTGGTCGACGGCGGGCTGGATGCCGAAGGAGTAGCCGCGCCACTCGTAGTCGAAGTTCTGGGTGACGAACTGGTCCTCGCGCCGGTACTCGTCGACGATGGCGCGCTGCCAGGCGAGGAAGTCGGTGACCAGGCGGCGGCGGAAGGCGTCGAAGGCGGCGGCCAGGGAGCCGTTGATGGTGCCGGTGACGTCGGGGAAGTCCTCCCAGGCGCCCACCCGGTTGGACCAGTAGTTCAGGCCGAAGGCCGAGTTCAGGGCGTTTAGGCCCTCCTGGCCGTCGCCGAAGCGGGCCTTGAGGTGGTCGACGAAGGCGCGCTGGATATCGGCGTTGGCGGCGTCGTAGTACTTGGTCTCGTTGTCCAGCTGGAAGCCGACGACGTGCGCACGCGGCGCCGTGTGGCGGGCCAGGGCACGGATGGCGGCCTCGGCATAGAGCCGGTAGGCGGGAGCGAGGATGTTCATGTTCTGCCGCGGCCCGTACTTGTTGGGGCCGGCGGCGGTGACGCCGAGGACCTCGGGGTGGCGGGAGGCCAGCCAGGTGGGGATGGCGGCGGTGGGGGTGCCGATGATGACGTCCAGGCCGTGCGCGGCGGCGGCGTCGAGGGCGCGGTCGATGTGGGTGAAGTCGAAGACGCCGGGGGCAGGGTTCCAGGTGCCCCAGGTGAACTCGGCGATGCGGATGGTGGTGAAGCCGGCGTCCACCATCATCTGCATGTCGCGCTCAAGCCGGTCGGGGCCCGCGGCGGCGGGGGTGTACTCGTCATAGTAGGCGGCTCCGAAGATGAGCCGGCCCGAGTGCTGCGTCATTGTGCCCTCCTGTGCGGCGCCCTCGCCGCTTATCTAGTATTTACTAGATAGTAGTTCAGTTGGGCGCGGAAGGGAAGGGGCCCGTGGAGCCGAAGTTCTCCCGGCGGGCCCCGCCGCCTCCCTGACAACGTTGCCACCGCCTGGCCTCAACCCACGCAGCACCCGCCTTGCGCGCGCCCCAAGGTGGTGGACCGCGTGCTGGCGCGGACGGGATTGTGCGTCAGCGCCCAGGTTCAGGCGGCGGGCGCGATGGCGCGCGCGGACAGCACGCCGTCTATGGCGCGCAGCTGGTCGAGCACGTCCTCGCCGAGCTCGCCCTCGACGTCGACCAGCGTGACGGCGAGGTCGCCGCGGGAGCGGTTGAGCAGGTTGGCGATGTTCTGGCCCCGCTCGGCCACCAGGGTGGAGACCTGGCCGACCATGTTGGGCACGTTCTGGTTGACGATCACCAGGCGGCGGGTGCCGGGCTCGCGCGGCAGCACCGCCTCCGGGAAGTTGACGGAGTTGTGGACCTGCCCGTCCTCCAGGAAGCCGCGCAGCTCGTCCACGGCCATGACTGCGCAGTTGCGCTCGGCCTCCTTGGTGGAGGCGCCCAGGTGCGGCAGGGAGATGCACTTGGGGTGCTTGTGCACGGCGGTGGAGGGGAAGTCGCACACGTAGCCGCCCAGGGCGCCCTCGTCCAGGGCGGCGACGACGGCGGCCTCGTCCACGATCTCGGCGCGCGCGAAGTTCAGCAGCACCGCCGTCTCCTTCATCAACGCGATGCGCTGGGTGGAGACCAGGCCGCGGGTGGACTCGATCAGCGGCACGTGCACGGTGAGGATGTCGGCGCGGCGGAACACCTCCTCCATGGATTCGGCGCGCTCCACCTCGGCACTCAGGTGCCAGGCGTGCTCCACGCTGATGCCGGGGTCGAAGCCCACCACGTTCAGGCCCAGCCCGAGCGCGGCGTTGGCCACCTGCACGCCGATCGCGCCCAGGCCGATCACGCCCAGGGTGCGGCCGGGCAGCTCGAAGCCGACGAACTGCTTCTTGCCGGCCTCGACGGCGCGGGCGATCTCGGCGTCGTCGCCGGCGAGCTCGTGGGCGAAGCGGGCGGCGGGGATGAGGTTGCGGGAGGCGATGAACAGGCCCGCCAGCACCAGCTCCTTGACGGCGTTGGCGTTGGCGCCGGGGGTGTTGAACACCGGGATGCCGCGCTTGGTCATGGCGTCGACCGGGATGTTGTTGGTGCCGGCGCCGGCGCGGGCGATCGCCATCACCGAGTCGGGGATCGGGGCGTCGTGCAGCTTGGCCGAGCGCACCAGCAGCGCGTGGGGGTCGTTGACGTTGCCGCCGACGTCGTAGCGGTCGTCCGGGAAGCGGGACAGGCCGGCGCCGGAGATGGCGTTGAGGGTCTGGATGCGGAACTGCTTCGTCATGGCTGTGGCTTCTCCTGCGGTGCTACTGGGCTTCCGGGCGGACCGTCAGGCGCGGGTGCGCTCGAACTCGGTCATGTAGTCGATCAGGGCGGTGACGCCGTCGGCGGGCATGGCGTTGTAGATGGAGGCGCGCATGCCGCCGACGCTGCGGTGACCCTTGAGGTTGGTCAGGCCGGCGGCGTCGGCGCCGGCGAGGAAGTCGGCGTCGAGGGCGGGGTCGGCCAGGGTGAAGGGGATGTTCATCCAGGAGCGGGAGCGCGCCTGAACGGGGTTGGTGTAGAAGTCCGAGGCGTCGATGGCGGCGTACAGGCGCTCCGCCTTGGCGCGGTTGCGTTCGCCCATGGCCTCCAGGCCGCCGGTGGACTCGATCCAGTGCAGGATCAGCCCGAGCAGGTAGATGGAGAAGGTGGGCGGGGTGTTGAGCATGGAGTCGGCCTCGGCCATGACCTTCCAGTCCCAGATGGCGGGCACGTCCTCGCGGGCGCGATCCAGCAGGTCCTCGCGCACGACGACGATCGCCAGGCCGGCGGGTCCGAGGTTCTTCTGGGCGCCGCCGTAGATGACGCCGAAGCGCTCGACGTCGATCGGGCGGGAGAGGTAGGTGGAGGAGAAGTCGGCCACGAGCGGGACGTCGCCGACGTCGGGGATGTACGGGAACTCGACGCCGCCGATGGTCTCGTTGGGCGTGTAGTGCAGGTAGGCGGCATCGGCGGGGACGGTGAAGGAGCCGGGCTCGGGGGTGGTGGTGTAGGCGGAGGCGGACTCGTCGGCGACGACGCGCACGTCCACGCCCTGACGGCCGGCCTCCTTGATGGCCTTCTTGGACCACTGGCCGGTGTTGAGGTAGGCGGCGGTGGCGCCGCGGGCGGCCAGGTTCATGGGGATGGCGGAGAACTGGCCGGTGGCGCCGCCGGCGAGGAAGAGGACGCGGTAGCCGTCCGGGACGCCGGCGACGCGGCGGAAGGCGGCCTCGGCGTCGGCGGCGCAGGCGACGAAGTCCTTCCCGCGGTGGGAGACCTCCAGCACGCTCATGCCGGAACCCTGCCAGTCGGTGAGCTCGGCGGCGGCCTGCTCGAGCACGGGCAGGGGCAGTTGTGCGGGGCCTGCGGAGAAGTTGTACACGCGCATGGCTCCACGATAGCCGGGGTGCGCGGCGCGGCCGCAAAGCGTCTCATGGGACGGGGGGCGGGCGGGGTGTGCGGCGGGCGGCAGCAGCAGGGTTGCCCGGGCGACCCCGCCGCGGCGGGCGCCGGCTACTGCGGGGGTGCCGGAAATGACCCCGGCCGCGGGGGCCCACGGTGACCCCGGCTGCTGCGGGCGCCCACGGTGACCCCGGCTGCTGCGGGCGCCCACGGTGACCCCGGCTGCTGCGGGCGCCCACGGTGACCGCGGCGGCTGCGGGCGCCGGCAATGAGCTCGAGCGACCACGACGGCGATGCCGGGATCTGGCACCGCGCGCCACCCAGACCGGTCTCGCCCTGACCCGCCCGACCCCGCCCGACCCCGTCCAACCCAGCCCGGCCCGTCCCCGAGGGCGTCTGCTACGCCGGTTCGGGGTTAACAACGCCAGTTAACCGTCTGCTGTATACCTCTGAGGCCTTCAGCAGAACGTTAAGTAGCGTTGTTAACGGGGAAGAGGCGTTGCAAACGACCTCCTCCGCAGCCAGCTACCCGGCCAGAACCCACGACCTGCCGGCCGAGCCGCCCCACAAGCATCCTTCCGCGCTTCCCAACAGACGCATAGAATCGAAACGACGACGGAAGGAGCCCCGGTGAGCAGGACGCTGACCATCACCGTGCCGGACAGTCTGGCCGCTGAGCTGGATCAGCGTGTGGCATCAGGCGCGTACGCCAGCCGGAGTACAGCCGTCGTAGACGGGCTCCGCGAGTTGTTCAGTCGCGAAGAAGCTCTCGATTCATGGCTGCGCGACGAAGTGGGCCCGGCCTATGACGAGCTACGCGAGGATCCCACCCGCGCCTTGTCTCCCGAAGCAGTGCGCGCACACATCGTCGGCATCCATGCCCAATCAGCGTCCGGAGCCTGAAGCGCCGTCGCGCCACGTCGTCTACTCCCAGCGGGCGCAAGGCCACCTGGCTGATCTGTATCGTTGGATCGCGGACGAGTCAGGATTCCCCAACCGGGCACTGTTGTATGTATCAGCACTTATGGACCGATGCGAGGCTTTGGGCGACTTCCCGATGGTGGGGCACGCTCGCGATGACATTAGGCCTGGCTTACGTACCGTCGGCTTTCGACGCCGAGCCGTCATCGCCTTCGCCGTGACCGATGAGGCTGTTGAGATCCTCGGTGTCTACTACGGTGGCCGTGATCACGAAACACTTCTGCGCACCGATAAGCATTAACCCAGTGTTCGCCGCGGAAACCCAACGGGACGGCGCCAACAGAGACTAGTCGCGCACGTCCAGCGGCGGCAGGGACTTCACGATCTGCTGGGTGCGCACGGAGACGGTGGTGACGCGGGCGATGAGGTCGAGGAGGTAGCGGGGCTGGGGCCCCGCCATTTCGCCCTGGCCCGCGCCTTCGGCCATCCACTCGTTAGGGTCGTTGAGGATGCCGGAGGCCTTGTCGGTCTTCACCTGGTAGCGGTCGATGAGCCAGTCCAGGCCGCTGCGCGAGCCCAGCAGGTAGTCCTGCGCCGCCTCCGGGATGCCCGACACGGTCACGTGCTCGTTGTAGACGATGCTGGTCTTATCGGCGACCGGCCTTCCGTCCACCCGGGTCTTGCCGTAGCGCAGCTTGGTCACGTGCAGCAAAGCCAGGTCAATCGCGTCGCGCTCCGCCCAGGGCATGTCCTTCCCGTCAACGGTCAAGGTCAGCTCCCACGGCTCCACGGTCTCGTAGTCCAGGTGAAGGTCCGCCAGGCCGCGCCCGGCGGTGGCGATGGCGACGAAGTCCGCGCGGGAGGCCACCAGCGGGATGCGCGGCAGGGACTTCTTCAGGTCCGCGCCGTACCGGCTGCAGTAATCCGGCGAGTGCAGCAGCCCGTAGACGTAGTAGAAGACGTCATCCTTGCCGACCGTCGGCCCGTAGGCCTCCCGGTAGGTACGCAGGGTGGCGTCGGTGATGTTGTCGACGCGGCGGTAGCCGCCGATCACCTCGCCCGCACCCTCACCATCCGGGCTCCCACCATCATTGCCGACGACGCCGCTCGCTCCCGCTCCCAGGTCGAGCATGCCCGCGTCCCGGACGGGCTGGTCGACCGGCTCCCAGGTCCAGCGCGGAAAGAATTGGCCACCGCTTCCCGCACCAGTTACATGCAAATTCGGCACTCGATCGGTCACCAGTGCTGAAAATGGAACGGCTGACCCTTGGCCAACTATGTACAATCCCAGGTTATCGTGCGCCGGCGTGGGGAAGCAGTCGTAGAGTCCGTAGACCATGTCGTTTAGCTGCCGGTCAAAATAGACGTACTGCTTGACGAATGGTCGATAGGTGGACTGGTAGATACGCCCGGGGTTGAAGGTGTAGGTCTTGTTCCGTACGACGTTTTTCTTGTCGGCACGGTTCCAAGAGAAGAGCGTCGGGTCAAGAAACTCCGGTTCCGCTCCGATTCGTGCCTGTACGTTGTAGTACTCGACCATCTCAGAGACCCGCTGAATCAGTTGGGTTGAGGAGTATGAGTACACCCAAGCATCTCGTGCGGTAGCCAACCCACGACTACGCATTCGGAAGATCCCGTCCGGCGCATCCTTACCCCCAATGGATTGCCACGTGCCGTAGCGCGGGTCGCGCTGGTTGATCCAGTCGCCGGCGGCGTTGGGGGTGATCGTCTCCCAGTCCATGGCCTCGATGCGCGAGTCGTCCACGATGCGCAGCTTGTCCTCGCGGCTCAGGTAGTCGCCGATGTCCCGGTAGCGCAGCATCGCCGGCCCGCTGTGGGCGGGGTCCTTGACGAGGAAGGTGACCGCGATCGTCGTCCGTCCTCCCTGACCAAAGACGTTTCCCCGCTCTCGCCTGCGCAGCTCGCCCGCAGTACGAGCGTTACCCCTGAGGTTGAAGACGTAGACGTGGGCGAACTCCTCGGCCAGGCTCAGCCGCACGCCGTCGGCCGTGTTGGCGTCGATGAAGCCGCCGTTGGTGACGAAGCCGATGACCCCGGCGTCCCCGAGCCGGTCACTGGCCCAGCGGATGGCCCGCAGGTAGGAGTCGTACAGGGAGTTCTTGTTCGTGCCCGTCGAGCGAGCCGCGTAGGTGTCGGCGATTCGCCGGTCCAGGTCCGGATAGCGCTGGTTGGCGTTGTTGTCATTGGCGGACTCCTGCCCCACCGAATAGGGCGGGTTGGCGACGATCAGCCGGATGTCCAGCTTGCGCTGGGCGGCGGCGCGGTCGTTGTTGGCCACGAAGAAGCTCGTGTCCAGGGTGCCCGCCCCCTCGCTCATCTGGAAGGTGTCGGCCAGCACGATCCCGTCGAAGGGCACGTAACCGCCGTCGTCCGCACTCCACGCCCCGGCACCGGCGTCGTTCCCGGACTGCTGCGCCTGAGCGAGCAGGTCGCGGTAGGCGACCTCAATGTTCGCCGTCGCAATGTAGTAGGCCAGCAGCAGGATCTCATTGGCGTGCAGCTCACCGGCGTACTTGCGCGCCAGGTCGGCCGGGGTGATGAGCCCGGACTGCAGCAGGCGCACAATGAAGGTGCCGGTACCAGTGAAGGGGTCCAGCACGTGCACGCCCGCGTCGGTGATGCCCCTCCCGAAGTGCTCACGGGACAGGTGGTCAACGCTGCGCAGGATGAAGTCGACGATCTCCACCGGCGTATACACGATCCCCAGGGACTTCGCCGTCTTAGTGAAGGCCTGGGAGAAGAACTTCTCATACAGTTCGGTGATGATGCGCTGCTTGCCCTCGGCGTTGTCGATGCCGGCACAGCGCTCGCGCACCGAGGTGTAGAAGCCCTCCAGCTCCTCGGTCTCCGCCTCCAGGTTGGCGCCGTCGAGCACGCGCAGCATCCGGCCCATCACCTGGGCCACCGGGTTGGTGGCGGAGAAGTCATAGCCGTCGAATACGGCGTCGAACACCGGCTTGGTGACCAGGTGCTGGGAGAGCATGTCGATCGCGGACGCCGGGGTGATCGAGTCGTTGAGGTTGGCCCGCAGGGCATCGAGGAAGTGCGTGAACTCCGGGGCGACCGCCGGGTCCGCCACCCGCTGCTCCAGGCGGGTGCGGTGGCGGGCGGCGATCTGGGCGACGTCCTTGGCCCACTGCTCCCAGTAGCGGCGGCTGCCGACCTTCTGGACCAGGCGCGCGTAGATCGCCTCCTTCCACTTGCCCAGCGATGCCAGGTCGAAGGCCGCCTGCTCACCCAGGTCAACCGCGTCGTCGTCGGGGTCGTAGGCGGGCGTGCCGAAGGGATCGATGATGGCGACCTTGTCCGGCTTGGAGCGGTTGAGGTCGATCTTGTTGACCATGGCATCGAAGCGCTCGTCGTGCGCGCGCAGCGCCTGCAGCACCTCCCACACCACGCGGAAGGTGTCATTGTCGGCCAGCACGTCCTCCGGGGCCATGCCCGTGGGAATGGCCACCGGCAGGATGATGTAGCCGTAGCGCTTGCCCGGAGCCAGCCGCATGACCCGCCCCACGGACTGCACAATGTCCACCTGTGACTTGCGCGGGGAGAGGAACATGACCGCATCCAGGGCGGGCACGTCCACGCCCTCGCTCAGGCAGCGGGCATTGGACAGCACCCGGCAGGACACCGCTCCGTCGGCGTCGCCCGCACCGCCGCCGGATCCCTGGCTGCTGTCGGCGCCCGACGACGACGCTCCCGGCCCGTCCGCGCCCTCACCCGAGAGCCAACCCAGCAGGCGGTTGCGTTCCATGATGTTCATGGAGCCATCCACGTGCCTGACCTCGACCGACCCCAGCCGCCGCTGCGGCCCGGCATCATCGCCGCCCGCCGGAGCGACGGCGTCGTCCCGCTCGGGCAGGCCGCTGCGGTAGTCCTCGGCGACGTCGTTGAAGGCCGCGGCGAAACGCTTGGAGCTTCTGATGTCCCGGGCGAAGGCGACGGCGGTGCGCATGGGCTGAATGTCGGTGCCGTACTCGGACAGGTTCACGGAGCGCTTGGCCAGTGCGTTCCAGCAGCCGACGATGCGGGCGGCGTCATCCAGGGTGAGTTCGCCGTTGCGCGCAAGGGAGGACTGCATGCGGGAGGCGACGGCGTCCTCGGACACGGTCAGGACCAGCACCTTGTAGTCGGTGAGCAGGTTGCGGGAGACCGCCTCGCCGAAGCCCAGGCGGAAGAGCTCCTCGCCGTAGGTGTTGGCGTCGTCCATGGAGGCGAGCACCGCGTTCTTCTGGCCGGCGCGCGCCTTGGTGGAGTCGTCGTAGATGCGGGGCGTCGCCGTCATGTACAGGCGCTTGCGGCCGCGCAGGTAGGTGTTGTCGTGCACGCGGACGAAGGCGGACTCGTCCGCCCCGGCGAGCGTGGCGCCGGTGGTGCGGTGGGCCTCGTCGCAGATGATCAGGTCGAAGTCCGGTGCTCCGAGTCCCTGTGCCCGGGCGACGACGTCGATGGACTGGTAGGTGGAGAAGACCACCGTCATGGGGGTCACGCCGTCGACGGGAGCGGCGCGCCGGGTGAGCCTGCGGGCGAGGGCTTCGGCGTCGGTGGTGGCGGGGATCGCCAGGTCAACCACCGAGATGTCCTCGCTCAGGTCGGTCTTGCCGCGGCCCTTACCGACCTTGTTGTCAGAACAGACCGCGAATGAGCGCAGCGGCACCTGGGCCTCTGCGCTCCACTCAAGCAGCGTCTGCGACAGCAGCGCGATGGAGGGGACCAGGAATAGCGCTACCCCCCCCCCCGCCGCTTCCAGCCATGGCCTCGGCAATGCGCAGCGAGGTGAAGGTCTTACCGGTGCCGCAGGCCATGATGAGCTTACCGCGGTCGGCTGTGGCGAGCCCCTGGGTCACCGCGTCCAGCGCGCGGCGCTGGTGCTCGCGCAGCGTCTTACGGCCAGCACGCTCCATTACCTCCGGGGTGGCCAGGTTGAACTTGTCCCAGTCGATGGTGGAGTTGAACAGGTCCTTCAAGCCGATGCGGGAGACCGGGATGGCCTGGTTCTCCACCGTGGCTGCGGCCGCGGAGTTCCACTTGTCGGTGGTGGACACGAACAGGCGCGAAGTGAACTCACCCGTGCCCGACTCGGCCAGGAAGGTATCGACGTCGGCCTTGGTGACCTGGGACTGCGGGTCATAAAACTTGCACTGCACCGCGCACAGGTCGCCGGTGTCACGCTCGCGAGCCACCAGGTCGACGCCGCGATCCGGGCGGGCGCCGCGGCCCGGCCAGTCCCTCCACATCCAGACCTCGTCGAAGCGCTCAGCGTAACGGGGGTCGGTCAGGAGGAACTGCCGCACCAGGCGCTCGAAGCTCGTTCCCTTGCCTCGCTGCGTCTGCGCATTGAAGTACAACTCGTCAAGGAGGGCGGCGACGCGGGACTGGCTCTCGGGCGACTGACTCACGCTGGGCAGCATAGGCGTGCCGACCCTCCTCCGGGCGCGATACCGAAATCTGGAATCAATCGCAACCGCCCTCGGGCCCGGGTGCCGCCGGGCACGATGCCCGAGGCGCACACCAGCGATCCCATGCCCTCCGGGTCAAGCGACGCCTCACGCCGCCAAGCACATGCCATGAGTTCACCCACCTCCTTGCAGCCCGGGCTCCCGTCACCTAGTCGTGCATGCGAGCGCAGCGATTCGTCTTTGCAGCGTTACCTCATCCAAGTCTTAACCGGGACACCGCCGCAGGTATGCTCGTCGGCGTGAACCACGGCGGTTCACATATGCCACGAGAGCACAGGAGACCCCCATGAGCTCATCCTCCGCGAAGGTTCGTTATACGCCTAAAGGCAGAGACGGAGCCAAGGCCGTGCTTACTCTCACCAGCGGAGAGACTCTCACAGAGACTTGGCCCGGAGCAGACGGCACCCCCGAGTTCATTGGCGTAGACCGTCTGACCATGAACCCGGCGCTCACCGCCGCGCTGCACGCGTTCGTCGTCGCCAAGAAGGCGCAGCGTACTGCCGTTAATAATGTGGCACAGGCCGACGTGGAGAACGGAACAACCGCAACCACTGACATGCACGCAGACCAGGCAGATTCAGTCGCCGATACTCCCACCGACGACTGCGCAGAGCCGGATGCCGCTTCCGCTGCCACGGACAATTCCACCTCTGCGGAGGAGGAAGCAGAGCGATTTGTCAGGATCAGCCGTCTATGGAGAAAGCAGCAGCCCGACCCACTCGACGTCATTCAAGGGCGCTTGCGCGCACAAACAGACGACGCGGAGAAACTACTCCTGAAGCTGGCGCAGATTCATGGATTCGGTGAGCGTGAGTCCACTCAGCACGATCGTAACGCCTGGTGTTCCGCGTGCCTGACAAAAGGGGTCCACAGAGCACTCGACGTACCGGCAAACTGGTATGACGCATGGTGCTGTCGAAACTGTGGAGTGATCACCACCAGGTGCGCGATCCCCGGTTGCCCGAACATGGCGATACGCGGAATGGGCGTAACCGGCACCCGTGGCCTGTCACTGCCGGTTTGCGCAGAGCACTCCCACGAGGTCCCGGATTTTGAGACTAAGGACGCAACCATCGAGGATCTCGAACACTGGCCCGATCTGTTCGAGTACAAGCGCCGTAACGTCACCAGTCTCACCAAGCGAGGGGCGGTCGCCGCGGGGATAACCGTCCTGGCTGTTCCTGCGGCTTATTTCGCCGCACCGGCGATCGGCGGCATGGTAGGCGCAGCCGCCTCCATGGGCACAGGAACAGCACTGTCAGGTGCTGCCGCGTCAAGCTATGGCCTCGCACTACTCGGCGGAGGCTCAATAGCCACCGGAGGGCTCGGCATGGCCGGCGGAACCCTGGTTGTCTCCGCCGCGGGCGGCGCTGCGGGCAGCGCCTACGGTTTGCGGGTCGGCAGCGCATACCTCGGCGATGACTCCTCCTTCGACATCGAGTGCTTGCGTGATGGCGACGGACCCGCGGTTGTGTATTCTTCCGGCTTCCTCACCGACAATGACGACTCCTGGGCGAACTGGAAAAGGCTTATTGACACCGGCTATCCGAACAATGCCGTGTATCGGGTCCGCTGGGGTGCAAAGCAGAAGCGGGATATTGCGACCATTACCGGTGAGGGAGCCGGGCTTCGGCGCGGCATCACCAAGGTGGGCAAAGCGGGCCTCAGGGCGACCCGCTCGGCAGTCAAAAGACTTGGCCCTTTCCAGATGATAACTGGAGCCGCGGAAATGGCGCTCAATCCCTGGTCCGTGGCACTACGGAACTCCTCGGCGGCAGGCACAACTCTCGCAGCCATCCTCCGGCGCACCGAGAACAGGCAGGGGTTCGTGCTCATCGGGCACAGCCTTGGCGCAGCGGTAATGGCGACGGCAATGATCGGACTGGCCGCCGATAACGAGCCCTCTCCCGTGGTCACCGCCCACCTACTCGGCGCCGCATTCCCCGCAACCGCCGACTGCAACAAGCTTTCCGCCGGCGCCACCGGCAAGATCTATAACTACTTCTCCACCAATGACAAAGTCCTCGCGCACCTCTATCGCGCTGCCACATTGGGGGCCAAGGCGGCCGGGTCAACCGGATTTATTGACCCCTGTGGAGGCGTGGTCAATGTGGACGTCAGCGATGTCGTGAAGAAGCATTCTGACTACATACACAAGGTGTCACTATGCATGGAGGCTTGATTGATGTGCACCTGGACGGTGACCTGTACCCGAAGAGCACTCCGTCACCGCAAGCGCCTCGGTCACGATTCGGCTCCACACCCGGCCTGTAGTTGACAAGAGTCCGATCGACCAGGCACTCAAGGCAAATTGACCGCGTGGGTGCGGAGGAACCGCTTCTTGCCGTAGAAGGCAATTTGATGATGATCACCCAACCAGGCGAGGAACTCCTCGTCGGTCTCACCGTTGCACTCCAAGAGTTCGTCATCATCGCGCGCAATGCACTCCGGCCACGAGCTGCTGTCCCACACTGTTGAGCCAGTATCCGAATCCAATCTCCAAACCCGGCGTCCAGCGCACGTCGGGCGGGACCATGCGCAACTCTTCATCCTGCTCCCGCGGGTAGAAGGCAGTCACGTCAAGGGTCGAGTCGACGCAGTGCCTGGCCAGGAGCTCGCGGAACAGCTCCTCGGTTTGCGCCCGGGTCTGGTGCACCAGCGGGAAGACGTCCGTCGTGGAGTAGACGTCGATCGTCGTTGACATGCGCGCGGCATAAACATGCCTACTGACATGATCCGTCGGCGTCCATCCCCCGAATCGCCGTACCCCGTGCCGACTCGGGGATCTGCAACTACTACAGTGAGCTACACCGCTAACCGCCGTCCCTGAAAGAAGCAGCCATGGATTCTGCTCGAACCGGCTCCACCGACAGCCTGTACCTGAACTCCCCGCGCCACCTGCGCACACTCCTGGTCTGGGCATTGGTCACCGCCGTGTGCTTCAGCTTCCTGCCCGCAGCCGTGTGGAGCATCGTGCGCTGGATCCTGCTTGCCGGCCTATGCGTAGAAGTCATCCTGCTTGTTCGCGATCGCCGCGGGCATCCCAGGCAGTAGCCGCCCGCGTCCACGCCCCGGCCTCCCACGGCGTCGGGCGTCTGCTACGCCGGTTCGGGGTTAACAACGCCAGTTAACCGTCTGCTGTATACCTCTGAGGCCTTCAGCAGAACGTTAAGTAGCGTTGTTAACGGGGAAGTGGCGTTGCAAACGACCTCCTCCGCAGCCAGCTACCCGACCAGAACCCACGACCCGCCGGCCAAGCCACCCCACAAGCATCCTTCCGCGCTTCCAAACAGACGCATGGATTCAGCACCATGACGGAAGGAGCCCCGGTGAGCAGGACGCCGACCATAACCGTGCCGGACAGCCTGGCCGCCGCGCTGGATCAGCGCGTGGCACCAGGCGCGTACGCCAGCCGGAGTACAGCCGACATAGACGAGCTCCGCGAGGATCCCACCCTGCATTCCACCGCCTAAGACGTCTGCAAACCTCCGCCTTCCGCTCCACTTGCCACATGGACACGCGGGAATCATTGGGTCATGACTACCTGCCGCGCGTCGTCGACGCCCAGCTTGGTCGGCTGCTTGAAGTCGGCGGCGCCGTCGTCATCGAGGGCACCCGCGCCTGCGGCAAGACCATGACCGGCCTGAATGCCGCCCGCCCTGCGCCTTCCTCGACGACGATGCCACGCCACACCGGCGCCGGACGCTTTCTGCGCATGCGCGAGCGCACCATGACGTGGTTCGAACGCGGCACCTCTACGGGTGCGGGGAGCCCGCGGCATTGCTCCCGGGCTTTCGCCACCGTCCGCGGAACATGACCGCCATCGACGGCGTCGCTCCACCGGCCTAGCGCAAGGGTGCGGGTAAGGGTCGGTACTGGGTGGTGTCCCGCGCCTTGAACGAAGCCGCGAGATCAACAACGACGAAAGCAAACAGCAAGACGAGCGCAGCTACGGACACGCAAATGAGCGGCATTACAACAAGGTCGGCGGACTCGCGCCACGGGGAGTAGTACACCGGAGTGTCGCCCACGTCGAGGAACAGGAAGGAGGCTCCGAGGAACGCAAGCAGGTACACCGCGTAGGCCAGCGGAATCCACGGCGAAACGGGGCGCTCACGAGCATTCGATTGAGCCACCTGAAACAACACAGCGAGCACAATGTGCACTATCGCCTGGCAGGGGCCGACGGCGATGATATAGACGAATGCTCCCCAACCGGCCTTGCTGTCCGCCACCATGGACACCACGCCCGCCACCGGCACCAGCACGACCGACGCCCATCCGACTATGAGCGCCGTGATACGGCCCGCGTTCGCACGGGGCCGAATGGACACGAACCCGGGTCCGGGGGGACCGGGGAGAGTGGACACGCTGTTCACGAAAACACTGTAGCGAGATCGCCTCGCCGCTGTCCGCGCGCGCAGGCGGGTAGCTCTATCCATCTCCCCTGTCCGGTTCGGCACGACGGCGGTCTGCACGCACCCCTCAAAGGCGTCGACTACGCCGGTTCGGGGTCTATTACGCCACTTAGCGCTTGCTTGTGCGGCTGTACCCGGCGAAATCAACCGCCAACCGGCGTACTCAACGCCGAAGTGGCGTAGTAGTCGCCACGGGCGCCCGGGGCGCGTCCCTCGCCGGAGCAGGACACCGTCCCGAGCCGCACCCCTACAGCCACAGGTCGCGACGACGTCGGGTCTCACGCAAGGCCGCAGGCGGAAACAGACTCTCCACCCGCCGCACTAGCCGCTCGGGATCGGCCAGTTCCCGCCACTCGAAGCGGTGCACCGCCCACCCGCCACGCCGCAGCACCATTTCCCGCTGCTTCTCCGCGCGCACGTCCGCCGACGTCGCCAGCTTGCCGTAGCCGTCGAACTCCAGGTCCACCATGGCACTGTCCACGGCGACGTCGAGGAAGTACTCGTGCGCATCGTCGCCGATCCAGCGCCGCTGCGTCACCGGCTCGGGCACCCCGGCCACACCGACCGCCCAGCGCAGCACGCTCTCGCCCGGCGACTCCGCGAAGGGGTCCGCCCGCTCCACCGCTACCCTGGCACGACGCTTGCCGTGACGGCGCCCCTGGCTCTCCACCATGCGCATCAACCGCTCGCGCGCCGCGTCGATCTCCATCTCCCCATAGCAGCGCCGGTTGAAGCGGTCGGGCCGGCACACCGCCCGCAGCGCGGCGTCCACCACCGGCAACGACTCGCGCACCGGCAGGTCGAAGGCGCAGTCCATGGCCGTGCGCAGCGGCGTCGTCACCCGCAATCCGCCCACGTTGACGACCTCCTCCGGCGCCGGCGCAGTGGTCGAACGCAGCAGCGTCACCGACCGACCACGACGTCGGCCCTCCGGCGGCCCGTACCTGACCGTTGGGAACACGATGGTGCTGCGCGATCGGTTCCCGGGCACCGCCAGGCGGATACAGGGCTCGGACTCTAAGACAGGCAGCCCCAGCACCACCGCCGCCGCCTCGTGGGTCAGGGCGATTGCCGACGGCGAGGCTCGCAGCGCCGCCTCGCAGCGCGCCAGGGTGACGAGTTCCTTCAGGCGCCAGGTCGGCGTATCCCGGCCGGGAATGAACATGTAGCTGCCATGCGCCACCCGTATGAGATCGCGTCGACCGGACAGGCCTCCGTTGGAGCGGTCGGCGGTGAACCACATGCGGGGACGTTCGGGCGGGGTCGGGTAGTGCTGCATGTCAGCAGAATCGCCGCGGCCCGACGGCGGCGCCACCGCGCCCCGTGAGCTCTGTGGATTGGGGTGTCGCGAACGGCACCTGTGGACGCCGGTGAGAGGCCGGCGACGGAGGCGGCCCGCAATGGCTCGGTTCAGCGGCACATGCGCACCACCGAAGGCCAGCTCCTTTGCGGGTGCCGGCACCCGCCCACCCGCGGACGCGTCTACTACGCCGGTTCGGGGTTAACAACGCCAGTTAACCGTCTGCTGTATACCTCCGAGGCCTTCAGCAGAACGTTAAGTAGCGTTGTTAACGGGGAAGAGGCGTTGCAGACGAAGAGAGCGCACCCTCCGGCTTGTTGACCAGGGCGATTGCCGACGGCGACACCCGCAGTGTCGGCCCGCCGCCTACTTCCCGCCGCCTACTTCCCGCCGCGCGCCGCCCACCAGGAGTGCAGCGCCTCGCGCGCCAAGTCTTCACCCAGGGGGCCCTTCTCCATACGCAGGTCCATCAGGAAGCGGTAGGCCTCACCGACCACCGGCCCGGGCCCGACGCCGAGCTCGGCCATGATCTGCTTGCCGTCCAGGTCCGGGCGGATGGCGGCCAGCTCCTCCTCCTCGCGCAGCTGCGCGATGCGGTCCTCGAGGTCGTCGTAGGCCGCGTCCAGCATGTGGGCCTTGCGCTTGTTGCGGGTGGTCACGTCCGCGCGAGTCAGCCGGTGCAGGCGCTCCAGCAGCGGTCCGGCGTCGGCCACATAGCGGCGCACGGCGGAGTCGGACCAGGCGGCGTCGGCGTAGCCGTGGAAGCGCAGATGCAGCTCCACCAGGCGGGAGACGTCCTTGATGGTCTGCTTGTCGAAGCGCAGGGCACGCATGCGCTTGGCGGTCATGCGGGCGCCGACGTGGTCGTGCCCGTGGAAGGTGACGGTGCCGTCGCGCAGGAACCGCCGGGTGGCGGGCTTGCCGATGTCGTGGAAGATCGCCGCCAGACGCAGCACCAGGTCCGGGCCGGGCACGGGCCCGTCCGGCCCGGTCTCCAGGTCGATCGCCTGATCCAGCACGGTCAGGGTGTGCTCATAGACGTCCTTGTGGCGCTTGTGCTCGTCGACGGTCTCCTGCAGGGCGGACAGCTCGGGCAGGACGACGTCGGCCACACCGGTGTGCACCATGAGCTCCAGCCCGCGGCGCGGCCACGGCGACACCAGCAGGCGTTCGAGCTCGGCCCGCACGCGCTCGGCGGAGACGATCTCCAGCCGCGTCGCCATGCGGCTCATGGCCTCAAGCACGTCGGGCTCGACGTCGAAGCCCAGCTGCGCGGCGAAACGTGCGGCCCGCATGATCCGCAGCGGGTCGTCGTCGAAGGACTGCTCGGCGGACACCGGGGTGCGCAGCACGCCCGCGAGCAGGTCCTCGAAGCCGCCGTGGGGGTCGACCAGTTGCAGCTCCGGCAGCCGCAGTGCCATGGCGTTGACGGTGAAGTCCCGGCGGGTGAGGTCACCCACAAGGCTGTCGCCGTAGGCGACGGCGGGCTTGCGGGAGCCGGACTCGTACTCCTCGGTGCGGTAGGTGGTGACCTCGACGATCGTCTCGCCCTTGCGCGCACCAATCGTGCCGAAGTCCTTGCCGACGTCCCAGCAGGCGTCGCCCCATTCCTTCAGCAGCGCCTCGGTCGCCTCGGGGCGGGCGGAGGTCGCGCAGTCCAGGTCGTGCGGGACGACGCCGAGGAAGGCGTCCCGCACGGGTCCGCCGACCAGCGCGAGCTCGTATCCGGCGGCGGCGAAGCTGCGGCCCAGGTCGTGCAGCGAGGGTGGCAGGCTGCGCAGGGCCCGGCGGGCGGTGGGGGTCAGGCCGTCGGCGTCGGGGCGCTCGTCGGGGACGACGGCGGTGCGGGCGCGCCGCTCCGGGCGCGGGGCGGACTTGGGGGCGGGGGCGGTCGGGCGGTCGGTCATCGGCCTAAGCCTGCCACGCGGAGCGCAAGGGAGCCGATCCGCGGGTGGACCGCCTAGAGTGTCCCCATGTCCTCCCACCGCTCACGTGTGCCCCGCGCCGGCAGTCGGCCGCGGCGCGCGACCGCGCGCTCATTGCCCGTGGTCGATGAGACGAGTGCCGGCGGGCTGATCATCGACGTGCAGGACGGCCGGGCCGTGACCGCCGTCATTGCGCGTCGCAACCGGGGTGGGCGCCTGGAGTGGTGCCTGCCCAAAGGACACCTGGAGGGCGAGGAGACCGCCGAGGAGGCGGCCGTGCGTGAGATCGCGGAGGAGACCGGTATCACCGGCCGGGTGCTGCGGCACCTGGCCACCGTCGACTACTGGTTCGCCGGCGAGGATCACCGCGTGCACAAGGTAGTCCACCACTTCCTGCTGGAGGCCCTGGGCGGCAGGCTCACCACGGAGAACGATCCCGACCATGAGGCGGAGGAGGTCGAGTGGGTGACTCTTGATGACGTCGCCCGCCGCCTGGCCTACCCCAATGAGCGTCGGATCGTCGCCGCCGCCAGGGAGATCCTGGTGGGTGACGGGTGACTCCCGGCGCGGCGCACCGCTGTCCGCCGGTCGGTCCCGCCGCACGGCGGGTACTGACCGTGCTGCTGTCAGTGCTAGTACTGGTCGGCGCGCTCACGGCGGCCCCGTTCGGCGTCGCCTCGCCCGCCGACGCGGCCGGGCCCGGTGCCGGCCCGGCCGCCGTTGCCGCAGATGTGACCGACGCCGACTCTGAAGCCACTGAGGAGGAGGTCACCGGCAGGGTCACCGTCTCCGTGACGAGCCTGGCTCCGGAGGTGGTGAGCACCGGCGAGGACGTCACCATCACCGGCACCATCACCAACGGCACCGAGCAGGCGCTGACTGACGCCACGCTGGTGGTGCAGATGCAGTCGCGCACCGAAATGACGACGGCCGGCCTGGCCTCCTGGCTGGGCGACGAGCATGACACGCCCCTGGAGACGGTCGCCGTGCAGACTCAGAGCGAGCAGGTCGCCCCGGGCGCGGAACGGTCCTTCAGGGTCACGGTCAGCTCCGATGACATGCCGCTGTCCGACACCGACCAGTGGGGGCCGCGCGGCGTGCAGGTGGCGCTGACGCAGGGCTACACCACGCTCACTCAGGACCGCACGATCCTGCTTTGGAACCCGGGGGTGCGGGTCAGCCCCACGCGGGTGACCGTATTCGTGCCGGTGACGGCCTCCCCGGCCGAACTCCTGGCCCTGACCGCCGCCACCCCCGAGGTGCGCGAGGAGGCGGCTGCGACCCCGCCCGCCTCCACCGACCCGACCGCGGGCCCTTCCGCGAGCGGCACCGCCGGTGCGGTGCACGACCCCACGCCGACGCAGGAGGGCACCGCCACGGAATCCGCCGACTCCCAGGCCGGCCCCACCGATGCCGCGAGCGCGGACCCCCAGGACGGGGACGCCGGGACCGCGCAGACGCTCTCGGCGCTGCGCGAGCGGGTGCTCGGCCTGCTGGAGCTGGCCGGGGACGGGATCGTCCTGGCAGTCGACCCGGCGCTGCTCGCCGCACTCGGGCTTGACTCCGCCGCACCGGTCGCCGCCACCGCCGCGCCCGCGCCCACGGAGGAGTCCGCTCAGCCCGAGGCCACCGACGCCGACCGGCTGGGGACCGCCCTCGGGGCCGCGCTGGAGGCCGGGGACGTGATCGTCCTGCCCTGGGCGGACGCCGACCTGGCCGCCCTCGCCCACCTGGGGGAGGACGAACTGCTCGACTCCGCCCTGGAGCGGGCCCGGGACTCCGCGGCGGCGAGCTCAGGCGCCGGCACCGAGCTCGCCTGGGCGGCGGGCTCCCTGGACGCCACCACGCTCGCCGCCCTGCCCGACTCGGTGACCACTGTCGTCGCCCACCCGGGCGACGCCGCCGTCGCCGAGTACCTGACCTACACGCCGTCGGGCACCATGCTGCTCGACGGCCGCACCGTCCTGATCCCGGAGGAGGAACTCTCCGCGGCGGCCGGCGGCAGCCTCGCCACCGGCGAGGGGGACGCGAGGCTGCCAGAGCTCGACGCCGTGCAGCTCCTGCGCGGCCAGAGCGCGATCCTGACCCGGCAGGCCCCGGCGCTCAGCCGGGACCTGGTCGTGGCCGTCTCCCGCGAGGACGCCGCACACACCGATCCGCAGGTGCTCCGCCAGCGCCTGGCCGCCCTGACGGGCTCCACCTGGATGCAGCCGCAGGACCTTCAGTCCCTGCTGGAGTCGGCCGCCGACTCGGCCACCGCCGGCACCGAGGCGGTGCGCATGGCACTGCCGGATTCCACCACCGGCGAGGGCGAGGTGACGGCGATTACCCTGGGGGCGGCGCGGCAGGCCGCGACCCGGCTGGATTCGGTGGCCTCCATCCTGAGCGACCCGACCCGGGCCCTGGGGGTGTCCACGGACGTCGTCGCCCTGACCGCCTCGGCCTCCTGGAGGGAGGACGAGTCCGCCTGCACGGCGATGATCAACCAGGCCCGGGCTCATGGTGAGACGGTGATTCAGGGGCTCGCGGCGGCGCCGTCGAGCACCATCAACCTCATCGCCTCGGCCGCCGACCTGCCGGTGCGGATCGTGTCCTCCCTGGACCAGGACGTGACGGTCAAGGTGCACCTGGAGTCCAGTTCCACGCGCCTGCAGATCTCGGAGGATGTCACCGTCACCGTGCCGGCGGGGGGGCAGGCGACCGCGAGCGTGCCGGTGACCGCCGTCGGCTCCGGTGACGTCGACGTGACCATCCAGCTGCGTGCCGACGACGACGCGCTCGTCGGCACGCCCTCCACGGTCCATCTGCGGGTGCGGGCCGACTGGGAGAATGTGGGCACCCGCATCCTCAGCGGAGTCCTGGTGATCCTGCTCGTAGCCGGCATCGTCCGGACCGTGCGCCGGGGACGCCGAACCGCCACACCCAGGGAGCGCAGATGAAGCAGGACGGGGCGCAGTCCCGGACCAACAGCCCGGTCCAGCGGGGGCAGCAGGCCGACAAGGAGCGGCAGGCGCCGTCGATCGCCCGTTCCAGTGCGGTGATGGCCGCCGGCACGCTGACCTCCCGCATCCTGGGGCTGGTGCGCAATGCACTGCTGATCTCCGCGCTGGGCGCGACCGCCTCCGGCGCCGCGGACGCCTTCAACACCGCCAACACGGTGCCCACCCAGCTGTACAACCTGCTGATCGGCGGCATCCTCAACGCGATCCTGGTGCCGCAGATCGTGCGCGCGCTGCGTCAGCGCAACGGGGAGGAGCTGGTCAACCGGCTGCTGACCGCGGCCTCCCTGGTGATCGCGGCAGCCTCCGCGGTGCTGACGGTGGCGGCGCCGCTGGTGATCATGCTGTACGCCTCCGGCCTGGGGCGCTGGCAGCCGCTCGCCTTCGCCTTCGCGTTCTGGTGCATGCCGCAGATCTTCTTCTACGGCCTGTACGCCCTGTGGGGGCAGGTACTCAACGCCCGGTCCAGCTTCGGCCCCTACATGTGGTCACCGGTGCTGAACAACATCATCTCCATCGCCTCGATCCTGGCGTACCTGCACATTTACGGCGGCTACACCACGGGGCAGGATCCGGGTATCTGGGATGCGGGCCGCATCGCCCTGATCGGGGCGACGACGACGCTCGGCATCGCCGCCCAGGCACTGATCCTGTACATCCCGCTGGTCCGCTCCGG
The DNA here is from genome assembly GCF_004798665.1 of Actinomyces procaprae. Lineage (NCBI taxonomy): Bacteria > Bacillati > Actinomycetota > Actinomycetes > Actinomycetales > Actinomycetaceae > Actinomyces > Actinomyces procaprae. Next base: position 3,580,616 of record NZ_CP039292.1, read on the forward strand.
CTTCCGCCCCAAGCTCATCCTCGGGGTGCGCGGCATGGGGCTGGGGAGCATGTCCAAGGTGGCGCTGTGGGCGCTGCTGGGCACGGGCATCGTCTCCCTGGGTGACCTGGCGGCCACGAACCTGGGCTCGCGGGCGGTCACGGCCGCCGAGTCGGCCGCCTACGCGGACGTGATCGTCCCGTCGACGACGATGTACGCCAACGCCCAGCTGGTGTACATGCTGCCGCAGTCACTGGTGACCACCTCGATCATCACCGCGCTGTTCACCCGGATGAGTGAGAAGGCGGCGGCCGGGGACCGGGAGGGCGTGCGCGACGACCTCTCCCTGGGGCTGCGCTCGATCGCCGTGTTCACGGTGCTGTTCGCCGCGGGTATCGGCACGCTGGCGGCCCCGGCGCTGCAGGTGTTCGTCCCCTCCCTCGCCCTGGAGCAGGCCAATGCCTCCGCCCCGATCCTGACGGTGCTGGCGATCGGCATCGTGGGGCAGGGCATCTGGTTCACCATGCAGCGGGTCATGCTCGCCTACGCGGACACCAAGCGCCTGCTCATCGCCGACACCGTGGTGGGCATCATCCCCGTCGTGGTCTGCCTGGGCGCCTACCTGCTCGCCCCGGCCAACCACTGGATGGTGTGGGCGGCGGTGGCCTCGGCCACCTGCCAGGTCGCCGGGTTCCTCGTCCTGGTCCCGCTGATCCGGCGGCACCTGCCGGACCTGGACGGCCCGCGCGTGGTGGGCACCTATGTGCGGCTGATCGCCGCGGCCGCGCCCGCCGTACTGACCGGGCTGCTCGTGCGCCGCCTGCTCGGCCCCACCGATGGCTCCCTGACCGGGTCACGACCGGTTGACGCCCTGGTGACGGTGCTGGTGGCGGCGGTACTCATGTCGGTGGTTTATCTGGCCGCCGCCAAGGCTTTGCGCGTGCAGGAGCTGAACGTGTTCTTCAGTCCCCTGTCGCGCATTGTCACCAAGATCGGAGGGCTCCTGCCCGGGCCGGTGGGCCGCGCGGTGGTGGGCGCGGGCCGGGCCCTGGCGCCCGCTGCGCCCTCCTCGCCGGGGGCGGGCGCCGAGGCCCAGGAGCCGCTGGTGCTGCCCCCGTCCTTCCCGCCGGCAGCCAGGCAGTCGGGCACCGGGCCCGTTCCGACCTCCTCCAGTATCGGTTTCGCCCCGGCCGCCGTATGGCCCGCAGATCCGGCTAGACTCGCTTTCAACACTCAGGCGCTACCAGTCGTGGGAGGTGGCCTTATGGCGGACGCTACACCGATCGGTTCCGGCCGGTATGAGCTGCTGTCCGCCATGCCCGCGACGCTGCCGCGCATCGTGCGGCACCTGGGCCGGGACACGATCCTGGACCGTCCGGTCACCGTGCTGATGCTGACCGACGCCACCCCGAACCGCCGTGAGGTGCTGGAGGCGGCCACGCGCGCCGTGCTGGTGGATGATGGGCGCATCCAGCGCGTATACGACGTTGAGGCGGGCACGCCGTCGTTCATCGTCACCGAGCCGATGACGGGCCGCACCTTCGCCTCCCTGGTGGGCACGGGCCTGCGGGCCGACCAGGTGCGCGCAATCGTCGGCGAGGCCGCTCAGGCCCTGGACGCCTGCTCCCGGCGGGGCCTGCACCACCTGAACCTGGCGCCGGAGTCGGTGCGTGTGCGGCCGGACGGCACCGTGCAGGTCTCCGGCGTCGGCGTGGAGGCTGCGGCCCTGGGCCGGGACTCAGTGGCGACCGCGGACCCCCTGGCGGCTGACCGTGCCGACGCGCACGCCCTGGTCGAGCTGCTGTACTACGGACTCACGGGACGCTGGCCGGGAAAGCGCACCGGCCTGCCCACCGCGCCCATGGCCGGCGGCGCACCGGTGCCGCCGTCCCAGATCGCCCGCACCCCCGACGACGTCGACGCCGTCCTGGATCAGTTGGTTACCCGCACCTGGGCGGACCCGGAGGGCGCACCCAAGTCCGCGGCCGAGGTCGCCGGCGTGCTGACCCCGTGGGATCGCGGGGCACTGGCGGAACTGGCCGCCCCGTCGGCGGCACCCGGCGAGCCGACCGCGCCCCCGGCGCCGTCGCCCGCGTCCTCCGGGGCCTCCGCCGCCGCGCTGACCAGCATGGCGGGAGGAGTCCTGGCGCGGCTGCGGCGGCGCTCCACCGCCCGCGTGGCGGACGCCGAGGACGCCGTCGTCCCCGCACCCGCCGCGGGCTCGGCACCCGCCCCCGATGAGCGGCCCCCGGCCACCGCGGACCGGATCGCGGCACCCGCCCCGGCGAGCGCCCCGGCCGCCCCGGCCGACGCGGGGGGCTCATACCAGCCTGCACAGGAGAGTGCCTCCGCTCCGTATGCGCCGGAGGACTACCGGACGGCGCAGGAGTTGCGCCCGGATGATGAGGATGAGGAGGAGAGGGCGGTCAACCGCACCACCACGGCCGTCCTCGTGGCCGTCCTCGTGGCCGTCCTCGTCGGCGTGTTCTTCGCCGTCAACAACCTGCTGGGGCTGGCGGGCGTGAAGTTCCAGGATGATGACATTCCCGCCGCCAAGACCGTGCCCACGGCCTCGGCTGCTCCGGCCCCGGCACCGGAGCAGCCGGAGGAGGAGCAGGCGGAGGCCACCGCCAAGCCCGTCTCCGCTCAGGCCCTGGACCCCTTCGGTGACAACAACGAGCACCCGGAGAACGCCGCCCGGGTGATCGACGGCGCCACCGATCAGGCCTGGTCCTCGCGCTTCTACTACGACGCCTCCCTCGCCTGGAAGCAGGGCATCGGCATGGCGGTGTCACTCGAGAGCGAGGCGCCGGTGTCCGGCGTCGAGATCCATGGCACGGGTGTCGGCGGCAACGTGCAGGTGCGCGCTACCAGCGCGGAGGATCCGACCGGCGGGACGCTGCTGGCGGAGGGGGCCTTCAGCGAGGGCACAACCACCTTCGACTTCGATGCCACCTCCACGCAGTCCATCGTGCTGTGGGTGACGGACCTGCCGACCGCGGCCGACGGCGAATATAAGGTCACCATCTCGGAGATCACGTTCAAATAGGTCGTTCCACTGGAACAAAGTGCCCTGGTCCCCGGTTCACTCGGCGTACCCGCTTGGTACCGACGGGCATCAGCCCGCTGGGAAGACACGAGTCAGGAGAGTCATGGTCCACGACGTCGTCATTGTCGGTTCCGGCCCCGGGGGCTACACGGCTGCGATCTACGCCGCCCGCGCCCAGCTGCGGCCGATCATCCTCGCCGGCTCCGTGACCGCCGGCGGCGCCCTGATGAACACCACCGAGGTGGAGAACTACCCCGGCTTCGGGGAGGGCATCATGGGCCCCGACCTGATGACCCAGATGCAGGAGCAGGCGGAGCGCTTCGGCGCGGACATCCGCTACGAGGATGTCACCGGCCTGGACCTGACCGGTGACGTCAAGCGCATCACCACCGACGATGCCGTCTACGAGGCCCGCACGGTCATCCTGTCCACCGGCTCGGAGTACCGCAAGCTCGGAGTCGACGGAGAGGAGCGGCTGTCCGGTCACGGCGTGTCCTACTGCGCCACCTGCGACGGCTTCTTCTTCAAGGACAAGCCGATCGTCGTCGTCGGCGGCGGGGACTCGGCGATGGAGGAGGCCACCTTCCTGTCCCGCTTCGGCTCCTCGGTGACGGTGGTGCACCGCCGCGACCAGCTACGGGCCAGCGCGGTCATGGCCGCTCGCGCCCAGGAGGACCCGAAGATCGACTTCGCCTGGAACTCCCGGGTGGTGGGCCTGAACGGGACTGACGCGCTGGAGTCGGTGACCCTGGAGGACACGGTTACCGGGGAGCGCCGTGAGCTTCCGGCCGCGGGCCTGTTCGTGGCCATCGGGCAGATCCCGCGCTCGGAGCTGGTGTCGGGCGTGCTGGAGCTGGACGACGCCGGCTACATCAAGGTGGACTCGCCCTCACAGCGCACCAACATCCCCGGCGTCTTCGCGTGCGGCGACGTCGCCGACCCGCACTACCAGCAGGCGGTCACCGCCGCCGGCTCGGGCTGCCGGGCCGCCCTGGACGCCGAGGCCTACCTGGCCGAGCTGGACGCGTGAGTCCGCGCCAAGTAGGGCGCATCCTCATTCACATTACTCGATATTCATTCACCCCTTTCAGGAGGTCCCATGTCTAATGCCGTCGCCGTCACTGATGCCACTTTCAAGGCCGAGGTCATGCAGTCCGACATCCCCGTAGTCATCGACTTCTGGGCCGAGTGGTGCGGCCCCTGCCGCCAGATGGCCCCCGTCGTGGACGAGGTCGCCGCCGAGCTGGGCGGGCGGGCCAAGTTCGTGAAGCTGGATGTGGACGCCAACCCTGCCACCGCACGCTCCTTCGGGGTGCGCTCCATCCCGACCTTCGCGGTCGTGTCCGGGGGCGAGGTGGTCCACCAGTTCGCCGGCTCCCGCCCGAAGGCCTCCTTCAAGGCGCAGCTGGAGAAGGTCATCGCCTGACCGGGTCGACCGCGCCGTGCCCGGTTGACTGCTTCTGGGGCGCCGCTCGCGCGCGAGTGTCGCAGATCGGCACAAACGCCGGAAGCAATGACCAGACCATACGACGCAACCGCATGATTCCAACGATCGTCGGCGGGCCCAAAGGGCCCGCCGATGCGTTTGTGCCGATCTCAGACATTCCTCGGCACCGAGTGCTGCCACCTGCGCTCGCCGAGTGCGTCCCCAGGGAGTCGCATGACGTGACCCTCCTAAGTACGTCACGAGGCATGGCCTCAGGTGATGGGGACGTGCTCCAGCAGAATCAACTCGTCGGCCTCAGACCTGCGGCAGACCGTGAGGGTGTCGGAAGTCCCCTTCTTCAGCGGGTCGATGCACCGCAAGTCAGCAACGTCGCCCACGATGTCCGCGGCCGACGCCGCAGCGACGGTCTCCGCCAGCTCCTCGCTGCGAGTCTTCGAGGGGGAGTCGAAGTCGCCGTCGAGCCAGGTTCCCTCCACGTCGCGTGCTTGCACCACGTAAACAGCGTCGACTTCGCCATGGGGGCCGACCTCCGAGCTCTGATAGCCCTTCAGGCTGACACTACTGGGAATCTCGACCTCCCAGTTCTGCGCCAATACGTCGAGCTGCCAACTCAGGTCACCCTCCTCGTGCCCGTCGGCACAGCCGCTGAGTGTCGCGGTGACCAAGGCAGCAGCCAGCAACGGATAAGCACACCGACAACAAAATATGGGTTTACGACGCATGCCGCCATCTTAGACCGTGATTTTGATATTGAAGGGATAGATCGCACGTTGCCTCTGGGCAGCGACCATCACATTAATGACCTTCTGCTGCATACCGGCATGGTCTCCTTTCTGAAAATCATAAACGTCTCGAACTATGATCTTTCCCCCGGATTATTACCAATTGAACTTGTGGATTGAATAATAGAGATCGTACCCTATCGTGCCTCCTGCCCTGTTAAACGTCGCACTGCCACTCTTTGCTGTCTTCTTTCGTAGCGCGGCCACTGTAGCCGACTTCCCGGCAATAGAACCATTCTTGGGCACGTATGTGGTACCGGTACGGGTCAAGTCAAGGCCATGCAACGCCAACTCGGCTGAGAGCTTGTATCCCATAGCAAGGAAAGATGCGCCTATAGCTGCGACCGAGGCACGAAGCGCCTTCTTGGTCTGGTTGGACGCTGCGGCCCGACGGGGACCTGTAGCCCCCGAAGATCCAGACGTTCCCTCCGCGAACTCAGCCGCAGCATCTTCGTACCCGAAGCTTCTTAATACCTCTTCAACGGTATCTCCGTTAGCGGCAAGTTGCTCACGAATCTCCGCAATCAGATCGACGGCATCGTCTTCGGTACCGCCAGTTGCAGCGTATGCTTGCGAGATTGGCAGGCCCGAGCAGAAACCCGTGCCTATGATCGCCCCGCCGGCCATACCAGCCAGCGTCGTCATCGCTGAACGTCGTTCCACGGCAAGTCCCTCCTTTACCGTGGCATTCACCGCCGCTGGCTACGTGAGGTCTATAGCTCGTTATGTTTGCTGGCACTCCTCCCTGTGGAGGAGCTCGCCTCATTCTTCAGGACGAGGCGCCTTCACCAACAAGCGAATCCTGTAAGGCCAAGAATTTCGTGAGTACGACTCGCGGGGACACCGTCTTGGTGCATCTGGAAATCACCGAGACGGACCTACCATCCGCCGGGGGTGCCGTCACCCAGGTCCTTTGCGATACCACCTTGTCCCAGCCCCGTCAGCGGATGCGACCGCGGGTAGCCGCAAGGTTCAGCCGGTCGCATAGGATGGGCGCGTTCACCACGGCGCACGGGAGGGCGGCACATGCAGCACCGCACGCAGGACACGAGCTACATCTCCACCCGGGGCGGCATGCCGCCCGCCGGGTTCTTGGATGTGCTCCTATCGGGACTGGCCCCCGACGGCGGCCTGGCCGTCCCCGCCGAGGTCCCGCACATCAACGCCACCACCCTGGAGGACTGGCGTCCCCTGAGCTATCCGGAGCTCGCGGCCGAGGTCATCGGGCGCTATGCCACCGACGTCTCGGCCGCGGACCTGCGCGCGCTCACCGCCGCCGCCTACGGCCCGGAGCACTTCCCGGCCCCGGTGGTTCCGCTACGCCCGGCGGACGCCGTCGCCGAGGGGCTGACCCTGGTGGGACTGTCCGAGGGACCGACCATGGCGTTTAAGGACCTGGCCATGCAGTTCCTCGGCCAGGCGATCCCCTACACGCTGCGCCGGGAGGGCCGGGTGCTCAACATCCTCGGCGCCACCAGCGGTGATACCGGCTCGGCCGCGGAGCACGCCTTCCGCGGCCGCGACGGCGTCAGCGTCTTCATGCTGTCTCCGCAGGGGCGCATGAGCGACGTGCAGCGCGCCCAGATGTACTCCCTGGCCGATCCCAACATCCACAACATCGCCGTCGAAGGCGTCTTCGACGACTGCCAGAACCTGGTCAAGGCGATCAACAACGATCCCGCCTTTAAGTCCGAGTACGCCATCGGCGCGGTCAACTCCATCAACTTCGGGCGCATCGCCGCCCAGGTTGTCTACTACGTGTGGGCCTGGTTGCGCGCCTCGGATGGCGTAACGGGGGGCGGCGCCGGGGCGGCGGGAGCCGACGGCGGCTCTGCCATCGAGCCCAGTTCATTCCGCGTGGACGTGGCCGTGCCCAGCGGCAACTTCGGCAACATCTACGCCGGCCACCTGGCACGCACCATGGGCGTGCCCATCCGCCGCCTTATCCTGGCCACCAATGAGAACAACGTGCTGGACGAGTTCTTCTCCACCGGCGTCTACCGGCCGCGCACCGGTGCGCAGACCCTGGCCACCTCCAGTCCCTCCATGGACATATCCAAGGCCTCCAACCTGGAGCGCTTCATCTGGACGCTGCTGGGACCGGAAGAGTTCCAGTCCCGCTGGCCGGCGCTGGAGCGCACCGGAGTACTGGACCTGTCCGACCGGCTAGCGCGGCTGCGCGAGGACTTCGGCTTCGTCTCCGGCACCTCCACACATGCCGATCGGCTCGCCGCCATCCGGCGGGTGCACGATGCCACCGGCACCCCGATCGACCCGCACACCGCCGACGGCGTCACGGTGGCACTGCGGGTCATGGAACGAGGTTTCCCGACCCTGGTGCTGGAGACCGCCCGCCCGGAGAAGTTCCCTGAGACGGTGGCCGAGGCCCTCGGCGCCCCTCAGCCCGTTCCCGACGCGATTCGCCGCCTGCTCGACGCCGAGCAGCACGTGGTCGATATCCCTTGCGACGAAAGCCGCCTGCGCGCACTCATTGCCGCAGACGCCCTTCACGCTTGACGGGTCTTCACCTCAATTGACGACAGGGGGCCGCGAGAGTGTTTCACGTGAAACATCCTCGCGGCCCCTTGATGTTTCACGTGAAACATCCCGAACACCGCAACGCCACCCGACTCTCAATCCCGGAGACTCGCGTACACATGCTCTCAACCGCGCTGCCGCCGAACGCCGAGTCACTACACCTGACCTTCGTATCACGTTGGTTGAGGACGAGGTCGCCGCAACCGGAGCACTGCACCCTCCCATGAGGCGCCCGGTACAGCCAGCGTGCCGCCTGCGCAGCGACGAATCATGACGCGCTCGAGCGCCATTCAGCATCGGCTCCGCATGCCCGCCCCAGCAGCTCACAAGGGACGTACCGGACGCCGAGCACCTTCAGCATCGGCTCCGCCCGCCCCAGCAGCTCACCACGGAGGCACCGGACACCGAGCAACCCCGCACCGATCCCGAAATCCCTCCATCCGCACACGCCCCGAGCGTGGGGCGCTCGTAGCTGGTTCGGGAAGCGACGCGGCCCAGTGCGCGTCCGTAACAGCGCGCCAAGGCGCCTGGTCGTGTTGTGTGGGTTGTTTGTGCCGGTGGGGCGGTATCGGCGATGTGGGTGGCGTTCCGATAGCGGGTGGCGAGTTCGTCGTATCTGGTTGCCACGAGACCCAAGCTTGAGTGGGCTGCGTGGGGCCGTCGAGGGGTGAGTGGGTCTTGACGCCGCCCCGTTGGACCGGTCACGCCCCGATGGACCGCCGCAACCGGTGTGTTATGTCTCAGGACATCGGTGACAGTTCGGGGGTGTTTGGTGGTGACACTTCGGGCCTGATTGGGGCATGAGCTCAACGAACCGTCGTGTTGATCCCCGTGTGCGCCTGGCGATCGTCCAGTGGCCTGACGACGCCCTCGTACGGGGGCGGTGGCCGCCTCTTGCGACCGGCGCGCCATCGGCTGGTGACTCCTGGCGCCTGACCGGGTCGGCGTGCTGCAGCCGTAAAGCGGGTCCTGACCCGACGACGAAGCCCTGGATCGCCGACGCTGCTGTATAGGCCCCCGGGCTGTCCCCGGCCGAATCTAGCCGTGGGTCACAGCGGCCGCCACCACGACCCCCAGCCCAATCTCCAACCGCGCCGGCCCCGCAAACCGCCACAACTGTCACCGATGTCCTGAGGCAGAACTGTCACCGATGTCCTGAGACATCACACCGCCGCAACCGGTGGCTACGGCGGTCCAAGCGGGGCACAGGGGTCCAACGGGGGCGCAGGGGTCCAACCGGCTGGCTCAACGGCCACGCACACAAACACCCAACCGCGCACCCCTTCGGAGCAGTCGCCATGACCGACCATCCTGAGCCGCCATACGACGGTGGTCGGCCCCCGTCCCACCACCATCCACCGCGTACCACCCGTCCGACACGCGCGGCGCGTGCGTGACGTGCCCCGATAACCGTGCTGGCAGGCCATATCCGTCCGACACGCGGCGCGTGCGCGGCACTCGAATCGCCCGGCTCGGACTGCATTGACTACTCGCTCTGCGCCGACGGCCCCTGACGCCCTCCGATGGCACGCCGCGCGATGTTTCACGTGAAACATCCACCCCCCATTTGGCGCCCGTGCCACAGATGCGAGGCCTTAGGTTGGTTGATCTGAACCCCGGACTCCGAGTGCGAGTTGGCGGGATCGAGCCTTACTGGGGGCAACGGCAAGGCACCGAGGAAACTTCGCCATTCCAGCGCGTGCCCCTCTCCTCGCATTCAACTTGGTGATTCCGGTGGCCGGGCCGGATGGGCGCTTACTGCCTGATGCCCTGCCCCTGCCTATGCAATGATCCGCGCGGTGTTGTCACCGGCAGTGGCGGACGGGCGGGGAAGCGGTGATTTGGGGAACGACCCGCCGCAGCGCGGTTGGCTCTGACGCTGGTGTGGGTGCTGGGCCGTCCGCCTGGCAGGGTGAGCACCAACGCCCGGACGGATGCGGAAGGTGAACTAGGACCTCGACGTGCTCGTCGGTGCCGGGCGCGTGTAAGGCGCGGCACCGGGTCAAGACCATCACCGGGGCGCTAAGACGCCGTTCAACACGTACCCTCCCAACGAGCCGGGTCGGCCGCGGGAGGTCTGTGCGCGCCTGGACGGGTCGGCCGCGGGAGGTCTGTGCGCGCCTGGGCGAGCGCGGCCGCGTCGTGGTCGTTGTTCGTTGACCAGCTGACAACGATCGGCGCCCTGGCGGTGGCGGTCGCGGTGACTCAGGCGATGGACGGCACCGTCGACTGCCTGCCGGCCTCTATATGCGCCGTACCGCCAACCTGACCTCGGGCAGTGCCAGAACCAACGCGAAGGACACCGCAGTTGTCGCCAACGCGGCCCGCACTTTGCCCCGAACACGACGAGCCTCTTACTACTAAACCTTGATGCCGAAGGCGCCCGCTGTCACCGCCTGGAGGCCGGCGTCGATGCCCTCGCACGTCAGAGCGCGGTCGTGTCCGGCGCCGACGCTGCCGTGAGCTGCCCACCCGACATCGGTCGGCTCATAGTCCGCAACAAGCGCCTCAAGCGGGCGATACTCCCGTCAGCCCTCGCCTCTCCCACATCCGAGCCAGCGTCTCCGGCCCCGCGTCCGGGGCCTACCACGACCGCGAACACGCCTGGAGCGAAGGCGAGCACCAGCCTTCATTCGTCATCGCCCGCCTCCGCGCAACCATCACATAGGAGCACACGCCCTCACTCGAACGATGTTTCACGTGAAACATCCGGCCACCACGGGCCGTCCGTGCCGATCCGGCCGGTGACCGCGCAACACGTGCCAACCGAGGGGAGCGCCGCCGAAGGATGTTTCACGTGAAACATCACCGAATACACCATGCGTGGCAGACTTGTGCACGATGACGAACACCCGCCGGGAGGGAAAGACACGTGACTGAGACGAACCCACAAAGAGGCAACCGGCTGGATCCCTGGCTCGACTCCTACGCCACCCGAGCGTACGGCCTGCGTGAGTCCGAGACCCGCTCACTATTCGCCGTCGCTTCAAGGCCGGAGGTGGTCTCGCTTGCCGGCGGTATGCCGAACCTGAAGGACCTTCCTCTTGACGCGCTGGCAGAGGCGACCGCCCGCATGATCCGCAAGGACGGCGGCAAGGCACTCCAATACGGCAATGGGCAGGGGCTGCCGCGACTGCGCGAGCAGATTCCCGAGGTAATGGCACTCGAGGGCATCGACGCCGATCCCGAGGACGTCGTCATCACCACCGGCTCCCAGCAGGCGGTCGACCTGGTCACCGAGCTGTTCATCGACCCCGGCGACGTGATCCTCACCGAAGCTCCGACCTACGTCGGATCGCTGTCGATCTTCTCCACCTACCAGGCCGACATCCAGCAGGCCCCGATCGACGCCGACGGTGTCATTCCCGAAGCCCTGGAGCAGACACTTGCCGACCTGGAGCGCCAAGGGCGCCGAGTGAAGTTCTTCTACTGCCTGCCCAACTTCCACAACCCGGCCGGCGTCACGCTCTCGGAGGAGCGGCGCCCGCAGGTGATCGACATCTGCCGCCGCCACCACGTCCTCATCATCGAGGACAACCCCTACGGTCTCCTCGACTTCCAGGGACGCACCCACACGGCGCTTAAGACGCTGGCACCTGACGACGTCGTCTACCTCGGATCGTTCTCGAAGATCTTTGCCCCCGGATACCGAGTCGGCTGGGCGGTTGCCCCGCCCGCGGTGCGCGACAAGATGAAGCTCGCCTCCGAGGCCGCCATCCTGTGCCCGAGCTCCGTCGGCCAGTTCTCAATCTCCACGTACCTGGACAACTTTGACTGGCGCGGCCAAATCAGCGAATTCCGGTCCATGTATCGCCGTCGACGCGACGCCATGGTGGACGCTCTTTCCGAGTTCATGCCCATGTGCACGTGGAACGTGCCCGAGGGCGGCTTCTACGTGTGGGTGAAGCTTCCCGATGGCCTCGACGCCAAGGAGATGCTGCCACGCGCCGTCACCAACCTGGTCGCCTACGTCTCCGGGACGGCCTTCTACGCGGGCGGCCGTGCAGGACGCGACCATATGCGCCTGTCCTTCTGCTATCCCGAACCGGTGGACATCCGCGAGGGAGTGCGCCGCCTCTCCGAGGTCGTCACCCACGACCTCGACCTCATCAAACTATTCGGACCTGCCTGCCAGCGCCCATCGGGCGGCGTTTCAGCGCCGTCGCCGGATCAGGTCTGACACCGTTACCGCCCACCCGCAGTTCGAACTCAAGGAGCCCCTCATGCCCGACTCATCCGACACCCCTGACATCACACCTGACAACGCCGCGAGTGAACCACTTCGGATCGCAGTACTCGCCGGCGGCCTCAGCCACGAGCGCGAGGTCTCCTTGCGCTCGGGGAACCGGGTCATGAATGTACTCAAGCACTTGGGGCACACCGTGGTCCTGCTCGACGTCGACGCCCGGACCATCCCCTCCCTCAAGGCCTTCAGCCCCGACGTCGTCTGGCCGCTGGTACACGGCGGCCACGGTGAGGACGGCGGGCTCCAGAACGTACTGATCGCACTCGGTCTTCCTTATGTGGGCACGCACTCGGACGGCTGCCAGCGCGCATCCTTCAAGCCCACCGCCAAGGCATCCGTGCGCGCAGCCGGGGTGCTCACGCCGGACTCCGTCACCCTCCCGAAGGCCTACTTCAGCCAGCTCGGCGCACAGGACGTACTGGGCGTCGTCGCCGGGCACCTCGGCCTCCCGGTCGTCGTCAAGCCGAATCAGGGTGGCTCCGGGCTAGGGGTCTCCTACGCGTCAAACGCCGACGAACTGCGCAGCGCCATGGTCTCCTGCTTCGCCTACGACGAGCGCGCCCTGATCGAGAACTACGTCGAGGGGACCGAGCTCGCGGTCTCTGTGGTTGACACCGGAGACGGTCCTCGCGCCCTCCCTCCCGTGGAAGTCGTCTCCCAGGGCCGCTACGACTTCGACGCGCGCTACAACCCCGGCCGGTCGGAGTACTTCGTGCCGGCCCGTCTGGACCAGGACGCACTGAACACCGTGCAGGAGATGGCGGTGACGGTCCACCGTTCCCTCGGCCTGGGCAACCTCTCGCGCACCGACCTGATCCTCGACGGCGACGGACAGCCTTGGTTCATCGACGTCAATGTCATCCCGGGCATGACCGCGATGTCATTGTTCCCCATGGCCGCGAAGGCGGCGGGAGATCTGCCGGAGCTCTACGATCAACTGGTGCACAATCCAGCGGTGCGCCCCTGAGACCACACCACCTCGGCGCCAACTGAATGGGGAGGGCCGCGATGTTTCACGTGAAACATCGCGGCCCTCCCCGTATCTCCGCGCCTCCGCGTCAACGACTCACACAGAACCGCGTACGTGCATTCTCACCGATACGACCGCCCAACCCCGGAACCACCCGAGGCGGCTCACCGTCCTGGAGCGGTCGGCCGATCAACCCTCGTCGAGCGAGGTTCCGGGAGCCAGGGCCTCGACTATCCGAGCCAGGTCCTCATCCCCGGCGAACTCGATCGTGATGCGTCCCTTCTTCGCGCCGCGTGTCACCTTCACCCGGGTGTCGAAGGCGTCCGACAGTCGCGTGGACAACGCCGGCAATGGCGTATTGCGCGCACGTGACGCCGTCGGCACGCGGGGCACGTCATTCGACTCGCCGTAGAGTGCGACGATCTCCTCCGTGGCCCGCACCGAAAGACCCTCCGCAACCACTCGCTGAGCAACACGCTCCATGGCCGCAGCGTCCGGCAGGCCGAGAAGCGCCCGCGCATGTCCCGCGGAAAGCACCTCTGCGGCGACTCGCCGCTGCACCAGCGGAGGCAGCTTCATCAGGCGCAGAGTGTTGGAGATCTGTGAGCGCGACCGTGCGATCTTCGCCGACAGCTCCGCCTGCGTGCAGTCGAAGTCCTCGAGTAGTTGCTGGTAGGCCGCGGCCTCCTCAAGGGGGTTGAGCTGAACCCGGTGAAGGTTCTCCAGCAGGGCGTCGCGCAGAAGCTCCTCATCAGCCGTGTAGCGCACCACCGCCGGTATGGTCTCCAGCCCGGCCTCCTTGGCGGCGCGCAGACGGCGCTCGCCCATGACCAGCTCATACTCAGCCGCCTCACCGTCGCTGCCGGACGCCTCGCCGAACTCGCCCTCGGCCGCACCCGTCGTCGACGCCACGGTGGCCGCATCATCCACCCGGCGCACGACAATCGGCTGAAGCAGGCCCACCTCCTTAATGGAGTTCGCGAGCTCGGCGATGTCGTCATCATCGAATACCTGGCGCGGCTGCCTCCGGTTGGGCACGATCATCTCAACCGGCAGCTCCGCGAAAGTCGCACCCGGGACCGGGACGAGCTCGGCATCAGCGGAGTCGGTGTCTGCCTCCGCCGCAGATGTTTCACGTGAAACATCGCCCGGGTGCGAGGAACCCGGTTCTGACGCCGCCGAGTCCCCGGCGGCATCCGCCGCTGCGTCGGCCACAGCGGTCGCCGCAGTGGACTCGGGTGCCGCCGCACCGGAGTCCGCACTCGTAGGTGACTCGGCCGACCCGGCCTGACGCGCACGGCCCGTGGATCGCCGCGACCGCTTCGACGGGGCGAGCAGAGTGGCGGCGATGTCATCCGCGCGCCGTGGCGCGGCCTCGACGGCGTCGGCGACCCCGTCGCGCGCCTCGGGGAAGAACACGTCCGACGGCCGCCGCGCAGGATTCTCCACCTGCGCATCCGGAATGAGTGCCTGTAGCCCGCGACCCAGGCCGCGCTTCTTCTGTGCCATGGTCATGCCTCCGTCGACTCTTCCGGCTGGTCGGCGGCGGCATCGACGCCGCGCGCAGCGATCTCCAGCGCGAGCTTCTTGTATGCGACCGCACCGGTCGACCGCGGGTCCCAGAACACCACCGGGGAGCCGAATGAGGGTGCCTCCGCCACCCGCACCGAGCGAGGAATGCGGGTGGTGAGCGTCGCCGCGGGAAAGTAGGTGCGTACCTCCGCCTCCACCTCCTTGGCGAGAGTCGTGCGGTTGTCGAACATGGTGAGCGCGATCATGGACACGTTCAGCGTGGGGTTGTGGATCTGGGCGATGCGCTCGACCGACCGCGTCAGCAAGGCCAGTCCCTCGAGCGCGTAGTACTCCGCCTGCATGGGGATGAGCACCTCGCCCGCCGCGACGAAGGCGTTGATGGTCATGATGCCCAGGCTCGGCGGGCAGTCGATGAGGATGTAGTCGATGCGCGCCTCACCCCGTGACTCCCGGTCCCGCAGGTACTCCTCCAGCGCCAGCCGCAGGCGCGCCTCGCGCTGCGCGGAGTTGATGAGCTCGATCTCCACGGCGGCGACGTCGATGGTGGAGGGGACGCACCACAGCGTCTCGGCGAAGCGGGTCTGCACGGCGACGTCCTCAATGCGGGCACCCTCCACCAGCACGTCATAAATGGACGCCTGGTCCTCGTCGTGCTCGACGCCCAGCGCCGTCGAGGCGTTGCCCTGCGAGTCCGCGTCGACAACGAGCACGTGCAGGCCGGCCTCGGCCAAGGCGGCGGCCACGTTCACCACGGTTGAGGTCTTTCCGACACCGCCCTTCTGATTGGCGACCGCGATGATACGGGTGTGCTCGGGCCGAGGGAACCCGCCCTCGGCCACCTCATCCAGGGTTGAGCGGTCAGCGCGGAGCTGATCGAAAATGGACGATCCTGACAATCTGCTTCTCCTACGGCGACATCCCGGCGCGTACGCCGATTCGGCCGCTTCAGTCTACGTGAGAAGCAGGTATCACCCGGTCAGCATCACCCGGTCAGCGCGAGGCCGGCCGCCTCACCTGAACAACCTTGGTGATCCCCTCATCGGGGGTGACCACCTCATGGACAACCGCCGGTTCGAGCCGTGCACGCTTGATCACGTACTTGGCCTCGGCCACCTCGGCATCGGCACGGGCGCCCTTGAGCGCCAAGAGGCTGGCACCCGGCTTCAACAGAGGTGAGGTCATCCTAATCAGCTTTGTGAGATTCGCCACAGCACGCGCGGTGACGGCATCGTACCTGGCCCGCAGCTCCTCCGCCCGGGCTCGCTCAATCGCCACATTGTCCAAGTCGAGCTCGGCGACGACGTCCTCCAGCCACTGCGTGCGCCGCTCCATGGACTCCACCAGCACCACATCCAGGTCCGGGCGCAACAGCGCCACGATGATCCCGGGGAAACCCGCACCGGAACCGATGTCCGCCACCCGGCCATGGTCGGGCAGGAAGGGCACCACCGCGGCGGAGTTGACGATGTGCCTGGACCACAGGCGCGGCAGCTCCCGGGGACCCACCAGGCCCCGCAGCTCGCCCTGCTCCGCCAGCATCTGCGCAAAATGCTCGGTGGCGCTGAAGGCGGGGCCGAACATCGCACGCACCTGCGCGGTGGGCTCCTCCAGCTGCGCCGAGTCGGATACCGCCTCGGCGGCGCTCATCTCCGCCTCGCTCATCGGGTCACTCACGGCCCGAGTCGACGTCGGCATCCTCGGCCTGCGCGGCACCGTCCACGGCGGCCTCGGCCTCGTCGTCGTCGGCCAGCATGACCACCACGTGGCGGTGCGGCTCGGCGCCCTCGGACTCCGAGTACAGCCCGGCCGCGGCGACGACGTCGTGGCAGACCTTGCGCTCGAAGGGGTTCATGGGCTCCAGCGCCACAGGCTCGCCGGTGGCCTTCACCCTGGTGACCGCCTCCTCGGCGATCTTCGTCAGCTCGGTTCGCCGCCCGGCGCGGTAACCGTTGATGTCGAGCATGAGCCGGGAGCGGTTGCCGGTGCGCGCCTGCACCGCCAGGCGGGTGAGCTCCTGGATGGCCTCGAGGACCTCTCCGTCGCGGCCCACCAGGTCGGCCAGCTCGCGCTCGTCACCCTCCTCGGAGGCGATGATGGCGATCGATGCCCGGCCGTGGTCGACGTCAATGTCGATGTCACCGCCGAGGTCAACGATGTCGAGGAACTCCTCGAGGTAGTCGGCGCCGACCTCGCCCTCCTCCTCGAGGTCCTTGATGGAGGTGTTCTGGTGCTTGGGTCGTGCTGCGTGCTCGGTCATGATGCCTCTCGCTGTCTTGAGTCGTTTGTTCCCTTAGTTGCGCGGACCCGGCTCAGCGGGGCTTGCGCTTGCTGTTCTTATTGTTCCGCGCGGCCTCGGCCTTGCGCTTGGCCGCAGCCTGCTTGCGCGCGCGGGCGCGGCGCTCATACCGACGCCGGGCGATCTCCTCCTGAGTGAGCCCCACGGCGTTGGTCGAGGGCGCGTCGGCGGCGTCCGCCTTGGCGTCCGCGGGTGAGTCCCCGGGCGCGGGCTTGCCGGCGTTGGCCGCGGGCGCGCTCTGAGGACGCTTCTTCTGCCGATCCTTACGTACCGGCTGGACGCGCTGCCCGGAGCTGACGGACCTTCCCTCCGCCTCCGCCTTGGCGCGCTCCTCCTCCTCCAGGGAGGGCAGTCCCTTACGGGCGCGGCGGGCGTTCTCGCGGGCGCGCATCTTCTTCTCGGCCTCGGAGCCGGGCGCGGGCATCTTCCTAATGGTGAAGAACTGCTGGCCCATGGTCCACAGGTTGGTAGTCACCCAGTACACCAGCACGCCGATCTGGAACTGCACGCCGGTGAAGGCGAAGAAGATCGGCATGATCGTCATCATCATGCGCTGGGAGCGCATGGCCGGGTTGTCGCTGTTCTTGACCGAATCCGGCATGTTCTTCATGCTCAGCTGCGCCATCGTGTACCACTGGGTGACGCTCATCAGGACGATCATCACCACGGTCACGATCTTGACCGTGAGCTCGCTGGAGTTCATGAAGGACGCCGACAGCGGGGCACCAAACACGGTGGAGGCCTGCACCTGCTCGGCCAGCGCAGCGGTGAGCGGGCCGATGGAGTCGTGGTCGGCGTAGGTCTCGGTCGCCACCGCCTCCAGGTTCGCCAGCACCCGGAACAGGGCGAAGAACACCGGCATCTGGATCAGGATCGGCAGGCAGGAGGCGAAGGGGTTGGTGTTGTGCTTGCGGTACAGCGCCATCATCTCCTCCTGCTGGCGCTGCTGGGAGGCGGGGTCCTTCTTGCCCTTGTACTTGTTCTGCAGCGCCTGCAGCTCCGGCTGCATCAGCTGCATGCCGCGAGAGGCGCGGATCTGCTTGACGAACAGCGGCATGATCAGCAGCCGCACGAACATGGTCAGGCCGATGATGGAGAGGACCCAGGCGATGCCCGGCCCGTCGGGAAATCCGATGAAGACGAGGAATCGATGGATGTTGACCATGACCCAGGCGACGGCGACCATTAGAGGCCACAGGAACGTGTCCATTGCACTCCTTGCTTTAAACGTGCTTGAGGGCGGATGCGGCAGACGATGCCGCCAAACTTGTTGAGGTCCGGTTATGCCGACGGTTGTCAGGGTTGTTGTGGACTACCCGGCCACGCACCGCCGGTGTGGGCGGGGCGAGGCCGCGACGAGGCGCCGTCGTCGGGCGGGGCGCCCGAGTGGGGCCGACTCTGCACTGAGTCGTGGTTGCTCCCGGCGAAGCGCGGAACGTCCGGCGGCAGGTGATAGCGCCAGCGGCCGGGGTCGGGGACGTGGTCGACGCCGCCGCGGGTCAGCGGGTTGCAGCGCAGCAGTCTCCAGGCCGCCAGCAGCATGCCCTTGACCGCGCCGTGAACCTCGACGGCCTCGACCGCGTACGCCGAGCAGCTCGGGTAGTAGCGGCAGCGCCTGGGCAGACCCGGGGAGATCCACCGCTGATACAGGGCTATCAGTGCCAGCGCCGCCCGGGCGGCGGCGGACGGGGCGTGGTCGTGTACCGCAGTCATCTGCGCCGCCCAGCATGCGCCAGCGACCGGCTGCGCTTCAGCAGCCGGTCCAGGTCGACGGCCAGTTCCGCGCTGGTGGCGCCGTCCGCCCCCGCCAGCCCGCGCACCACGACGCGCGCGCCCGGCTCGAACTCGCTCAGGCGCACCCGCAGCAGCGCACGGACTCGCCGCTTGATGCGGTTGCGGTGGGTGGCCCTGGGGACCTGTTTCTTGGATACGACGACGCCGATCCGGACGGAAGGCCCTGCCATGGACCCAACGCCGACGGCCCCGGCTTCATCCTGGTCGGGACTGGAGTCGAGGCCGTGATTCGGTCCGGCGCAGTAGTGCACCACCAGCCGCCGACTGCCGCTGCGCGCACCGGACCTCACCGCGGCCGAGAAATCCTCCGACCGCAGCATCCGGTGCGCCGCCGGAAGCACCTCAGGCCGCGAGACGGGCGCGACCCTTGCGCCGACGCGAAGCCAGAACGGCACGGCCGGCACGGGTGCGCATACGCTTACGGAAGCCGTGCACCTTGGCGCGGTGACGGTTGTTGGGCTGGAAGGTCCGCTTGCTCACGGGTGTACTCCTGGTGCGATGATCGGAACCGTGCATCGCCAGTCGCGGCACGGTCGCTCGCGTTGGCTGCCCCATGGTGAGGGACGTGACTCCACGCGAACGTCCGCACCACAATAGGGTCACGCTTTCCCCGTGGTCAAACGAATCCGCGCATATCGTGATGAGAACCCGGACACGCTCGACCCCACCCCCATCACGCCACCCCCTGACGGCCCGCACCTCGGAGCCCTCCGACGCCGCGCTCACACGCGGGCTTCCATCCTCAGACCAGCCACAACCGCCCACCCGCCACGCCCCAAGCGCGAAGCGCCCGTTATCCCTACCCTGTGAACATCGGCCGTCACGGCCTGTGAACTCCCTCCGCCCGCGTGCCGCCGGCACGGCGCGGAACGGGAAGGCAGACGGCCCGAGGTGATGCAGGTTTCCACCGCTCATCGACTGTGCGGTGTGCCCGGGGCCCCGGGGGTGCCATACTCATCCCCAGTTGTGGACAACCCTGTGGGCAACCGCATACGCATGCCGACGGCGGGCGACCGGTCTCCAGCACCGCGGCCCGGCCGGCGGCCCCGGCGACGAACGGCGTCGCTCCGGGGGCCGGATGACATGACGTCGGCATCGGTTACGGT